>NZ_AXAB01000009.1:0-288123 GCF_000472645.1 Bradyrhizobium sp. WSM2254 | reverse complement strand
GGCCGCCGTGAGCGGTCCTCAATGTTCTGGTCGGCCTGCCATCGTGCAAGCCATTTGTAGCCTGTGTCGGGATGGATATTGAACCGTCGACAGAGCTCCCGTCGGTTCGCTCCCTCCTGCATCGCAAGCCGAACGAACTCCCGCCGCTGATCCATCACCGACACCTCTCGCCAGGGCATGGACTTGGCCTCCCACGCTGCCAAATCCGTGCACTATGATGTGTCGGCTATGTCCCCGAACACCCGTCGGTCATGTCCCCGGGCTGAACATCAAGCCGGGCGATGACGGCGGAGGGTTTGGGGGCGATCAGAGCCTACCCAAAATACCGCGCCAAAATCCCCCGATACACTTTCGTCAGCTTCTCCAGGTCCACCACCGGCACACGCTCGTTGACCTGGTGCATGGTCTGGCCGACCAGGCCGAACTCGATCACGGGGCAATAGCTGGAGATGAAGCGTGCGTCCGAGGTGCCGCCTGAGGTCGACAGCTCCGGCTTGCGGCCCGTCACCTCCTCGATCGCCGACACCGCGAGATCGGTAAACGGGCCGGGCTTGGTGACGAACACGTTGGAGTTCGACGGCTCCCAGACGATGCGGGCGCGGATGCGGTTGCCGCAGGCTTTTGTCAGCCGCGTCTCGACCAGCTCGCGCAAGGATGCCTGGGTGTGGTTGTCGTTGTAGCGGATGTTGAATTTTGCGCGGGCCTCGCCGGGGATGACGTTGTTGGCCTTGTTGCCGACGTCGACCGAGGTGAACTCGAGATTGGAGGCCTGGAATTGCGCGCTGCCATGGTCGAGCGGCTCGTCGGAGATGGCGACGATCAATCGCGAAATGTCCGGCACCGGATTGGAGGCGCGGTGCGGATAGGCGACATGGCCCTGCACGCCGTCGACATACAGCGTGCCGGATTGCGAGCCGCGGCGGCCGACCTTGATGGTGTCGCCGAGCGTCTCGACATTGGAGGGCTCGCCCAGCACGCAATGATCGAATTTTTCGCCGCGCTCGGCGGCCCATTTCAAGAGCTTGATGGTGCCGTTGATGGAGACGTCTTCCTCGTCGCCGGTGATCAGGAACGAGATCGAACCCGTGCCGTCGGCGCGCGGCTTGCCACCGTTGGCGGCGAGATGCTCCAGCACCGCGGCGACCGAGCAGGCGATGCCACCCTTCATGTCGACCGCGCCACGGCCGTGCAGGAAGCCGTCCTTCACCTCGCCGGAGAATGCGCCGACGCTCCAGGCGCTCTCGTCGCCCGGCGGCACCACGTCGGTGTGGCCGGCGAAGGTGATGTGCGGGCCTTGGCTGCCGATCCGCGCATAGAGATTGTCGACGTCGGCAGTGCCGGGCTCGCTGAACGTCACGCGGTGGCAGGTGAAGCCGGCTGCGTTGAGGGCGTTTTCAAGCACCCCGAGTGCGCCGGCATCGGCCGGGGTTACCGAGGGGCAGCGAATGAGATCGCGGGCAATGGAGAGAGCATCGGTCATGCGCCCCGCTTAACATGCATGCCGCCGGGTGGGCTAGCGCTGGGCGGGACAAATTCGATCTCGCTCTGCTGGTCCCAGCTTTTCGCAGGGGAAGGGACGTCCTCGGTCTCGGCCAATGGATCAGGACCGAACCGGTTATCGCCGACGCTGCCGGGCATAATGAACATCTCGACAAATCCCCACAGCCACAGGATGGACGCGACCAGCCAGAACGGAAGCATCCAGGTGGAGTCCGGCAGCAGGTCCGAGAACTGGCTGTATAGGCCGGGCAGGAAGAAGAACAGAACGAGCCACCAGCCGCGCCTGTCGCGATCATGCAGCCGCTTGATCGCAGTCGCGAGATAGATCCAGAGGAACAGCGACAAGCCGAACGCCTTCAGGACCAGGTTCGTGCGATCAAGGGACGAAAGCGGGCGATAGGCCCGGGGATCGACCAGCTTGAAGAGGTCGTCGAGGCCGAAGTCGAAATCGAGCTTCAGCGACAACTTCAATGCCCCCTCGGCGTCGATGAGATGGATCACCTGACCGATCACGCCGAGCAGGGCCGCGAGCAGCGCGACGATCAGCAGCGCCTGCCACAGCAGAGCGCGGTTGATGCGGCCGTCGAAGCGGAGGAGGTACCAGGTCCAGTCCATGGCGAAGGTTCCAGGCGGTAGTGGCCGCCTGGTGATTGGTCGCGATGGAGGGAGGGTGGGTTCGATGAGGCAGGCTGGTGCCGCAAGTCACCTCTCCCCGCTTGCGGGGAGAGGTCGGATTGCATCGAAGATGCAATCCGGGTGAGGGGGAGTCTCCGCGAACTCGTCTGTCGCCGTCCCCGCGGAGACTCCCCCTCACCCCAACCCTCTCCCCGCAAGCGGGGAGAGGGGGAGGAGAGAGTTTTAATCCCGCAGCAGCTCGTTGATGCTGGTCTTGGACCGCGTGCGCTCGTCGACGCGCTTGACGATCACGGCGCAGGCGGTGCTCGGGCCGATATGGCCGTTCTTCATCGGCCTGCCGGGCAGCGCGCCGGGCACCACCACCGAATATTCGGGCACTTCGCCGATGAAGACCTCGCCGGTGTCGCGGTCGACGATCTTGGTCGAGGCGCCCAGGAACACGCCCATGGCCAGCACCGCGCCCTTGCGCACGATCACGCCTTCGGCGACCTCGGAGCGCGCGCCGATGAAGCAATCGTCCTCGATGATCACGGGCTCGGCCTGGAGCGGCTCGAGCACGCCGCCGATGCCGGCGCCGCCGGAGATGTGCACGCGCTTGCCGATCTGCGCGCAGGAGCCGACGGTGGCCCAGGTATCGACCATGGTGCTCTCATCGACATAAGCGCCGAGATTGACGAAGGACGGCATCAGCACGACGTTCTTGGCGATGAAGGCCGAGCGGCGGACGACGGCGCCCGGCACTGCGCGAAAACCGGCATCGCGAAAACGGTTCTCGCCCCAGCCTTCGAACTTCGAGGGCACCTTGTCCCACCAGGTCGCCTTGCCGGGACCGCCGGGAATGACGCCCATGTCGTTGAGGCGGAAGGACAGCAGCACGGCCTTCTTCAGCCACTGATTGACCTTCCACTTGCCGTCGGCCCCGCGCTCGGCAACGCGCGCCTCGCCCTTGTCCAGAGTCTCCAGCACCTGGTCCACGGCCTCGCGCACCTCGCCCTTGGTCGAGGTCGAGATGCCGTCACGCGCGTCGAAGGCGCTGTTGATGGTGGATTCGAGGGCGGACAGGGACATCGGGATTTCCTCTAGGGAATGGGAATTTTGATGGATTGGGCGCTTTTTCGGGATTTGGCGGGGGAGAGTCAAGCTAGGTTCGCTGTCATCACCCGCGAAAGCGGGTGATCCAGTACGCCGCGGCGGTCGTGATGAATCGAGACAGCAGTGATTACTGGATACCCCGCTTTCGCGGGGTATGACAGCTACCTGGGAGGCCACAGCCCCGCCAAGAACCCCGCCAGATCGTCCGTGACATGGTCCACATGGGCGGCATCGCGGCCCTCCAGCTCCCAGTCCTCGCGCACCACTTCCTTGGTGCCGTCGGGCACCACCAGCACCGTGGTCATGCCGAGCTCGTGGGGAACGGTGAGGTTGCGGGCGAGGTCCTCGAACATCGCGGCCCGGGTCGGATCGACCGCATGGTCGCCGAGGAATTTCCGGTAGGTCTGCGCCGCCGGCTTGGGCTCGAAACCGGCGGCGATGATGTCGAACACGCCGTCGAAATGCGCGGCGAGGCCGAGCCGCGCCAGCACCGCCTCGACATGGTCGACCGAGCCGTTGGTCAGGATCAGCTTGCGCCCCGGCAGTTTTGCGATGGCCGCACCGAGCGCCGGATTCGGCTCCAGCGGCGAATGGTCGATCTTGTGGACGTAGGCGAGATAGTCGTCGGCGTGCACGCCATGCAGGGTCATCATGCCGCGCATGGTGGTGCCGAAGCGCCGGTAATAATCCTTCTGGATATTGCGCGCTTCCTCTGGCCCGACGTTCAGCCAGTTGCAGACGAACTCCCCGATCCGCGCATCGACCTGCTGCCACAGATTGACGTGATGCGGATACAGCGTGTTGTCGAGGTCGAATACCCAGGTATCGACATGGGCAAAGGTGCGGGGTGGGTTCATCAAGGCTCTCTATCCGTTGACCGAGGCGGCGGCTCCGCCCTCAATCGTCGTCCTGGCGAAAGCCAGGACCCATACTCCGTGACCGATCATTGGGGCACTCTGGTCGTCGTTCTTCGCCAAACCCAATCCTGGGGTAATGGGTCCTGGCTTTCGCCAGGACGACGGCGGAATGCGTGGCACCGGCACGATCACACCACCGCCATCACGGCATCGCAAACCGCAGCGTCCTGCCGCCGCTCGACATGTCCACCGCGCCAAAACCCATCGCTGCAAACCCGCGCGCGCCGCAATCGGTCTGCTCAACGGTCTCGAACTTGGTCTCGCGCGTGCAGAGCTGCCGGTCGCCGCCCCAGTTCAGCGGCTTGTCCTTCAGCTTGATGGCGCGGTTGTCGGCATCGACGGCTTCCGCGAAGCTGAAGGTCTGCTTCGGCTGGCCGCTCACGTCGGGGTGCAGGCATTTGCCGGGGTCGATGCGGTACCAGCCGCGGCTCGTCACCGACTTGCCGTCGTCGGTGGCGATCGCCGCCATCACCTTGTGCGGGGTGTCGTTGCACCAGGTCAGGCCGCTCGGCGACGGCGTCTGCGTCGCATCGACCATGGTCTTGAAGAAATTCGGCGACGACACGGCGTCGGACGAGAGCCCGCGGCTCTTCAGGAACGCAGCCAGTGCTGCTTGCGTCTTCGGTCCGTCGACACCGTCGATCGCGCCGACGTCATAACCGATGATCACCAGCAGCCGCTGGATGCCGGCGAGGCGCGCCTGCTCATCGTCATATTCGGAATCCTCGGCAAGATACGTCACCAGATTGCCGTCGTCGCCTTGCGTCGGCGTCACTTGCGTGAAGGCGGCCTGGGTCTGGCCGCTGCGGCATTGCCGCGCAGCCGCAATGACGAAATTGTCCTGGGCGACGCACAGCATGTCGCTGCCGTTCTGCGGGATCGGCGAGGCGCCATAGACGCCGAGCGCGCGGGCATTGAGCAGGATGCGGTCGGCGGTCAGCGTGCCCTGCACCACCACGCGGCAGGTGGCGGGATCGATCCGGAACCAGCCGCGCGTCGCGGTCGCCGCCTTGTCGTCGATGCCGATCGCGGCCTCGACGACATAGGACATGCGGTTGCAGATCTTGAGGTCGGCCAAGGCCGGCGCGGAGGAGAACAGGAACGAGACGGCCGCGGCCGGCAGCGTCATCAGGAAGCGGGTCAATGGAGAACGACGGCGTTGCTGCATTCTCGTTTCGTCATGCCCGGGCTTGACCCGGGCATCCACGTCTGCGCCGCGAGAAAGATCGTGGATGGCCGGGACAGGCCCGGCCATGACGTTCTTTCGTCGATGCGTCCAGCCCATCACTTGTGGATCAGCGTCCCCGTGCCCTGGTTGGTGAACAGCTCGAGCAGCACCGCGTGCTGCATCTTGCCGTCGATGATGACGACGCCCTCCACGCCCTGTTCGAGCGCGTAGATGCAGGTCTCGACCTTCGGAATCATGCCGCCGGAAATGGTGCCGTCGGCGATCAGTTTTCGCGCGTCCTTCACCGAAAGCTGCGGGATCAGCTTCTTCGACTTGTCGAGCACGCCCGGCACGTCGGTGAGCAGCAGCAGGCGCTTTGCCTTCAGCGCGCCGGCGACCGCGCCGGCAAAGGTGTCGGCGTTGACGTTCAGCGTCTGGCCTTCCTTCGAGGTCGCGAGTGGCGCCAGCACCGGGATCAGCTCGTAGCCGATCAGCTGGTTCAGCAGCGTGAGGTCGACCTTCTCGGGGTCGCCGACGAAGCCGAGATCAATCGCCTTCTCGATGTTCGAGCCCGGATCGACGATGGTGCGCGTCGTCTTCGACGCCTTCACCATGTTGGCGTCCTTGCCCGAGAGTCCCACGGCCTTGCCGCCGGCTTCGTTGATGTAGCCGACGATCTGCTTGTTGACGGAGCCGGCCAGCACCATCTCGACGATCTCGATGGTCGCCGCATCGGTGATGCGCAGGCCTGCTGCGAACTCCGACTGGATGCCGAGGCGCTTGAGCATGGTCGCGATCTGCGGCCCGCCGCCATGGACCACCACCGGGTTGATCGCGGTCTGCTCCAGCAGCACGATGTCGCGGGCAAAGTTCTTCGCCGTCTCCTCGTCGCCCATGGCATGGCCGCCATATTTGATGACGATGGTTTCCTCGTCATACTGCTGCATGTGCGGCAGCGCTTCGGACAGGATGCGGGCCTGGTCGAGCGGGGAGATGTCGGTCATGAGGCGGATCTCGCTGGCGGGACTGTCGGGCCGCGTTCTATCCGATTGGCGGGGGCAGCGCAAAGTATGCCTGACATGTAGCCCGGATGGAGCGAAGTGTAATCCGGGTTCGTGCCGCAGACGCAGGCCCCGGATTACGCTGCGCTCCATCCGGGCTACGGGTCAGCGCTTGGCCACCACCGCCGCCAGCGTCACCGCCAGCCAGCTCGCGATCATCACCGTTCCGCCGGTCGGCGCCGCATAGGGAAACAGCGAGTGCCCGGCATATTGCCGCAAGGTGAGATCGCCCGCGAACAGCGCGGCGCCGCCTACGAAGCCGGTCGCGGCAATGAGGCCAATTCCGCCATGCAGAAGGCCGCGCGCGAGCAATCCGATCACCGCAAGTATGGCAGTTGCATGAAACAGCAGCATGGCGCTCGCCGAGGCAAGCCGGCTCGCATCGCCGCCATGGGCGGAGGCGGCGGCCAGTGCGACGCCGGCGGCGCCCATCAAACCGGCAAGCCCAATCAACAGGCGGTGCGCGGCCATCACGAGCTCCGCTCTTCCAGCAGCTTCGCCATCGCGGCGCGCAGCTCGGCCATGCCCGTCGCGCTCCGCGACGAGGTCGCGAGCACGTTGGGGAACGCGGCCGGATGCTTGGCCAGCGCGGCCTCGGTCTCGACAATGCGCGAGGCAAGCTCGGAGGGCTTCACCTGGTCGGCCTTGGTCAGCACGATCTGATAGCTCACGGCGGAGCGGTCGAGCGTCCCGAGGATCTCGAGATCGACGTCCTTCAGCCCGTGTCGCGCATCGATCAGCACATAGACGCGCGCGAGGCTGGCGCGGCCCAGCAGGAATTTGTGAATCAGCTCGGTCCAGGACGCGACCTGGCTCTTCGGCGCCTTGGCATAGCCATAGCCGGGCATGTCGACGAGGCGCAGGTCGGTTTTCCCGGGGACCTCGAAGAAGATCAGCTCTTGCGTGCGGCCCGGCGTGTGCGAGGTGCGCGCCAGCGCATTGCGGCCGGTGAGCGCGTTGATCAGGCTCGACTTGCCGACATTGGAGCGGCCGGCAAAGGCGATCTCCAGCCCGTCCATCGGCGGCAGCGTCTGGATCGAGGGCGAGGCCCAGATGAACTGCCAGTCGCGCGCGAACAGCTTTCGCCCGGTCTCGATCAGTCGCTCGTCGGTCTTGTCGTTCATGCGAGCGGTCCATCCTCTCGTCATGGCCGGGGGCTTGTCCCGGCCATCCACGCCTGTCTGCGGGGCGCCCTCCTAAACGTGGATGCCCGGGACAAGCCCGGGCATGACGATGTGGAGGCAGTTTGCCTGGCAGTGTCGGAGGCTACGTCGCCTCAGTCGTCACTTTTTTTTTGAACAAACTTCGAATGTTGTCGAGCAACTCCACCTTCACGCCATTGCGGCGCATGATGAAGCTCTGCTGGAGCACCGAGAGCGTGTTGTTCCAGGCCCAGTAGATCACGAGGCCCGCCGGGAAGCCCGCCAGCATGAAGGTGAAGATCAGCGGCATCCAGTTGAAGATCATCTGCTGGGTCGGATCCGGCGGCGTCGGGTTCAGCTTCATCTGGAACCACATCGTGATGCCCATGATGATCGGCCAGATGCCGAGCGCGAGGTAGTGGCCGAACACCGGAATCGTGGTCGGATCGAGCGGGATCAGCCCGAACAGGTTGAACAGATTGGTCGGGTCCGGCGCGGAGAGGTCCTTGATCCAGCCGTAGAACGGCGCGTGCCGCATCTCGATGGTGACGAACAGCACCTTGTAGAGCGAGAAGAACACCGGGATCTGGATCACGACGGGAAGACAGCCGGCGACCGGATTGATCTTCTCCTTGCGGTAGATCTCCATCATCTCCTGCTGCTGCTTCACCTTGTCATCGGGGTAGCGCTCTTTCAGCGCCTGAAGCTGCGGCTGGATCGACTTCATCTTCGCCATCGAGGCATAGGACTTGTTCGCCAGCGGGAAGAACAACAGCTTCACGATCACGGTCACGAGCAGGATCGAGATGCCGAAATTGCCGAAGAAGCGGTAGAAGAAGTCGAGGCCGAGGAACATCGGCTTGGTGATGAAATAGAACCAGCCCCAGTCGATCAACAGGTCGAAATGGTTGAGGCTGAGTTCCTTGTTGTAGCCGCCGTGGCCAGCGAGCGGGAAGTTGATGCCGACGACGCCGGCTTCCTTGGCGCCGGCAAACAGCCGCGCGTTCGCCGTCGCACTGCCGCCGATCGCGACGGTGACGGGATCGAGCAGATAGTCGGTCTGGTAGGTGTGGACGTTGCCGCTCGGGTTCGACGAGAAGCGCGCCTGAAGCTGGGCGCTGGTGTCCGGCAGCAGCGCCGAGGCCCAGTACTTGTCGGTCATGCCGAGCCAGCCATTGGTGGCCTTGAAGTTCACCGACTTGGCTTCGTCGATCTTCTTGTAGGCGTATTCCTGCAGGCCATCGAGATAGCCGATCAGGCCTTCATGCAGGATGTAGTAGCCGGAGACCTGCGGGGTGCCGTGGCGTGAGATCAGCGCGAACGGATAGAGCGTGACCGGCGCGTTGCCGACATTGCTCACCTCGTCCTTGATGGTGAAGAGATAGTGGTCGTCGACCGAGATGGTGCGGCGGAAGGTGAGGCCCTCGCCGTTGTCCCATTTCAGCACCGCCGGCGTCGTCGGCGTCAGGCTGCCGCTGCCGTCCTGCTGCCAGACGGTCTGCGCGTCCGGCAGCTTGGCCGTCACGCCCGTAGCCGGCACCCAGCCGAACTCGGCGTAATAGGGCTCCGCGGTGCCCGAGGGCGAATACAGGATGATCGGCGGCGACTTCGGATCGACCGTCTCGCGATACTGCACCAGCGCGAGATCGTCGATGCGGCCGCCCTTCAGCGAGATGCTGCCGGCGATCCGCGGCGTGTCGATCTTCACGCGCGGGCTGGCCGCAATCGCGGTGTCGCGGGCGACGACCGGCTGGGCCTGCTGGTTCGCTGCCGGCGTCGACGGCTGCGTGCCGCCGGATTGCGGCGTGGCGCCCGGCGTTGCGGAGGCCGTCGGCTGCGGCGTGGTCTTCTGAAGCTCGGCCTGCGCCTGCTGCTGGGCGCGCTGCTTCTCCATCGCCGGCACGTTGTAGAAATACTGCCAGGCGATCAGCACGAGGCCCGATAGAATGACGGCGAGGATGGTATTGCGATTGTCGGTCATCATCTAATGTCTCGTCATCAATCCGGTTTGCGGCTGGCAGCAGGAGCGGTGCCGGGCCCAATGCACTCGGTTCTCGGGCCGCGTCCCTTTGACTGTCCCTTGTGAGATCCCGTGTGAGATCCCTTGGCCGTATGCCGCGCGGGCTTCGAGAACGCTATGCGCAGATCGTCGAGCATGGCGGCGAAGGGGCGCGAGAGCGCGTCCCTTCGGCCGACCAGTACATAGTCATGATGGGGCTGCATTGACACCGGATCGAGCCGCTTCACCAGTTCGCGAAGCCGGCGCCGGATGCGATTGCGCGCGGGGGCGTTGCCGTTCTTTTTGGTGACGGTGAAGCCTACTCGGATCGGGCCACCGTCGTCGCGAGGGCGGCTTTGCAGGACGAACGCGGGACTATTCACCCGCGCGCCATTGGCAACGGCGAGGAAATCCGCCCGCTGCCTCAGCCGATCCATGATGAAATCCCAAAAAGGGGGTCTGGCTCAGGCGCTCAGACGCTTGCGGCCGCGGGCGCGGCGGGCGGCGAGAACCTTGCGGCCGCCGGCAGTGGCGAGACGGGCACGGAAACCGTGACGGCGCTTGCGCACCAGTTTGCTGGGTTGATAAGTCCGCTTCACGGGTTTTTCTCCGCTGACCGGGCAATTTGCCTGTAGAATTGATGGTAAAGTCCGGAAGATGCGGCCCAAAACGGGCCCTTTTTCGGCCCCAAGAGAGCCGCTCCCGGCGTTACACCGGGTCATCGCGGACAATTCGCGCGGCTTATATGCGAGCGCCCCCTTTTCGTCAACGCCACAAGAGCGCAGGATTGCGGTGAATATCGCTGTTTGTGCGGGGTTTTTAATCGGTGAGGTAGCGACTCGCCGTATCAGCGCTTACATCCCACATTGGGAGATTAGCGATCCGTAATTTGACCGGACCGGGGGCGGGGCCGCATCCTTCCTCCGCCAGATCGTTCACCGGCCAAATCAGTGAGGACGAATTTCGTGGCAGCGACAGACCTCCAGCCGATCCAGGATACGGATCAGGGGGACCCGCCGGCGATCCGGCCGCGTGGGCCTGCCGGGCTTGGGCTGTCGGGCAAGCTGCTGCTGCTCACCGTCCCCCTGGTGATGATCGCGGCCATCCTGCTCTATGTGCCTGCCATCGCCAACTTCTGGGTCAACCGGCTGAACGACCGCGTGGCCGCGGCCAACACGGCGGCGCTGGTGCTCGACGCCGCGCCGCTCGGTATGGTTCCCGATTCGCTGTCGCGCGAGATCCTGAAAAGCATCAATGCCCGCGCCGTCGCCATCAAGATGGGCCAGCAGCGCCGGCTGCTCGCCAGCGACAATCTGCCCACTGCGATCGAGCACGACGTTGACCTCCGCGACATGACCGTATGGGAGGCGATCACCGGCTCGTTCCAGATGATGCTGGAGACCGGCAACCAGGCCATCCGTATCGTCGGCCCCGGCGTCGGCAATGCCCAGTTCGTCGAGATCGTGACCGACGAATTGCCGCTGCGGCAGTCGATGTACCGATTCTCCCGCAATGTCGTCGTGGTCGCGCTGATCATCGGGGTGCTGACCGCGGGCCTCGTCTATCTCGCGCTCCACTATCTCTTCGTGCGGCCGATGCGGCGGCTGACCGCGAGCCTGGTCGGCTTCCACGAAAACCCCGAGAGCTCGGCGCGGATCATCGTGCCGAGCCAGCGCAGCGACGAGATCGGGGTGGCCGAACGCGAATTGTCCGACATGCAGCGCGATTTGATGTCGATGCTGCATCAGAAGAGCCGGCTTGCCGCGCTCGGCCTCGCCGTCTCCAAGATCAACCACGATCTGCGCAATTTGCTCGCGTCGGCGCAGCTTCTGTCGGACCAGCTCGCCAGCGTGCCGGATCCGCGGGTGCAGCGCTTTGCGCCCAAGCTCGTGCGCTCGCTCGAGCGCGCCATCGCCTTCTGCCAGTCGACGCTGTCCTACGGCCGCGCCCAGGAGGCCTCGCCCGACCGCCGCATGATCATGATCGAGCCGGTCGTGCTGGAAGTGCGCGAGACCGCGGGCCTTGCCAGCGATGCCTCGATCGCCTGGGTCGCCGCGATCGAGCGCGGGCTCGCGGTCGATGCCGACCCCGACCAGCTTTTCCGCGTGCTGCTCAACCTCGTCCGCAACGCCGCCCAGGCGCTGGAAAGCCATTCCTCCGGCGAGGGTGGCGTGCAGCAGATCCGGATCACGGGCAAGCGCGAGGGCGCCGTCGCCATCCTGGAGGTCTCCGACACCGGCCCCGGCGTCCCCCAGAAGACCCGCGACCATTTGTTCGAGGCGTTCCAGACCTCGGGGCGCCCCGGCGGCAGCGGGCTTGGCCTCGCCATTGCCGCCGAGCTCGTCCGCGCCCATGGCGGCGACATCCACCTGGTCGAAGGCACCATCGGCGCCACCTTCCGGATCGTCATCCCCGACCGCCCCGTGGAACTGCTCTCCATCCGCAACGAGCGGGCAAGGGCGTAGGGCTCATCGCTGTCATTCCGGGGCGGCGCAGCGCGCCGAACCCGGAATCCGGAGGTTTTGGCGCAAGATTCCAGGTTCGATGCTCCGCATCGCCCCGGAATGACAACGGAAACCGTCATCTCCCTGCAAAATCTCCCCATCCCGGACCTTGCCAACCGGGGCAAGAGCGGTTAGTCAGAGCGCTCTTTCGCACCCCTCCGGCGCTGTCCGGAGGCTGCGTGCGGGCCCCGCCCGCAAACGCTGTTCGCGAAAACGCGCCCGTAGCTCAGCTGGATAGAGCATCAGACTACGAATCTGAGGGTCGGACGTTCGAATCGTTCCGGGCGCGCCATTTTCCACCATTCAGTACAAAACCGCGAACTGTCGCAGAGCTCCCGTCTGGGATCGGTGGCCGGTGTCGTCGCCGACGCCTCAGCGGATCATGGTCTTCCGCTCCGCTCCGTCTCGCCTGGGCACCACTTCGGCCGCCGAAGCCAAACGGCGCGGCTGGAGCAGGACGGCGAACTCTTCGAGCGGTAGCGGCGGAGAAAAAAGATAACCTTGCGCCATGGTCGCGCCGTTTTCGGCCGCGAACCGAAGGTCTTCGGCCGTTTCAACACCTTCTACGACCGTTTCGAACCCCAATTCGTCCGCAAGTCCGAGCGCCAGGCGAAGGATCGTCTGCTTTTCGCGGTCTTCCGCGACACCCGCCACGAGCGTGCGATCGAGCTTCACGGCGTCGAAGGGGAGCCTCGCCATCGTCGAAAGATTCGAATAGCCGGCTCCGAAATCGTCCATTGCGAAGCGTATGCCCAATTGCCTGAGCAGGCTTATTCTCTCGCGCACGACGTCAGGATTGCGCATCGCGACCGACTCTGTGATCTCGATCTCGAGCTTGGGCGGCGGGAAGTCGGCCTCGCGAACGGTCGTGATGATATCCCTGATGAACAGCGGGTCTTCGATTTCCGTCGCCGCGACATTTACGGCGAGCACGAGGTTCGAGCCGGCCCGGATCAAGCCCCCGATTTCGGCGAGCGCGCGCCTGAGCACGAAGCGGTCGATCTCCATGATGAGGCCGATCTCTTCCGCGATCTTGATGAAGCGCTGAGGAGGAATGTCGCCCTCCTTCGGGTGATGCCAGCGCGCCAGCGCCTCCACCCCTAGGATGCGGCCATCCGTGCAGGACACCTTGGGCTGGTAATGGACGACGAGCTCTTCATTGCGGATCGCCAGGGCGAGGTCGGTTTCGAGCGCATGGCGGGCACGCGCGACCTCTGCGAGATCCGGAGTGAAGAACGCGTAGGTATTGCGTCCCGAGCTCTTCGCGACGTACATCGCAAGGTCGGCACGGATCAGGAGATCGTCATAGGTTGTGCCGTGGGTGGGCCAGATCGCAATGCCGATGCTGACGCCGATGGTCGCATGGTTGCTCTGGAGCTTGAAGGAAACCTGCAGCGTCTCGATCATCTCGCGGGCACTGAGGCTCGCGGCCTCGATCGTCTTCACCCCGGCGATGATGGCGACGAACTCGTCGCCCCCGACCCGGGCGAGCAGATATTTGCCGGCAGCGCCCTTGGACGTCAGCAAATTGCTCAAGCGCTCGGCCACCATCCTGAGCAGCTCGTCGCCAGCCTTGTGCCCGAAAGTGTCGTTGATGGATTTGAAGCCATCCAGGTCGAGGAAGAACAGCGCTCCGCCCTCTTCCGCGCCGATGAGCGCCGGCGCATCGATGCGCATCTTCTCCCGATTGGGAATGCGGCTCACCGTGTCGTAGAAAGCGAGCTGACGGATTCTTCGAGTGCTGGCCCGCAAATGCGTCAGCATTCGCTCGAATGCGAGGCCGAGGCCGCGGACCTCGCCGATGCCCGTTGCGCGGAATTGAACGTCAAGATCGCCACCTGCGATTTCCTGGGCGGTCTTGGCGAGCGCTGAAAGTCCTTTCGTGAGGTGCCTCACGGCGGCCAATAGCGCGACGACCAAGGCACCGAGCGCCAGCGCCGCGGATGCCAGGAACTGCCACATCAGCGAACGCGTATGGGATGCGCCGATCTGGAACATCTGATCGCGTGTCGTCGTCACCAGCGATGCGCTCGCGAACGTACACACCTTGAGCGTCGCCTCGTAATCGACACAGCGCGCGACGTAGTTGCCGTCATCCGAGCGCTGCAGCCCGGCCAAACGCGTCCCGGCGCCGCTGAATCTCACCCCTTCAGGCCCCGCGGAAGACACGATCTCGTTGTCACCCGTGATGATGACCACGCCGGCATTGGCTAGCGAAGTGAAGTTCTCGAGAGTCCGTTCCGTGCGGCCGAGCGGTCGGACGGCGGCAAGCGCGCCGATGAGGTCGCCGAAGTCGTCGAACACGGGCTCGATCGCGGTGTGCGCTATGGTGTGGCGCTGCGGCAGGCCGAGCGCTGACAATTCACGCAATTTGAGCTCATAGGTGCCTTCCTCACCCCGCGGGTGCGAGCGGCTATTGTCCTTGAGGATCGCGTTGAGGCTGACAGAGAGAGCGGTACCCTCGAACGCCCGGTTCAGCGCGAGGAGGTCGAGGGGCGTATTGGCGCCGATCACGCGACCGGTTCCGTCGAAGGCGATCAGCCTTTCGAAGCCGGAGGTCGAAGCAACGACGCTGAGCAGCTCGCGGATAGTCACATCGTTGTTCGAGGCGACCGCCTTGGCGACATCGGCGCGCTGAGTGATCTGACGCAGGCCAGATGCGGTTTCTGCGCCCAGGACCTCGATTCGCGCTCGCGCCAACTGCGCCTCGCCGTCGAGGCGATGAGCGAGCTGGTCTTCCGAGAGTTCGCCCAGTGCCGCAGCCTGATGCCTCAGTTGCTGCTGCAGGCGTAGCACCGTCAAGCCACCGATGACGCCGAGCCCGAGGACGCCGGTCGCGAGCACGACGGCAACAAGGCGCATGGCGATAGACGAGGGGAAACCCGGAATCCCGGACAGAACGGCCCAGCGACGCCAGCGGGGCGGCGCCCTCGATGCCTCTGCCATATCCGGGTCAGTCGCCACCACCGCCAGCACCTTGAGCTTACGGGGGCCGGCCAATGTCGCTCATTGGGGCCCCTTCCAGGCGCCAACCTTAGGCGAGTGAAATACCCAAAATCGTCAATTTGATCGTCTATTTGTGGCCGGTTAATTAGCAAATGGTTTTTCTTAACCATCAGATTTTGTGCTTTTTACTTTCTGTCCGCCACAGATGACTCCAAAAGGCACGGCGTTGCGACAACAGATGGTTTAGGTTTCTTTGCCAGATTGCGCACCTCGTCGTTCGAAGGGGTTTGCCATGGCATTTTCGAGGATAACGGCGGTAATCTTGGGCCTCTGCCTTGCGGGGGTGAATGCCGCTAGCGCCGAAACACGCAGGCTCGACATCGTCGGGACCGGAGACGGCATCGATGTCCTGCGCGTCGTCGCCGCGAGCTTCATGCAGCAGGAGGGATCGGCACGGATCGAGGTCCCGCCGAGCATCGGTTCTGGCGGAGGCATCGCGGCCGTGGGGTCCGGCAAGGCGATCCTAGGGCGCATCGCACGCCGCCTGACCGACGCCGAAGCGGCTTCCGGCATCGTCTACAAGGCGATCGCCCGCCTGCCCTCGGCTTTCATCGTCCATCCCGGCTGTGGAGTGAGTGCCGTCACAAGCGATCAGCTCGTTGCGATCTATTCGGGCCGACTCGCGAATTGGAAGGAGCTGGGCGGCACCGATATGCGCATCCGCGTCGTCCGGCGCGAGGACCAGGACAGCACTCTCACCGTGCTACGGGCCAGCATGCCCGGCTGGCATGATCTCGAGATCACCGAGAAATCGAAGACGGCGACGACCACACAGGAAGCGATCGAGACGGTTCGCGATGTTCAAGGCGCGATCGGCTTCGGCCCCTTCTCGCGGCCATTGGAACAAGGGCTCACCGTGCTTCGCGTGGACGGCCACTACCCGACCGACGCGGATTATCCCTCGAGTGTGGTGCTGGCGCTGATCTATTTAAGCACGTTGCAGGATCCGGACGCCTTGGCCTTTCTACGCTTTGCCGATACGCAGAAGGCGGCCGACGTCATCACCAGCCTCGGGAGTCTGCCCGTCAAGCCGTGAGCCGCCGGGGCTCGCCGGCCGCCGGCGCCGCTGAGCACGGCATCGGCTCACAGACCGGGGCGATGAGGCTGCTCCCGGCTTCGCCATAGACGGGTGACCTTGTCCACCAGCGATGAGGTTTGAGAGCTCGGCAGGAAAGGATCGGCGTAGCATTGTGCATTGGCCGAGCGCGCCTTGTTCTTCACGATATCGACGAGACCAGCGGGGCCGGCGACGTAGACCGTATCCTCCAGCCCGAGCAGGGGCAGGTAGTGCGATGGGCGCCCGGGCCTGATCGGCAGGGTAGATCCGACCTCCGTCGCCGCAATGACGTCGCGGACACCGTCGTCGATCAGCCACTGCAGCGAGGGAAGCATATAGAGGTTATCGGCATCCCGGCTGCCGGCGACGACCACCATCTCGCGGTTGCGCTGGGTCGAGCGCGCCGAGCGGGCCAGCGCCCAGATCGGGGCCCAGCCTGCTCCGCCGGCGACCAGCACTAGCGGCCCCTGGCCCTGTCGTAGATAGGCTTGTCCGAAGGGGCCTTGCACATGCGCCGCATGGCCGGGCCTGATGGCCTTGCCGAACTGCCCCGACACGGTGCCGTCATGCAGGCGCCGGATGTGGAAGACGAGTTCGACTTGCTTGAAGGAACCATCGAGTCTGAAGGTCGGGCTGAACTCGCGCGCAGGATAGCCGGAAAACTTGACGCGCACATATTGGCCCGGCCGAAACTCGAGCGGCGCCGAGGTCGTCAGCACGACTTCGGCGATCTCTGGCGAGAGCTCGTTGATCTCGGTTACGGCGCACGCCCGCTTCATCGGTAGCGGCAATTCTTCGAATTCGATCTCCGCATCGCCTGCGACCGCGGCCTGGCAGGCGAGCACAGTGCGGCCATGACCCGAGCCGCCGTCATCGACCGAGCCCGAAACGACCGTCACCCGACAGCTCTGACATTGTCCCGATCTGCAGTCGTGTGGAATGAGGATCGAGCCGCCGAGCGCCGCGTCGATCAGGCTTTCGCCGGCGCGAGCTTCGACGGGCTTGCCGTTGAGGACGAGCCGACAATGCGTCTTCATCGCGAGCCCTCTGGGCGCCACGAATTTCTGCGAGCAGGCCGCTGCTCGCCGCGCCGTAGTGGCCTCCGGTCGAGCACGTCGCCCCCCATGAGACGCCTAGTCCTGCGTGAGGACACGCACCGGGCGGTTATGGCTCGCATGCCGCGTCTGTGCATGGTCGAAGACAGCGACCCACATGTAGAGATCGCGGGCTGGCACGAAGGCTTTGTCATATCTGCCATCGCTTTTCATGTTGCGCGTCAGCTCGAGCGTCCAATGTCCGTTGCTCCATCTTGAAACCCCAGTGACATTGGCCCGCTCTCCCTCGGTGTCGCCGGCAATAATCACGCCAGGCAGGGTCGTGCCAACGGGAATCCTCGCGTCGGCCTCTGGAGTGTAGGGTTCGCTCTCCCAGTCGAACATGTACCAGCGGCCGTTCTCGTCGTCGCTGCTGTCGGGATTAAGATCGAATTTGCTGAGGGCGGCGACCTGCGCCTTCCAGTCCTTGGGAAGCCGCAGAACCGTGACGGGCCCCTTGTCGTTCCTGCGGATGAACTTGAAATTATACGAATAAAGAGTGCGACCAGGCTTGTTCCAATAGCCGCCCTGGTAGCGGGCATCGTAATTTTGCTCGTCCAGGGTCGGGGCGTAGGGCGGGCCGATATATTGGCTGTCGACACGCCCGAGCATGCCCCCGCGCGACGCCTTCCACTGCCACATGTCTATGTAGCTGCCATCCGTCGTGTAGTGGAAGCCCCGGCCGTTGATCGGCATCGGTTTGCCGGGCAGCGGGTTGGTGCCGAGATCCGTCGCGCCTGCGCCGCCGAGCGATGGATTATCCGAGAAAATGACCGCAAGTTTATCCTCGTAGAAGTCGACGGCGTCTTGCAGGCCCGCACGCTCGTCGAGGACGTGCCAGCCATCCTCTTTCTTGATGATCGGAATGCGGCGCAGGGAGCGCGTGGGATCTTCCCAGCGGAAGGCGAAATAGATCTTCTGCCCGTCGTGCAGGGCGCGCACCTCCACGAGCGATTCGCCCGATCCGCCGAGATTGGCACCCTGCTGCGTGCGGATGAAGACGGGGCGCGCGCGCGACCAGGCGGGATCGCCCATGGCGCCGTCCAGCTTGGGCGCGTCGCTCACCCGCGCGACGACGAGCGTATCGCGCGTCACCCAGTCGAGCCCGGCGACGCCGCACGCGACTGCCACCCCGATTGCAGCGGCGACGAGAAGAGGCCTCGGCCGCAGGGCCTTCGTGATCGCGAGCGGGGCCGGCCGAAACACGCGGAAAATCTGCAGCCAGCCGCCATAGAGATAATGCGCGGCGACATGCGCGAAGATATAGGCGAGCGCGACATAGGCGGCGGTCGAGTGGAGATAAGCCCACCAGCCGCCATAGCCGAGATACATCATGACGCCCGTCGCCGTGAGGAAGATCACGAGCGCATAGACGAACCAGTGCAGGATGACGTTGACGGCCCCCCACTTGAGGCGAGCCGGAGCGCGCATCGCGAGGATCCGCGTCTTCTTGGGGCTGTTGCGCTCGACGAGGCCGCTCCGCGCGAGGTAGGCGACGTAGGCCGACCCGCAGAAGAAGACGGCGAGTCCCGCGAGGAAATGCCAGGAGAAGATCTCGCCCTGCGGCAGGACGGGAGCGAGCCATTTCGAGAAGGGGGCGTGCAGCGCGTCCGCTGCGATGCGTATGCCGGTAACGAGGCTTACGACGAACGCGAGCGCGGTCGCCCAATGGAGCGTTATCGTCCCGACATCCGTGCGTGGCGGGCCTTCGTGAGGCTTCGTTTGAGCGAGGCTTCTCTCGGTCAAGGCGTCGGCGTTGGTTCGAGCGGTGTCATTTTTCATCGCATAAAGCTTACCCACGGTAAACCGGCAGAGCCACAGCGTCCGCTTTTCGCTCTTCCGAGAAAAGCGGACAGCTGCGATCAAGCTACCTTCGCGATATCATAAGCAAGTTATCAAGTCTGGCGAGATTGCTCGTTTCGCGACAATTCGTCCCCAGTCGGCCGTCCTTTGGACATTCGAGAAGGCGCGAGCGTCACGAGGTTTATCGGGCCCGCCGAACGGCCGCTTTGCGTAGACGACCCGCTCCGCTTGCGCAGTGGCGCCAGAGAGGCCGCGAAGCATTGGGGATTTGGCGAGATGGGCGTGGTCGCCGAAGAAGCTAAGGCGGCCGGATCCCAGTCAAAGCGGTCGGCCAAGGAGCCGCCCTTGGAGCATACGCCGTTGGGGGGCGTAGGTAGCCTTCAGTGAGCCGACCCTCCCAGCGGCTTGAATTTATATAACAATTTCAAATATATATGAGTCCTCGGTTTTGTTCTGAAGGGCGCGCCAGTTTCCGAATGGCTTGCGCATAGACTTCCGCCGATCGACACTTTCGTGTCGCTTTGGAGAAGAATCCACGATGCAGCTCGGGTGATGTGCCTGCAGCAACGCTAGTTCGTCGCGATACATCGCTTTTGACGACGGACCCCGTGAGCCTGTGATCCTCCGATCAGTTCGAGGACTTGTCCTCGCGGGCAGGCGCTGCTTTGGACGATGATTCGCTGGCCGGTCGGAATTGATCCATCGGGCGGCTCACCCGGCAATCGGCGATTGGGAGAAAATTCGGTCGGCGGCAGAGACCTCTGCGGCTTCGAACTTCCCGCTGATGATTCGTCCGGAGCTCTCGAAGATATGTTCTTCCTGGGACGCGCACAGTTTCCGTCATCCTGCAGCTCGAGGCCGCTCTTGCAGGTGATCTTCGTGCAAGCGTCTCCCTCTGCCCGGTAACCATGGTCACAGACAAGCGGGCATACCCTCGGCGCACGAGCCTTGATCGCATCGATGGTGTCGATGGATACGGCCTGCACGTCGAATTCGGTACCGGCATACTTATTGAACAGACTCAGCGAACGGCGCGACGATGCATTCCAGTCGCCATCCGCGGCAGTCGTCAAACATCCGACGCGGCGCAGCTCCAGCTGAGCGAGCTTCGCCATTTCTTGCGGCGACAGACTGGGTTGCGAGACCGTCGGCTGGACGGCGGCAATCTTCTGAGCGGCTTCATCAGCCGACTTCTTATCGGCAGCCTGCTTTACGGCCTGCTCCGCCGCAGCCTTTTCACTCGCAAGTCTGTCAGCGAGCGCCTTCTCCGCCGCTTGCTTTTCGGCTAGCGCCTTGACCACGGCGGCCTCCGCTTCTTTCCTTCGTTGCTCGGCCGCTTCTGCCTTTGCTTCCTCGATCTGCTTGGCCTTTTCCGCCGCAAGACGGTGCTCCTCGGCAGACTTGGCTGCGGCAGCTGCCCTGTCCTGATCGGCCTTCTTCGCACGCTCTGCGACCAACCTGGCTTTCTCCTCGTCGGCCTGCCGAGCCTTTTCTGCAGCCGCCGCGCGTGCCTCCTCGGCAGCGATCTTGTTCAGTTGGCCTTTGGCCAAATTGGCGTAAAACCCCTCCGGATATTGCGCGAGAAAAGCAGTCCAGCCATCCCTTGTACCGAGCTGCAATGAGAATTCGTAATCCTTGCGGACTGTTTCCAGCGGACTCGCCTGCGGGCCAGCTGCGACCGGCTTGGCCGGCACAAGCGTAACGTCATTGCCACCGAGCGAGCCATAGACATAAGGCTCCTGCTTGAAGCTCGTGTTCTTCAACACATCGTCACGGACAAACCCAAACGCCTTGCGCAGATCAAGGCCGGGCTTCGTTAGATGATCGGCGAGGGCCGAAGCAAACGGGCTGTTCTTCGAGTCGCCGTCCGACGCTGTCGATCCAGCCTTGGCCGCAAAGGCGATCATCGTGTTCGCGCTGTTTGGCTCAACCTTTGCCAGCCCCCGTCCAATCGCGCGCGAGGACAGCGTGCGCTTCATCGTTTTGGCGAAGGGATTATCGCGACAAGCATCCAGAATGACGAGACGAAGCTGCTTGGCAGGTTCGATCGTTACCAACACCCGATCCAGAGGAAAGGCTTCGTCATATACATCGGTATCGGTCTCGAGAACCGCGTCCGTGGGAATCAGGTAGTTGCTGCCGTCGACCTCGAGGCCATGGCCGGCATAGTAAACCACGGCCATCTCGGCATCGCGCGTTTTCGTGCCAAACTCGCGCAGCGCCCTGCGCATCTCGGCAGTATTAAGATCGAGCTTGACGTCCACCACATCGAAACCGGCAGTCTGGAACATCTTGCCGATCAGACCTGCATCGTTGATCGGGTTGCCGAGCCGCGGAACGGTCTTATAGGCGGAGTTGCCGATAACGAGGGCGACGCGCTTTTGGGCGAGCGCCGGTTCACACCCAAGCCAGGCAAAGAAAATGATTATGGAAAAGATGCGAAGTACGCCCATCACAACCCCAAATCACTATGTGACCAGAGTATTCGCAGAATGGACAAACGCAACTGCCATTCTGTGACTTGCATCACTCTCATAGAGATGGGGTAAATGAGTGGACCCCTAGACTCCTGCTTAACAGCATGATCTCACCCCACCGGCCGACTGCCCATTTCCGCTCATGGTCCACCAAGATAGGGTGCACGGCGAACGAATAGTGCCCATCTTCATCGAGCGCGGCGTGCCATTTCGGTAGTAAGTTGTCCCATGCGTCCAATCGATCGTCTGTTCTCCTGCCTCGTCCTGTTTCTTGCAATCGCAGCCGTCCCGGTCCTTCCCGCGCGCGCGGCCGAAACCTGCCCGTTCATCAGCGCCCAGGAGCTCGCCAGCGCGATGCCGGCGCTCAAATGGTCGCTGATTTCAAATCAGGACGGCCGCGGCTGCATCTACCAGGCCGGCCGCGGCGACACGATGATGTTGAGCGTGTTCCGCAATCCCGACAAGGACCGCGCCAGGGAATTGTATGCGACCTTCGTCAAGACGCTCGGCGAGCGCATGCCGCTGAACGCGGTGTCCGGGATCGGCGACGAAGGCCAGGGCGGAACGAGCGCCGCCGGCGCGCAGCGCCAGGAGGCCTCGGTCGTCGCCTTGTCCGGTGATTACATCCTGCAGATCAGCGTCTATCCGATCGGCCGGCGTGCCGACGATGCGCTGCTCGGACCGATCACCGAAGCAGCGCGCGTTGCCATCGGGAAGGTGAGCAAGAGCAGCGAGCGGTTCGGCAATTGCGAGTGGCTCACGGCCGCGGATGCCGACGGCTTTCTCGACAAGGGCACGCTGACGGTCCAGCGGACCGGCGCGGGCAGCTGCATGATGTTCGATCGCGAGGCCAACACCATGACCGTCGCGGTGATCGCGATTTCGCGCGACACCGTCATCAGCATGATGAAGCGCACGGGCCCGTGCCAACACGTGGCGATACCCGAGCTCGGCAGTGAAGCGTTCGGCGAGCATTCCTGCACCAAGGGCAACGGCAACGCCGTCAACATCTATGTCTGGAAGAACGGCAGGCAGGCTTCGATCCTGTTCGCGCCGGACAAGCCGCATCCTGAGTCCGGCTCGGTTGAGCGCCTGAAGGCGGTCGCCGGGCGAGTCTATGGAAAACTGTAACGGCGCCGCGTGACAGCGCCGGTGCACCCGCCCGTGGCTCTGCTGGATAGAGCGTCAGACTACGCACAGTGGCACAGCGAAACAATAGTACCCATCTTCATCGACCGTGGTGCGCCATTTCCGCTTCGTTTGCGATGCCGCCAATCAATGGTGGCCTTTGCTGTGCTTCCCGTGGCTTACGGGATGCTTGCCACGACGTTGGGCCGGTTCTGCTTGAGCCAGGCGACGGCCTCAGGTCCATCGACGACGCACTCGAAGGTTTCCCAGGTTGGATCCTCCAGGGATTCCGATTGCAGCCGCTTTGCCGCATACTCGACGAGGTCGTGCAAGCCTTCGTATCCTCGTCGGTGCTCGAGGGACTCTGCGATCGCCGTGCTGGTCCATCCTCGTTGGGCCAAATCGATGATGCTCGGAGCAGCAGCCTCGTTGAACCACGGTGTGGCATCGAACTCGATACAGCGGACATTGTCGGCGGTATGGCAAGTGGCGTGAATCATTGGATTCCTCCCTCTAGGCTTTGACCAGATCCCCCAGCAAGTTCGCGGCCACCATGAGCTTGGCGAGCGTCAGGCCACCGGCGGCTATCTCCTCGACCGCGCGGCGGATGCGCGTCGCCTCGGGATGAGCCGCAAGCCAGGTCTCTACAGCCTGCTGACCGGATTGGCCGGTTGCCAGCATATCTGCGGTCAGGCGTCTTTCGGCTGCCGCGATCAGTTCGACGGCGCGGTCGATGGCCAGGCGTTCGAAATGATCGCTGGTCGGCACGCTGCGCGCGCCGGCGACGATGCGGTCGAGGCGGAAATTGGCCTCAGTGGCAAAGAACGTCGCAGTGGCATCGCGGATGCTGCGGCTGGTGCGCTCGGCGACCGTCACGATATCAGGCGCCGAGACCAGCGCGTCGAGGTCCGCCAATTCGCCGGCGAGGCCGGTCGGGACGCCGGCATCGCTCAACTCCTGCCGGCGCTTGCCGCGCGCGGCATGCAGGTCCGGTGGCAGGGCGTCGTCGAGGGAGGCTGCGATCTCGCGGACGGCCGGGCCAAACCGGGCGTTGATCGCGCTCAGCCCGTCCTTGAAATCGACATTGCGCACATACCAGACCATGCGGGAGAGCAGGAGATCCTGGATCGCCGCGTAGAGGCTGAGCTGCAACTGCCCGTCGATACGCGTGTCGAGCGCGTCGATCGCGTCATTGAGCCGCCTGAGCTCGTAGATCGCGTCCACCGCCACCTGCGCCATGACGATGGTCGAGATATCGGCGTCGGTCTCGTCGGTCAGGCGCACGATGCAGGCCGGGCCCCCGCGGTTGATCACGGCATTGACGAGACTGGTCGCGATGATCTCGCGTCGGAGGCGATGGAGTTCGACCGCGGTCGGGAATTTGTCGAGGATCTCGCGCGGAAAATACAGGGACAGTCTGCGAGCGAGATAAGGATCATCCGGCACGCCGGTGAGGAGCAGGTCTTCGTAGAGTGTCAGCTTGGCGTAGGCGAGCAATACGGCAAGCTCCGGCCGTGTCAGGGCCTGGCCGCGCCTCGTGCGCTCGACGATCGCTGCATCGTCGGGCAGGAATTCCACGGCGCGGCTGAGCAGGTGACGCTGCTCGAGCGACTGCATCAGGCGGGTGAGGAAGCCGGTCTCGGCCACGCCCTTGCGTTCGGCAAGCGAGAGTGCCAGCGTCTGGAGGTAGTTGTTGCGCAGCACCAGCGTGCCGACTTCGTCGGTCATCGCGGCGAGCAGGGTGTTGCGGTCAGCCGGGCTGAGACGTCCCTCGCGCTCGGGACGCGCCAATGCAATCTTGATGTTGACCTCGACGTCGGAGGTATTCACGCCCGCCGAATTGTCGATCGCGTCGGTGTTGAGCTTGACGCCCCCCTGCGCCGCTTCGATGCGGCCGCGCTGGGTGACGCCGAGATTGGCGCCTTCGCCGATCACCCTGGCGCGAACCTCGGTCCCGGTGATGCGGATCGGATCATTGGCGCGGTCGCCGGCCTGATCGTCGCTCTCCGCCGACGCCCGGATGTAGGTGCCGATGCCGCCGAACCACAGCAAGTCCGCGCGCGCCTTCAGGATCGCCGTCATCACCTCGAACGGCGTGGCCTGCTCCTTGTCGAGATCGAGCAGTGCGCGCACTTCCGGTGCGAGCGGTATAGCCTTGAGCGAGCGCGAGAACACGCCGCCGCCCTGCGAGATCAGCGTCTTGTTGTAGTCCTGCCAGCTCGATCGCGGCAGGTCGAACAGGCGCTTGCGTTCGGCGAAGCTGCTCGCCGGATCAGGCGAGGGATCGATGAAGATGTCGCGGTGATCGAATGCCGCGACGAGCTTCGTCGCCGGCGAGAGCAGCATGCCGTTGCCGAAGACGTCGCCGGACATGTCGCCGACGCCGACCACGGTGAAAGGCATGGTCTGAATGTCGGTGCCGAGCTCGCGGAAGTGGCGCTTGACCGCCTCCCAGGCGCCGCGCGCCGTGATCCCCATCTTCTTGTGGTCGTAGCCCTGGCTGCCGCCGGAGGCGAAGGCATCGCCGAGCCAATGGTGCTTCTCGGCCGAAATCGCGTTGGCGACGTCGGAGAAGGTGGCGGTGCCCTTGTCGGCGGCGACGACCAGATACGGATCGTCGCCATCATGCCGCACGGTCAGGTCGGGCGGCACGACGACGTCGCCGTCGAGATTGTCGGTGAGTTCGAGCAGCGAGCGAACGAAGATGCGATAGGCTTCGGTACCCTCCGCGAGCCACGCCTCGCGATCGGAGGGCGGCGGCAGGCGCTTGGGCACGAAGCCGCCCTTGGCGCCGACCGGCACGATCACGGCGTTCTTGACCTGCTGCGCTTTCACCAGGCCGAGGATCTCGGTGCGGAAATCCTGCGGCCGATCGGACCAGCGCAAGCCACCGCGCGCAACCTTGCCGAAGCGCAGGTGAATGCCTTCGACGCGGGGTGAATAGACGAAAATCTCATAGAGTGGTCGCGGAGCGGGCAGGTCATCGATCTTGCGCGCGTCGAACTTGAAGGAGATCACCGGACGCGGATGTCCGTCCTCGCCGACCTGCCACAAATTGGTGCGGATGGTCGACTGCACCAGATTGGTGAAACGGCGCAGGATGCGGTCTTCATCGAGCGAGGCGACGGATTTGAGCTGCTCCTCGATCTCGGCAAGCAGAGTTGTCTCGCGCGCCGAACGCTCGCGATCGGTAAGGACGAGGCGCGGATCGCGGCGGGCCTGGAACAGCGCGACGAGGTTGGCTGTGATCGCGGCGTTCTTGCGCAGAGTCAGCCACATATAGTCCTGGCTGAACGGCGCGCGGATCTGGTGCAGATAGCGGGATAGCGCCCGGATGGTCGAGACTTCCCGCCAGCCCAGGGCCGTGCGCAGGATCAGGGCGTTGTATCCGTCGGATTCGGCGCGATCGCCGACCACTGCCATGATCGAGGCTTCCAGGCGATGGCTGAATTCCCGGCTGATCTCGATTGGCCGGCCATCGCTGGTTTCGATCGTCATGTCGTGCAGCCAGACAGGCTCGGGCCTGTTACCGGGCACGATCTGATAGGTGCGTTCGTCGACCACGCGCAGGCCGTGATTTTCAATCACCGGTACGCGATAGGACAGCGACAACGGTGCCGCGTCCGAAAACACCTTCAGGCCGAAGCGCCTGGGATCATCCTCGCCCTTGTCGCGGTGGACCGAGATCGTCACCGGGCGGGCTGGGGTCAGCCTTTCGATGGTCGCGATATCGGCGATCGCCTGTTCCGCCGTGGACACCTCGGTATAGCCGCCGGTAAAGGCCTGGGCATAGCGATTGGCGAGCATGCGCGCCCGCATGCCATCGGTCGACGCAGCCAGCGCGGCCTTCAGCTTGTCGGCCCACGTCGCGGCAATGGCGCTGATCCCGGCTTCCAGCGTGGCGCGCTCGACGGCGGGAGTCTTACCTTCGTAGCGGCCGATGATGTAGTGGACGCGCGCCAATGCTCCTTCGGGGAAGGACACGTAGGAGGCCGACAGCGTCCCCTTGTAGATCTGCGCCAGGAAGGCGCCGACGCGCGTGCGCACGTCGGTGTCGTATTTGTCGCGCGGAATGAAGACGAGGATGGAGACGAAGCGATCGAACTTGTCGACCCGGGCCAGCGCCCGGACGCGGGGGCGCTCATACAGGATCAAGATCTCCATGACGAAATTGAAGAGAGTGTCGACGTCGACCTGGAAGAGCTCGTCGCGCGGATAGTCCTCGAGCATATGCATCAAGGCCTTGCCCGAATGGCTGTTCGGGTCGAAGCCGGCGCGCTGGAGCACCCGTGTCACCTTGTGGCGGATATAGGGGATCTGTCGTGCCGAGCGCGTATAAGCGCCCGAGGTGAACAGGCCGACGACACGCAATTCGCCCTCGAGCCGGCCGTCGGGCGCGTAGAGCTTGATGCCGACATAGTCCATCCGGATGCGGCGATGAACACGGCTGCTCACATTGGCCTTGATGACGATCAGCAGGGTCGGCTCGCGCATGAACTCGCGAATTTCCGGCGTCATCACCACCATTTCGTTGCCGCGGCGCAGGACCTTCGCATCGGGATCGCGGAGGATGCCGAGGCCTTCGGCGGTCGTGATGTCATCCGACACGTCGCTCTCGGGCGAGAAGCGATATTCGCGCACGCCGAGAAAGGTGAAATTGTCCGCGCACAGCCATTGCAGGAACTGGTTGGCCTCGGCGACCTCGTCGATCGGCAGCGGCGGCGGATTGGACGAGAAAGTCTTGATCGCGTCCTCGACCCGGTCGCGCATGGCACGCCAGTCGACGACGCAGGCGCGCACGTCGCCGAGCGTCCTGGTGAGGCCGTCAATCAGCCTGTCGCGGTCAGCGTCGGCGTCCAGGCGGGTGATGTGGAGGTGAATCAGGCTTTCGCGCGCGCCCTTTGATCCCTCCGGGAGGGCTTCGCCGTAGAAGTGCAGCAGCTTGCCCTGGTCATCGCGCTCCACCGCGATGATGGGGTGAGCGACGAGGGTGACTTCGATGCCCTGCTCGGCGATTTCAGCCATGGTGGAATCGAACAGGAAGGGCATGTTGTCGTTGAGGATTTCGAGCACGGAGATCTCGCGCCCATCCGGCATCATCGGATTGACGATGCGGATATCGGCACGACCGGCCGTGCGCCGCTGCACGTGCTCCCAGGCCTGCTCCGCCAGGAGGGCAAGCGAGGAGGCATCGTAGTTGGCGAGATCCTCGCTATTGGTGTAGCCGAACAGAAGCTCGGCAAAGGTCCGGGGGGCCTTGCCCGGCTGCACGCTTTCCGCCGCGTCGTGGATCAGAGTTGCCCGGGCCTTGTCGTCGCGCCATGCCATAGCGTCCTCCATATCCCGGCCGACGAATCGCAAATGCGGTCAGGCGTTGTTTTTGAAGTGCGTCTCTGCGCGCGCCATCGTCTCGACCGTATTTCAATCGCGTCGGTCTTGCGGCCTTCACGATACTAGCATCTCGAAGCCGCCATGGCGCGCAGAGTTATGAGGCGTGCTTAAGGCCGAAATCGGCGGCGAGGGTCGCTGCGCCGTGAGCACTTGCAACATCACAAGGAGTTTCAACTGTGTAGGAGTTCGTGGTTTTGTTCCGGACGGCGCGCCATTCATCATCAGGCATTCATGCGCTCTTCGGCCGGAACGCGACCACGGATCCGGCCGGCTCGTCCTCGCCCATCGCCGCCTCGATCGCCTTCGCAAGTGCGGCCTGGTCGAACGGCTTTGCCAGGCGCGGCAAGCTGGACCGCGCGTCGCTCGGGAGGTCCGCGTATCCCGTGCTGAGGAGGATGACCGTCTCCGGGCGCTCCGCAGCGATGGCGCCGGCAAGCTGCAGGCCGGTCATGCCCGGCATGGCATAGTCGGTCACGACCAGGTCGACGGTGCGCGTGCGGCGGAGCAACGCCAGTGCCTCATCGCCCGAGCGCGCCTCGACCACGATGTGCCCGAGATCCTCCAGCATCGCTGCCGTGTTCTCGAGCACCAGGAGGTCGTCGTCGACGACGAGCACGGAAAGCTGCCGGCTGGCCCGGGCCACGGGGGCCGGAGCCGCCGTGCGCGGGTCCGGCTCCGCGGTCGCCTCGGCGATCGGCAGCCAGATGTCGGCCTTCGTGCCCTCGCCGGGACGGCTCTTCAGGACGAGCCTGCCGCCGGACTGCTCGGCAAGTCCGTGGACCATCGACAGGCCGAGCCCGGTGCCTTTGCCGACGCCCTTGGTCGTGAAGAACGGCTCCTGGGCGTGCTTGAGAATCTCCTCGCTCATGCCACAGCCCGTGTCGCTCACCGAGAGCACGACATAACCGCTGCTCGAGGGGCCGCCTTCGCCCTGCTCCTCGTGCGCGGCGATAGTGATCAGGCCGCCGTCCGGCATCGCATCGCGCGCGTTGACCGCGAGGTTGAGGATCGCCAATTCGAGCTGGTTGGCGTCGACCTTCACCTTCGGCAGATGCATCGGGAACCGGGTCTCGACAGCAATCCCGGCTTCGAATTTCAGCAATGACGCCATGCCGCGTACCAGCTCGCCGACGTCGACGACCGCCGGCTTGAGGTGCTGTTTACGCGCGAAAGCGAGCATGCGCTGGGTCAGGGAGGCGCCGCGCGCCGCGCCTTGCATCGCGTTCTCCACCAGGCGCTGGACCTTCGGATCGCCGGTCGGCAGGCGCTTCTTCAAGAGCTCGAGGCTGCCGAGAACGGCCGCCAGCAGGTTGTTGAAGTCGTGGGCCACGCCGCCGGTGAGCTGGCCGATGGTCTCCATCTTCTGCGACATCATCAGTGCTTCGCGCGCGCGATCCAGCGCTTCCTGCGCCCGTCTTCGTTCGCTGACGTCGCGCACGATCTTGGCAAAGCCGGCGATTGCGCCGCTTTCGTTCCGGATCGCGACGATCGTTGCCTCCGCCCAGAAGCGGCTGCCGTCCTTGCGCACCCGCCAGCCTTCGATGGCGGACTTGCCCTCCCGCTCGGCTTCAACGAGCGCACGCGCGGGCGCCTCGGCCGCGCAATCTTCCTCGGTGTGAAAAATGGCGTAGCTCGTCCCGACGATGTCGTCGCCATAGCCCATCAGCCGGCGCGCGCCGAGATTCCAGTTGCCCACGCGCCCGTCCGGATCGAGCATGAAGATCGCGTGGTCGACGATACCTTCGACGAGCAGCCGAAAGCGTTCTTCGCTGCGCCTCAGTGCGTCGGCCTCGCGTTGGGCGCGCTCCGCCGATGCCCTGTCATAGACGGCAGCCGCGATTCCGATGCTCAGGATCATGATGGTGATGCCGGCGAGCAGGAACGCGAGCGGCGCCTGACCGACGCCGAGATGTCCTGCCTGCCGGGCCATGGTGCTCGTCGGCACGAACATGGCGCCCTGCATTGCAGCATAGTGCATGCCGGAGATCGCAAGGCCCATCACCAGGCCCGCGAACAGCCGCTGGACCGCGTTGGTGTTTCGAAAGGCGAGCCAGAGCGCCACGATCGAGGCGCTGATCGCGATCAGGATCGAGGCCACGACCCAGCGGGGATCATATTGGATGAGGGCCGCCATCCGCATCGCGGCCATGCCGGTATAGTGCATGCCGGAGATGCCAAGTCCCATCGCGAAGCCGGATGCGAGCAGCGCCTGCGGGCGTCGTCCGACAACGGTAAAGGCGGCAGCGGCGACGACGATCGGAATGACCAGCGAGAGCAGAGTCAGGAATGAATCGTAGGAGATCTCGATCCCAGGCAGGCTGAAGGCCAGCATGCCGACGAAATGCATCGACCAGATGCCGCCGCCCATGGCGATCGCCGCGGCTGCCAGCCAGGATCGGCGGGCCCTCCCTGAGGCAGCCCGCATTCGGGTCGCCAGGTCCAGCGCGGTATAGGAGGCGAGGGCCGCGATCAGAATCGATAACGCGACCAGAACGGGATCGTGAGAAGCCGCATGATGATGCATTTCGGCCAACGCTAGCCGAGCTTGCGTTCGGGCTTACGCATGAAGTCCTCCCCGACACCGAAATCGTCCGCGGCACCATGACGGGCGCCGCAGGCGTCCACGACGTTCGAATCGGCCGTCATGGTGCACGCAATCGTGCTTTGCCGCCACTCTCATGGCGTGATCGGGGCGATCCCGCGGGAACCATCCGTTAGGCCGGCAGCAGGCCGGCCGCGCGGTAGCTGTCGATCAAGGCGTCGTAGAGCGAGAGATCCGACCGGCTCCGCGCCAGGAGCTGGGCACCGGCGATGGCGGCGAAGATCGCGCGGGCGCGCCGATCGCTCTCCCCGGAACCGCCCAGCGCCGCAGCGGACAGAACCTTGCTCAGCCAGGCGACATTCACGTCCGCAAAGGCCTGCACCTCCCGCTTCACCGCGTCCGGCAGGTCGTCGTGCTCGGCAGCCATGAAGCTGCACAGGCACATGCGGTTGCCGTTCTCGAGCGCCTTGCGAAAGACGTCGGGATAGCGGTGCAGGCAGCGCAGGGGATCCGGGGTTTCGGCCAGCATGGCTTCGAGCGCCGCCGCGGTATCCTCCCAGTAGCGCCTCGCGACGGCCGCGCCGAGATCGGCCTTGCTCGGGAAATGATAGTGGATGCTGGCGGCCTTGATGCCGACTTCAGCGGCGAGGTCGCGGAAGTTCAGGCCGCCATAGCCGTGCGCCTGTGCGGTGCGTTTGGCGGCCGCCAGGATGGCTTCCCGCGCGCTGGAACTCATGTCGGCGCCTCACCGCTTCGTTATCTACCAACTGACAGATAGGCTTTGACCGCCAAATTTTGAAGGCTATAGTTGCCTACCAAGTGGCAGGTAGAGAAATGCGAAGAGGTTCAGCGATGAAGATTCATGATTGGGCCACCGGCCCTTATCCGGCCCGCGTCCGCATCGCCATCGCCGAGAAGAATCTGCGGCCGCAGGTCACCTTCGTGTCGGTCAACCTGTGGAAGGGCGAGCACAAGAAGTCCGAGTTCCTCGCCAAGAACTACTCCGGCACGCTGCCGGTGCTCGAGCTCGAGGACGGCACCTTCATCGGCGAATGCACCGCCATCACCGAATATCTCGACGCGCTCGACGGCGCGCCCGTGCTCACCGGCAGGACGCCGCGCGAGAAGGGCGTGATCCACATGATGAACAAGCGCGCCGAGCTGGAGCTGCTCGATGCGATCAGCGTGTACTTTCATCACGCAACCCCCGGGCTTGGGCCCGAGGTCGAGATCTATCAGAACGCCGAGTGGGGCTTGCGTCAGCGCGACAAGGCCTTCAGAGGCATGCATTACTTCGACGGCATTCTGAGACAGCAGCCATTCGTCGCCGGCGAGGCCTTCTCGATGGCCGACATTGCGGTCATCGGCGGCTTGATCTTTGCGGACCTCCTGAAGCTGCCGGTGCCCGCGGAGTGCGAGGCTCTTCGCGCCTGGTACGCCCGGATGCAGGAGCGCCCCAGCGTCAAGAACAGGGTGACGATGTCAGAGCCGGCTGAAGCGTCCGCCTGACATCGGGGCCGCGCCACCGCGAAGGCCTGTCGAAGCAGGTGGTCCGAACTCGTCCCATCGATGAAGGAATCCTTCGATCCCTGACCGGCCGACGTCGGTCGTGCGCGTCGGCACGTTGTCGGCGGCGTCGCTGCGCGATCATTGATCTGAAACAATGACGATCTTCAGCACAAATGCTAGGTCGAGTCGCAGGTCACGACGCTGGGCTCCCCAGGCCGGTCAAGAGAATCAGCGCGTGTTGGAATCCGAGGGCTCAATGGGACGACTACTGAATATTGTGACGCCACTGCATACCGCGACCAAGCGCGACTACATGGGTCGCATGAACGACGACAAGATCGGCTGCTCGCTGAAGGCGCGGGAATACGAGGCCGATTACTGGGATGGTGATCGTCGTTTCGGCTATGGCGGCTACCGCTTCATCGAAGGGCGCTGGGCGCCGGTCGCCAAGGCGCTGATCGAGACCTATGGCCTGAAGGATGGCTCCAGCGTGCTCGACGTCGGCTGCGGCAAGGGCTTCCTGTTGTACGAGATGCAAAAGATCCTTCCGGGTTTGAAGGTGGTCGGCTTCGATATCTCCAGACACGGTCTTGCGAATTCGCACGAGCAGGTGAGGCCGTATTTGTTCAATTATCGCGCCCAGGACGTCTATCCCTATGGCGACGACAGTTTCGACCTCGTCATCTCGCTCGGCACCCTGCACAATCTCAGGCTCTACGAGCTCGATGCGGCGCTCAAGGAGATCGAGCGGGTCGGGAAGAACAAATACGTCATGGTCGAGGGCTACCGGACCGTTGCCGAGCTGCACAATCTCGAATGCTGGGCGCTGACGGCGGAGTCCATCCTGCACACCTCCGAATGGATCTGGCTCTACGGAAAGCTCGGCTACACCGGCGATTACGAATTCATTTATTTCGAGTGACCGGGCGCGGCTCATGGATATCAAGACTGCCAAGGCGGCGATTCTGGTCGAATCGGGCAAGCCGCTGATCGTCGACGAGTTCACCCTGCCTGATACGCTCGAGCACGGCCAGGTGCTTGCGCACGTGCATACGTCGAGCATCTGCGGCGCACAGATCAACGAGATCGACGCCGTCAAGGGCGTCGACAAATTCCTGCCGCACCTTCTGGGGCACGAAGCGCTGGCAACCATCGTCGAAACCGGGCCCGGCGTCGTCTCCTGCAAGCAGGGCGACACCGTCGTCATGCATTGGCGGCCGGGTAAGGGCATCCAGTCCAACACGCCGGTCTATTCCTGGCGCGGCAAGCGTCTCAACGCGGGCTGGGTCACCACCTTCAACGAATATGCCGTGGTGTCGGAAAATCGCGTCACGCCCGTTCCCCCCTCGATCGATCGCAGCAGCGCGCCGCTGCTTGGCTGCGCGGTGACGACCGCGCTCGGCGTCGTCAACAACGACGCGCAAATCGCCATCGGCGAAGCCGTCGTCGTGTTCGGCGTCGGCGGCGTCGGGTTGAACATCGTGCAATTTGCCGCGATGGTCGGCGCCTGGCCGGTCATCGCGATCGACCGCCTCGACAACAAGCTCGAGATGGCCCGGCAGTTCGGCGCCACCCACGCCATCAACTCCGAGGCGGTGAAGGATGTGGCCGCCGAGGTTCGGTCCATCACGGGGGCCGACGGACCCGACAAGGTCGTCGAGACCACCGGCGTCAAGAACTTGATCGAGCTCGCCTACGAGATCACGGCGAAGAAGGGCCGCTGCATCCTCGTCGGTGTTCCCCGCGAGAAGGCCGAAATCTATACGCTGCCGCTGCACTTCGAGAAGGTGCTGAAGGGCTCGGAAGGCGGGCAATGCCAGCCCGCGCGCGATATTCCACGTCTGGTTCGTCTGAGCGATGCCGGCAAGGTGAGCTACCGCGGGATCGTGACCCACGAGTTCGCGCTCGATGACATCAACGACGCGCTGGATTTGATGCGCAGCGGCGAGTCGGGGCGGATCCTTCTGAACATCAGCTGAGCGCTGCGGCCGATGCCGATCACACCAACGACTGGTCCTACCCGGTCATCTGGTGGCGAGGCGCGGGTGGCGTTGACACGGATGCGCTCAGCCGCCTCTTTCCGAAGGTTGCGGCCGTCGCCTGAAGACTTGCGCATCCCCCGGGCAATTCACGCTCACGCCGCGGCGAGCACGGGCTGCACCGGCCGCCGGCCGATCATCAGCGACAGCACGGCCGCGACATGAAGCCGGCGAAGAAGGCGGCGCAGGCGGCCTCTAATGCGCCGCAAGTGCACGCTCTTACGTGGCCGTACTGTCGATCGAACGGCGGATCTCCCGCTGCACTTCCGCGCTCGATAGAAACAGATCGTGATTGATGATGCTCCAGCCTTCCTGGGAAGCATCGACCACGCGCACGCCGAGCCGCTGGATGACAGCCTTCTCGGCGGCGCCGACCCTGGTCATTCCACCCGCGATTTGTCCCGACAGAGCCAGCGCGCGATCGTTCGTCGCGGCGATCACGGTGATCTTACCGGCAAGCGGGCCGATGCGGTGGACCGCCGACGTGAACACGTCCATGTCGATGTCGGGTGCGGCAAACACGACCGTCCCGATCCTGCTCGTGACAGTGTCGCCGTATCGCGCATAGAGCTGACGCAGGCTCTCGAGCGTCAGCATGGTCCCCATGCTGTGCGCAACGATGTGCACGCGGCCGCCGCCTGACGTCGACACGAGGGACGAGAGCACGCGTTCGAAATCGTCGCGGGACCACATCGCACTGTCCCGGTCATAGGCATAGTCGAACAATCCTGCCTTGGAGGGCCAGGAGAACACCATGGTCCGGCCGCGGAACTTGATCCCATCGGAGAGATGGGCGGCGTCGAGCGCGGCCGTCTCGAATGTCTGCTTGAAGCCGTGCACATAGATCAGCACGTCTCCTCCCGCGCCGCCCTGTGCAAGGAGATCGCCAATTTCGGCTTGCACCGGTTCGACCTGATCAAGGCGCCAATCGCCCAGTCCGACCGAGGCGAGGGAAAGTCGGCTCTCGTCCGGCGCCACCAGCCTTGCCCGCGCGACCGTCATTGCGGTCGCGCGCTCCGGCCCGAACCAGGGTTTCGTGCGGCCGCCCTTCACGGGCTTTCGTGTGGTGGCGACGAGCAGCGTGGGATCAGCGGAAAGGGACGACGCGTCGTAGCGCGCGCCGGTCGCGCCCAAGCCTGCGCATCCGCCCAGCGCGAGAATACTGCCTGCCGAGACAAGCCCGCGCAGGAGCGCGCGGCGCGAAAGGGAATGATGAGAGTCGCGTTGTAGAAGATGTCGGACGATCACACGGAACCTTTGGGAACTATGCCCGCCATAGCGCCGCCCCGCCTAGCTCCCTGAATGACAATGGGGGCGAGAAGACGGCGGAGCAGCTGGCAGGTCGCGTGTCATGGCGTCCGTTCGCCGGTCTGCGGGCGATGCGACGAAGTTCCAACGCCTGGGTGGCGGTTGCCCATCAATGATGGGCCGACACGCCTTTGACGCATCGGGTCAACAGATCCACGGTGGCGAATTGGCCGACATGTGATGCACGGCTTTCGCCAGATCTCTCAGCGCCAGCCGAGCGCAGGCGCAACGTGTGTCAGGATCGCCTCAATCGCATGCGCGCAGTAGTCCACGCCGAGCTGGTTGGGAATGGTTAGCAGCAACGTGTCAGCCTCCGCGATCGCCTGATCCTGCCGCAGCTGCTCGATCAGCACATCCGGCTCCGCCGCATCGGAGCGGCCGAAGATCGCCGCGTCTGCGAGTCAATGAAGCCGATCTGATCTTCGCCTCCGCGCTAGCCGCCGGCGTGGCGGCGCGCGCGCATGACAAATCAACCGGTCGCTCGAACGGGACTGTCATGTGATCTCATTGGCTCTCATAGAATGGGCGGTCACCGCAGGCCTCGGCCGCCCCATTTTATCAGCCCGCGGTGTGGTCTACATTTTCAGCTCCGATGCCCCGCGCAAGGAGACGGACGCGTGCTCGACCATATTCTCAGATTCATGACGCTCGGGACGGTCATCGTCGGCAGTGTTGCGATCTACACGGCGCTACACACCAACAATCGGCGTCTGGGCGCGGACATCTTCCTTCGGTATTCCGACCGGGTCTCCGACCTGCGACGCCGCCTTCCAGTCACGGTATTCCTCGAGCGCGGGGCTGCCGGCGACATTGAGATCACAGCGGAAGAGCGACGGGCCGTGCATGAGATCATCCACTCGATCTTCGAGCTCTATGAGCTCAAAGTGCATGGCTTCTTTCCGTCGGCGATCTGGAAGATCAGGGAGCCCGATATCGAAAGGCTGCTGTCGTTGCCCGTCTTTCAGCAGGAACTGGCAAGCCTGGAAGGCCGATATGCGCGGCACCCACGTTTGGTGGCCTGGCTCGACAAAATGAGGGGCCAGCAACAGCCGGCCTGACTTGCGCAGCGAGCCGGTGGACTGTCTCACCGCCACCCCAGCGCCGGCGCGACGTGCGTCAGGATCGCCTCGATCGCATGCGCGCAGTAGGCGACGCCCAGCTGGTTCGGAATGGTCAGCAGCAGCGTATCGGCCTCCGCAATCGCCTCGTCCTGCCGCAGCTGCTCGATCAGCACATCAGGCTCGGCGGCATAGGAGCGGCCGAAGATCGCCCGCGTCTGCGGGTCGATGAAGCCGATCTGGTCTTCGCCTCCACGCTCGCCGCCGAAATAGGCGCGGTCGCGATCGTTCATCAGCGCGAAGATGCTGCGGCTGACGGACACGCGCGGCTCGCGGGTGTGGCCGGCTTCTTTCCATGCGGCGCGAAAGCTACGGATCTGGGCGGCTTGCTGCACGTGAAAAGCTTCGCCGGTCTCGTCGTTCTTCAGCGTCGAGCTCTGCAGGTTCATGCCGAGCTTCGCCGCCCAAACCGCCGTGGCGTTCGACCCGGCGCCCCACCAGATCCGCTCGCGCAGGCCCTGCGCATGCGGCTCGAGGCGCAGCAGCCCCGGCGGGTTCGGAAACATCGGCTGCGGATTGGGCTCCGCAAAGCCTTCGCCGCGCAGGAGGTCGAGAAAGACCTCCGCGTGGCGGCGGCCCATGTCGGCGTCGCTCTGGCCGTCGGCCGGCCGATAGCCGAAATAGCGCCAGCCGTCGATCACCTGCTCCGGCGAGCCGCGGCTGATGCCAAGCTGGAGCCGTCCGCCGGCGATCAGGTCGGCGCTGCCCGCGTCCTCCACCATGTAGAGCGGGTTCTCGTAGCGCATGTCGATCACGGCGGTGCCGATCTCGATCGTGCTGGTCCTGGCGCCGACGGCGGCAAGCAGGGGAAAGGGCGAGGCCAACTGGCGCGCGAAGTGATGCACGCGGAAATAGGCGCCGTCCGCGCCGAGCTCTTCTGCCGCAACCGCAAGCTCGATCGATTGCAGCAGCGTGTCCGCCGCCGAGCGGGTCTGCGACTGCGGCGAGGGCGTCCAGTGTCCGAAGGACAGAAATCCGATCTTTTTCATGGGGGCAACATATGGATGATCGGAAGAGTTTGCGAGACGTCGATCGGAGGAAAGATGGCGATACAGGGTGTGCACCCGTAAGCCCTCTTTTTGGGGGAAAGCAGATTAGGTGCGGTTTGGACTGCTGCCCGACAGCGGGCCACGAACTCAGATCGCTCAACTTCAATCGGCCACGCCGAGAAGCGTCCTCAGATGTCGCAACCGGTCAAATTCAATGCCTTGCGCAAGCCACCAAACGCCTTGAGCCGACAGGGCTCCGCATTGCTTGCGGCCTTTGAGCGCTGGAAGTTGGCAGTTCGCTTGACAACGGGTGCCTTCGGCTTGGGACGTTCAGCGGTCGCGATCTTTTTCGGATTATGCCGATGACGGACGATCGGCTCCGGCTCGGACGAGCCGATATGGGCGTCTTCTGGCGGAGCAACGCGGTCTTTCACCGAAGCAGTCTGTGTCGGCATCGCGCTGCTCACGGCGGCAACGTCAAGGCGGTCAGCCTTCGCCAGGGCGTCGTGTGAAGTAGAAGTGCCGGCGTCTTGCTCGGCAAGCGGCTGCACGATCGCGGCCGCGCGACGCGGTGGCGCGCTCAGCTCCATTGCCGACAGCATTCCTACACTCAACAGGATGAGGAGGCCCAACAACGCCATTCTCAGCATAATGCGCCTCTGACCCAGATTCGTGCCGCTGAAAATTCTCCGCGCCAATGAGGCAACTTGTCGACGGCTGCCGACTTGCGACGAATCATTTGCCGACAGGGTTAACGTCGGTGATGCTCCCGCACGTGCGAAAACATCAGCCGCATCGGAGTGCTATAGCTGGCGAACTATGAAATGAGCCGTGTCCAGACTTCTTGACGCGCCGCTTTGGGTCAAAGGCTGCCCTTGTTAGCTGGCATGACGTTGGGCGGGCAGGGGCGGCGTCAACCGTCTGCGCCGGCGGTGCCGGTATGCGACGGGGCTGGCACGAAATGCTCGGCGCGTTCGACCAGGAGATCCAGAAAACTTCGCGCGCGGAGCGACATCCACTGCGTCTCCGGATAGACCGCATGCAGAGGCAGCGCGGCGATGCTGTAGTCCGGCAGCACATGCTCGAGCTCGCCGCTGCGAAGACCCTCCGCTGCATTCCACTCGGGCAGGATGGCGATGCCGAGATGATGCATCGTCGCCTCCTGCATCGCATCGGCATCGTCGACGTGAATGGGCCCGTTGATCGATGCGACGTGACGGCCGTGTTCGGATTCGAAGGCCCATTGCTGCGCCGGCGACATCCGCGAATAGACGATGCACTGATGCGAGCCGAGATCGTCCGGCGTCCGCGGCAGCGGGCGGCCGTGCAGATAGGTCGGCGTCGCGACCAGGTAGCGCTGCACGGTGCCGAGCCGGCGGGCGACGAGCGTGCTCGCCTCCAGGTTTCCAATCCTCAAGGCAAGCTCGATGCCTTCTTCCACCAGGTTGACGAACCGCTCGCTGAAGCGAATGTCGACCCGAACTTCCGGATAATTCCGCACATATTCGGCGATCACAGGCATCATGTAGCGCCGTCCGAACGACGATGGCAGGCCGATCCGGAGCGTGCCGGTCGGGCGGGGCGCCGCCTGTTCGACACTCGACCGTGCCATGTCGAAGCTGTCGAGGATCTGCCGCGCGAGATCGTAGATCCGGTGCGCCTCCGCCGTCGGCTTCAGCGTGCGCGTCGTGCGCGAAAACAGCTGCGTGCCGAACTCGCCCTCCAGCATCGCGATGCGCTTGCTGATCGCGGGCTGGCCGATGCCGAGCTCCTTGGCCGCCGCCGAGAAGCTGCCGCCCTCGAGGGTGCGCACGAACGCGCGCAGGCAATCGATCCGGTCCATAATTCATTCCAATCTGGAATAAATTATATCCAATTTATTCCGTGGTGAGCAAGACGGCGGGCCGCTAGGCTCCCTCAAAACAAGCAATCACAGGGCAAGGAAACAGGGGAGGGGACGACATGGCACGCAACATCGGAATTGTCGGCGCCGGAATCGCCGGCCTGCATCTCGCGCTTTATCTGCAGAAGCATGGCGTGGACGCCACTGTGATCACCGACCGGCCGCCGGAGGATTATCGCAACATCCGGCTGCTCAACACCGTCGCGCACCACCACGTGACGATCGCGCGCGAGGACTATCTCGGCGTCAATCACTGGACCGATCCGAAGGACCATTATTACTACCACGATCATGTCTTCAATTTTCCGCAGCCGCTGAGCTTTCGCGGTGATTTCTCGAAGCCGAGCCGCGCCGTCGACTACCGGCTATATCTCCCCGAGCTGATGCAGGACTTCATGAAGCGCGGCGGCAGGATCGAATACCGCCGCATCGAGGAGCGCGACATCCGTCCGCTGGTTGCGCGCTTCGATCTGCTGGTCGTCTCGACCGGCAAGGGGCCGCTGGGCCAGCTCTTCAGCTACCGGCCGGAGCACACGCCCTATTCGCAGCCGCAACGCCGGCTGTGCGTCGGGCTCTACACCGGTGTGCGGCAGCCCGATCCCATGAACGTCACGCTCTCGGTGTCACCAGGACATGGTGAGATGATCGTGATTCCGACCATCACCTTCGGCGGCATCGCCAACGCGCTGCTGATGGAGAACGTGCCGGGCGGCGACATGGAGGAGCTGGCAACGCTCAGCTACGACGACAACCCGAAGCACTTCCTGAAGGTGCTCCTGGGCAAGCTGGAGAAGCATCACCCGACCACCTACGATCGCATCGACGCCGCGCGCTTCGATCTCGCGCAGCCGCAGGACCTGCTGCAAGGCGGCGTGGTCCCGACGGTGCGCAACACCGTGGTCGAGTTCGACGACGGCAAATGCGCGATCGCGCTCGGCGACGTTCATGCGATCGTCGATCCCATGATGGGGCAGGGCGCCAATGTCGCCTCCTATGCGGCGTTCGTGCTCGGCGAGGAGATCGTCAACGCCGCCGCACTCGACGCGCGCCTCTGCGAGAAGATCGATTTGAAGCGGCAGGATCGCGTGCTGGCGGCCTCGCGCTGGACCAACGTGATGCTCCAGCCGCCCACGGAAGCGCTGGGCATGCTGATCGGCGCGATGAGCCAGAATCCCGCGCTGGCCAACGAGTTCACAGAGAACTTCAACTATCCGGACCGGCAGTGGGATCGCATCGCCACGCCGCAGCGCATCCAGTCCTGGATCGAACGCATGTCGGCACCATCAGAGCCGGTCAGGGCGATTGCGTGAGGATCGATGCGGGCGAGGAGTGAGATGCCGCGCGTCAATCCCGCATCATTCCGCGAAGCCGCGTCGCGCTTTGCGACCGGCGTCGCGGTGCTGACCGCATTGGACGAGCACGGCCGCGTCTGCGGCATGACCGCGAACAGCTTCGTCACCGTCAGCCTGTCGCCGCCGACCGTGCTGGTCTCGGTCATGCCCGGCCGGATGCACCGCGCGATCACGGCGACCGGACGCTACTGCGTCAACGTCCTCCCCGAGCATGGCCGGGACCTGTCGCGGCATTTCGCGAGCCAGCCGAACGCCGGCGCCGTGCCGGATTACGACATCGTCGACGGCCTGCCGCGCCTTCAGGGCTGCATGGCCTATTTCGCCTGCGAGGTCACACGCCACGTCGACGTCAGCGACCACACCCTGATCATCGCCGAAGTCTCGAGCTGCGATTACAGCGACACCACGCCGCTGGTGTTCTTTTCAAGTCGGTATCATCTCGGGCCGGGCGTGCCGGTGGATCGGTGACGCTATAGCCTGATGAATCTTGATGTCATCGGCATCGTCCATTTACCAACGTGATTGCCTGACGTGGCCGGCTGAACGTTTGCCGTTCAATTCCAAGACAATGAAGGCCTCAGCCCGGTAGGAATTGTCAGCTTCGGAACGATTGAGCCCCGGCGGATCGCCTGGCCGATATCGTATCGCGATGCTGCTTAACTGGACCACGGCAACGGTGTGACGCAATGATTGTTAACATACGGGACGTTCTCATGCGCCTCGTCAGAAGGTTGGACGGGATTCGCTTCAAGCAGGTGGTGCGGTTGATGGTGTGCGACGTCGAGACGGAGTTTCTGTGCGTGGCCTCGATCGTCCGCTCGATCGACGACGCGCTCGTTATAGCAGAAGCCGAACGGTCGGGGGTCAATTCGCGAATTGACGATGTCCTGGCGCGCGCCGCGGTGACGAGTGGCAACGATTTCGACGAGTACCTGAGCCGCGATTCGCTCGACACCTATCACCAAGATCTGCTCGACACGGAAATCGCAAACGGCAGGCTCCGGTTGGAGCGGTTGTCGCAGAACATCAAGCATTTCCGCTTTTTGAAAGAGGCACTCCTGACCCGCTTTCCGGATTTCAGGATGGTGTCCGATACCGGTGCTGCGAACCCGTTGTTGCGGAGTCACTGATCCAGGACATCCAATCTTCCGACCGGACCCCAACGGCGGCATCTCAAGCGCCGCGCATGTCGGACGGTGTCACGCCGAAGCGCCGTCGAAACATGCGGTTGAAATAGGACACGTCGGGGAATCCGGCCGAATGGGCGAGGTCGCTGACCTTGCGCCATCGGTTGAGGGGATCGAGCAACTGCCCGCGCACCAGCAGCAGGCGCTGTTCAAGCAGGAATTCGGTGAACGTGGTTCCCGTCCGTTCGAACATCCGTTGGGCGTTGCGCGGGCTGAGGCCGGCATTCCGGGCGACCGAATAGATCGTCAGATCGCCTCGGCTCAGATTGGCGATGATGTCGGCGCGCATCAGGTCGACCCGTGCGGCGGAATACCCCCTCAAGTTCGCGAGCTCGTTGCGGTCGGCATCGGTCCCCAGCAGCAGTCCGATGAGATCGACCATGTGCTGCGCCATCAGGTGCTGGCCGACCGCGTCCGTGTGCGGGCCAAGGCTGGCGGCAAGTGCGTGATAGCGTGTGATCGCTTCTCGCATGGGCGCTTGATCGCCGAGAGCCAGCGCCAGCCGGTCCTCCGCCCTGGGGCAGATCGTCAGGAGCAGGGATCGCGGGATGCGGATGGTCTTGACCTCGCTGTCGCTGCTCATGCGCGTGCCGCAGAGCACGCTCATGTCCCCGAGACACATTTGCGATTCCGACAGTTCGATCGAATGTTCCTCGTGCGATATGAGCACGCGGCCGGACGTGGCGATGACAAGGCACATGCCGTCGTAGCCATCCTTCAGTGTGTCGGGGGTGCGCGAGAATTGAGCCGACGTTCCGTTGGAGGCACCTAACAGGATGCCACCCAGCAGGCTGACCTGCAATTTGCAGTCGATGCTGTCGCCGGCGCCGGGCTGGACGTCGACCCGGAGCGTGCACCGGTACAATTCCTCGCGCCATCTCTCGTAGTCCCGCCCTCGCGGCGGACCCGAGTAACGGTTGACGAAGAAATTCGGCGCGCCCGCTTGTTGCATCATGACTCCTTCGTTTGCGACAACCCACCATATTCGGAGACTGCGCAAGCGAAAGGCCGGGACCGGCGGTTATCGTTGTAATCTAAACGATTGACGCTGGAGTCCAATCGTGGCGAAGCCACGTAGACAGATTCAGTCTGCAGTGCAGACGGTCGGCTCCGGTTGGAGCAGTTGTCGCAGTCGAGCATTTTGGCTGCGGCGGCATCTCAAGCCCCGCGCATGTCGGACGGTGTTATGCCGAAGCGCCGTCGAAACACGCGGTTGAAATAGGACACATCGGGGAATCCCGCCGAATGAGCGAGGTCGCTGACCTTGCGCCATCGGTTGAGCGGATCGAGCAGCAGCTTGCGCACCAGCAGCAGGCGCTGTTCAAGCAGGAATTCGGTGAACGTGGTTCCGGTCTGTTCGAAAATGCGTTGGGCGTTGCGCGGGCTGAGGCCGGCATTCCGGGCGACCGAATAGATCGTCAGATCGCCTCGGCCCAGATTGGCCATGACGTCGGCGCGCATCAGGTCGAGCCGTGCCGCAGAGTGCCCTCTGTTGTTCGCGAGTTCAGTGCGGTCGGCATCCGTCCCCAGCAGCAGCCCGACGAGATCGACCATGTGTTGTGCCATCAGGTGCTGGCCGACCACGTCCGTATGCGGGCCGATATTGGCAGCAAGTGCGTGGTAGCGTGCGATCGCATCTCTGATGGGAGCTTGACTGCCAAGAACCAGCCACAGCCGGTCCTCGGCCCTGGGGCAGATCGTCAGGAGCAGGGATCGCGGGATACGTATGGCCTTGGCCTCGCAATCGTTGCTCATGCGCGTACCGCAGAGCACGCTCATGTCCCCGAGAGCCATTTGCGATTCCGACAGCTCCATCGACTGTTCCTCGTGCCGCAGAAGTATGCGGCCGGACGTGGCGATGACGAGGGACAGGCCGTCGTAACCGTCCTTCAGGGTTTCGTGCGTGCGCGAGATTTCAGCCGATGATCCGCTGGCGACAGCCATCATGATGCCACCCAGCAAGCTGCCTTGCATTTTGCAGTCGATGCTGTCGCCGGCGCCCGGCTGGATGTCGACCCGGAAATTGCACCGGCACAATTCCTCGCGCCATCTCTCGTAATCGCGCCCACGCGGCAGGCCGGTGTAACGGCTGACAAAGAAATTCGGCACGCCCGCTTGTTGCATCATGACTCCTTCGCTTGCGACAGCGACCATATTCGGAGACTGCCGAAGTGAAAGGCCGGGATCAGCGGATATCGCGTCAATCTACACGACTGGCGCTGGAGTCCAATCGTGGTGAAACCGGTGTCTCGACGTTTCGACCGCGCTGCTATCGGGCGGCGAGTGATGCGCGCAGGTTCAGTCAGCAGTTGCGGTGAAGTCCCATCTTGTGGGCGCTACCGCCCGTGGCCGTTCTGCACCAGGCAGCCGCCGACGCGGCCGCAGCGCGCTGAAGGTGAAGCGATTGGCGCTGCGTTCCAAGACAGAAAACACCGCATACCTCACTGATGCCAGACGCAGTTTCAGCGCGATTCAGTCCCGCAATGTGACCGGGACTGATCGCCTGACCGGTGTCCGCACCGGGATTGATATTGGTTTCGCACGAGGTCATGCATGCCGAAGGGCCCACGTCTTTCATTCACCCCCAAGGCAGGTATAGACCGGGCTCTTGCGCGGAGCCGCTTTGCGTCACGCGCGGCCTCGCTGATGGCACTGCTGGTCGCCTCCACTGCGCTGACCGCCACCGCGTTGGCGCCCTCGGCCCATGCCGGCACGCCGCAATGGCTCGGCACCGCGTCGAGCAACTGGTTCATCGCGGGAAACTGGAGCGGGAGTCCGCCGTCAGTGCCGAGCGCGGCCGACATTAGCACGACCATCGACACGACGACGCCGAATACGGCCGTCATCAATGGCGGAGCGGCGGCCACCCAGCAGCTTGTCATCGGCAACTCCGGCAACGGCAATCTCGCGATCACGAACGGCGGCGGCCTCACCACCAGCGGCTTCGGCTATCTCGGATTTTTTGCAAACAGCACCGGCACGGTCTCCGTCGACGGCGCCGGCTCGAACTGGGACATCAGCTCCGGACTGACTGTCGGCCACTCCGGCACCGGCGCGCTGACGATCACCCATGGCGGCCTCGTGACGAGCACAGGGGCTATCAATATCGGTGCCAATGCCGGCGCAACAGGCAGTGTTCTGGTCGATGGAGCAGGCTCGGCCCTGGGCCTGAACTCGACCGCTACCTTATCTGTCGGCCAGTCCGGAAACGGTACGCTCACCATCACCAATGGCGGCACCGTCTTTAACGTCAACGCGTCTGTCGGCACGGCGGCCGGCGAGACCGGTTCAATTCTCGTCGACGGCACCGGATCGAGCTGGACCACCACCAATACGATGGCGCTCGGGGGCGCTGGCAAGGGAACGCTGACGATCTCCAACGGCGGCACAGTGACGACCGGCACTGCTGTGATGGGCGTGAGTCCCGGCGCGCGTGGCGGATCGGCCGTGATCGACGGCGCTGGGTCGTCATGGGCACTCAACACCCTCGATGTCGGCTACAATACCACCGGCTCGGTTGCGATCAGGAATGGCGGCCTCGTGACGAGCACGGGGCCTATCACTATCGGTACCAATGGCGGCGCAACAGGCAGTGTTCTGGTCGATGGAGCAGGCTCGGCTCTGGGCCTAACCTCGAACGCTACCTTACACGTCGGCGACGCCGGAACCGGTACACTCACCATCACCAATGGCGGCACTGTCGCTAGCGCCAACGCGTCTGTCGGCACGGCATCCGGCTCGACCGGTTCAGTGCTCGTCGACGGCGCCGGGTCGAGCTGGATCACCGCCGGTGTGATGGCGCTCGGGGGCGCCGGCAAGGGAACGCTGACGATCTCCAACGGCGGTCTAGTCTCAACCGACACTGCTGTGATGGGCGTGAGTCCCGGCGCGCGTGGCGGATCGGCCGTGATCGACGGCGCTGGCTCATCATGGCAAGTCAGCAACCTCTCTGTCGGCTACAATACCACCGGCTCGGTCGCTGTCGCGCATGGCGGTAGCATGGTCAACATCAACGCGGTGATCGGACAGAACGGCGGCTCAAACGGCAGCGTCACCGTCGACGGCGCGGGATCGTCCTGGATCAATCAGGCGTTTCTTCGGATCGGTGACGCGGGCACGGGCTCGTTGACGATCGCCAATGGCGGCGCGGTCTCCGCCAATGGCCAGGTCGTGATCGCGAATCAGGCTGGCTCCATCGGCAATCTCAACATCGGTGCGGCGCCGGGCTCGGCGGCGGCGGCGCCTGGCACATTGACGGCAGCCGCGGTTCAGTTCGGCGCCGGCACTGGCGCGATCAATTTCAATCATGCCTCGGCGAATTATGTTTTCGCGCCTGATATCGTCGGCAACGGCGCCGTCAACCAATTGTCGGGCACCACGATCCTGACCGGAAACAACACCTATACCGGGCCGACCACCGTGAACGGCGGCACGCTGTTGGTGAACGGCTCGATCGCGAGCTCCACCGCCACTGTGAACACCGGCGGCACGCTGGGCGGCATCGGCACCGTCGGCGACACCACGGTGAATGCGGACGGCATGCTGGCGCCGGGCAGCAACTCGGTCGGCACGCTCACCGTGCAGGGCAATCTGGTGCTGACCTCCGCCGCGACCTACATGGTCCAGGTCTCTGGCGCATCTGCCAGCCAGACCGTGGTGTTCGGCGCGGCGCAGCTCGCCGGCATAGTCGCGGTGAACCTGACCGGCCGCGTCTCGGCGACCACGACCTACACCATCCTCACATCGGCGAACACGATCGGGACGTTCGGATCTGTCTCGATGACCAACTCGGCCTACGCGCGCAACGCGCGGGTGAGCTATTCGGGCAACAACGTGCTGCTGACGCTCGATGCCGGCCTGCTGTCGCCGTCGTTGCCCGGCTTCGCCAACATTAACCAGAAGAGTGTCGCCGCGGCGATCGACAACGGTCTGATCGGGGGTGGCTCGATGACGACCGGCTTCAACAAGCTGTTCAACGCGACCGGCCAGAACCTCCTCAACGGACTGACGCAGGCCTCCGGCGAAGCCGCCACCGGCACGCAGCAAGGCACCTTCAGTGCCATGGGCCAGTTCCTCAACGCGATGCTCGATCCGTTCTTCGGCAACCGGAACGCCACGGACGCGCCGGCGGGCGGCGTTTCGCGCTATGCCGAGGACGGCGCGGCCACGCGCGCGAGCGCGGGTCGCGACGCCTATGCGGCGATCGACAAGGCGCGCGGAGGTTTGTTCGCACAGCGCTGGAACGTGTGGGCGGCCGGCTATGGCGGCTCGCAGACCACTGACGGCAATGCGGTGGTCGGCTCGAACACCGCAACCAGCCGCATCGCCGGCGTGGCCGCGGGCGCCGATTATCAGCTGTCGCCGAACACGGTGGTCGGCTTCGCGCTCGGCGGCGGCGGCACCAGTTTCAGCGTGGCCAACGGGCTCGGCGGCGGAAGCTCCGACCTGTTCCAGGCCGGCGCGTATGCCCGCCACACCATGGGCAATGCCTATGTTGCCGGTGCGCTCGCCTATGGCTGGCAGGACGTCACGACGGATCGCACGGTGACCATCGCAGGCAACGATCATCTGCGGGCCCGGTTCAATGCCAACGCGCTGTCGGGCCGCGTCGAAGGCGGTTATCGTTACGTCACGCCGTGGATGGGGATCACGCCGTATGCGGCGGCGCAGTTCACGAGCCTGTACCTGCCGGGCTATGGCGAGCAGGCGATCTCCGGCGCCAACACCTTCGCGCTGAATTATGCGGGCAGGGACGTCACCGCTACGCGCAGCGAGCTCGGCCTGCGCACCGATCGCTCCTATGCGCTGGAGACGGCCGTTCTCACGCTGCGCGGCCGTGCCGCGTGGGCGCACGATTTCAATCCGGATCGCGCGATTTCGGCCACCTTCCAGACCCTGCCGGGCGCGAGCTTCGTGGTGAACGGCGCGGCCTCCGCGCACGATGCCGCGCTGCTCACCGGCGCTGCCGAGCTGAAATGGCTGAACGGTATCTCGCTGTCCGGCACCTTCGAAGGTGAATTCTCGAACGTCACCCGCAGCTACGCCGGCAAGGGCATCGCACGGTATCAGTGGTGAGGCGGCACCAGACTAACGGCTTTCAGGAATTCGTGCTGAGGGGTTTTCGATGAACCGGATTGTGATTGGAGTGGCAGCGGCGGTGTCGCTGCTTGCAACGGGCGCGATGGCTGCTGACCTGGCGCCGAGGCCCTACGTCAAGGCGCCGCCGATGGTCGATCCCGGTTTTAATTGGACGGGGTTTTATGCGGGGTTCAACGGCGGCTATAGTTGGGGCCGCTCCAACGCCACGGTCCTGGCGACCACCCCACTTGCTGTGAGCATCGGACAGAACGTTGATGGGGGGCTTGGCGGCGGTCAGATCGGCTACAACTGGCAGGTCGATCCGAAATGGGTCCTGGGTGTCGAGGCCGATATTCAAGGAACCGGCGAGCGCGGCCGTTCGATTGACACGCTGGCAGCGGTCAGGATCAGTTCGGCTGCCATCACCGGCACTGCCAACAGCAGCACTGATTTTCCGTGGTTTGCAACCTTCCGCGGTCGCGCCGGACTTTTGGCCGATCCCAGCCTGCTGCTCTATGCGACCGGGGGTCTGGCGGTCGGAGAGGTCAAGTTCGGAACTCAGGCGACGCTGACCGCGCAACTGTTCGATGGTAACAACGCGCCCGTCGGAGCGCCGGTTACGGTTGTCGGGGCGGCGGTCTCTGAGAGCCAGACTCGCTGGGGCTGGACCGCAGGGGCCGGCATCGAAAAGAAATTCAACCGCAACTGGTCAGCAAAACTCGAATACCTCTATCTCGATCTGGCGTCGGCCACCTACTTCGGTGGGACTGTCAACGAGACAACAGTCAAGTTCCACGATCATGTCCTGCGGGCTGGCTTCAATTACCAGTTCACGCCCGGACCAGTGGTCGCCAAGTACTGATTCACAAGTACTGATTCAAGGGCGGTGCGAAGACCACGGAGACCATCGGTGCCGCAGCCGCCGCATTCTCCAACACCGACCTTCGCGTCGGTTATGCGGTTGTCGCGGGCGCTCAGGGCGTGATCAGCGGAAACTGGACAGCCAAGCTCGAATATCTCTGGGTGGATCTTGGTCGCAGCAAGGGTTCATTCGCGACAGTCGTTCCGGCGCTTGGCGGCGGCTCGAACAGGCACGGAATAGTCTGCGCGCGGGACGCGGTGTGAAGCTTGAGGATATCGATACTGAGTAGCGCCGGGGGCTCGCCGATCCCACACGCCGCGATCATGCCATCCTGCTCCTGTTTTGCCCGACGGGTCAACGTCGGCGCAAAGCGCGTAAGCTATTGATCCCGCTCATGCCGTCTACTGTGCATGGGGTTGTTTTCGACTTTTTTGTTTTGGAGGCACGACAGCCGCAGGCTGAACCGGATCTCATCCGGCTCTTGCCTACTTCATCACCCGCAGACCCTTGGTCGTGAACCGCTGCGTCTTGCCGCCCGGCCGCACCGGCCGCCGCGTGCCGGCGGCCTTGCCGGTGCCGGGGGGCTGGTGCGCGGGGACGAGCTGGTGGGGCTGCGAGCCGATCAGGTCGGCGCGGCCCATCTCCTTCAGCGCCTCGCGCAGCACCGGCCAGTTGTCGGGGTCGTGATAGCGCAGGAAGGCCTTGTGCAGGCGGCGCTGCCGCAGGCCCTTGATCGCCTCGACCTTGTCGCTGCCGCCGCGCCGCACGCCGCGCAGCGGATTGACGCCGGTGTGGTACATCGCCGTTGCAGTCGCCATCGGCGAGGGCAGGAAGGTCTGCACCTGATCGGCGCGGTAGCGGTTCTTCTTGAGCCACAGCGCGAGGTTCATCATATCCTCATCGGTCGTGCCCGGATGCGCCGCGATGAAGTACGGGATCAGATAGTATTTCTTGCCGGCCTGCTCGGCCGCTTCATCGAACATCCGCTTGAACTTGTTGTAGGCGCCGATGCCCGGCTTCATCATCTTGTCGAGCGGGCCGCGCTCGGTATGTTCGGGCGCGATCTTGAGATAGCCGCCGACGTGATGGGTGACGAGCTCCTTGATGTATTCCGGGCTCTCCACCGCGAGGTCGTAGCGCACGCCGGAGGCGACCATCACCTTCTTGATGCCCTTGGTCTCGCGCACCTTGCGATAGAGCCGGATCAGATCGTCATGCGAGGTGTTGAGGTTCGGGCAGATCTCCGGGAAGACGCAGGACGGCCGCCGGCACGCGGCTTCGACCTTGGGGTCCTTGCACGCCATCCGGTACATGTTGGCGGTGGGGCCGCCGATGTCGGAGATCACGCCGGTGAAGCCCGGCGTCTTGTCGCGGATCTTCTCGATCTCGCGCAGGATCGAGCCTTCCGAGCGGTTCTGGATGATGCGGCCCTCATGCTCGGTGATCGAGCAGAAGGTGCAGCCGCCGAAGCAGCCGCGCATGATCGTCACCGAGAATTTGATCATGTCCCACGCCGGGATCTTGGCGTCGCCGTAGGACGGATGCGGGGCGCGCGCATAGGGCAGGTCGTAGACCGCGTCCATCTCGTCGCTGGTCAGCGGGATCGGCGGCGGGTTCAGCCACAGGTCGCGGTCGCCATGACGCTGCACCAGCGGCCGCGCATTGCCGGGATTGCTCTCCCGGTGCAGCACGCGCGAAGCCCTGGCGTAGGCCTCGCGGTCCTGCTCGACCTGCTCCAGCGCCGGCAGACGGATGACGGTGGCGCCCTTCTGGCGCGTTGCGCCCTCATCGGCGGAATCGAGATCGTCGGCGTGCAGTTCGCTGTAATCTTCGGGCACGCGGCGGAACAGCGCGACGCCCCTGATGTCGTCGAGCTCGCGCGGCGCTTCGCCGGCGGCAAGACGATTGGCCACCTCGACGACGGCGCGCTCGGCATTGCCGTAGAGCAGCAGGTCCGCCTTGGCGTCGGCCAGCACCGAGCGGCGCACCTTGTCGGACCAGTAGTCGTAATGCGCGATCCGGCGCAGCGATGCCTCGATGCCGCCGAGCACGACCGGCACGTCCTTGAACGCCTCGCGGCAGCGCTGGGCGTAGACGATGGTGCAGCGGTCCGGCCGCTTGCCGCCTTCGCCGCCGGCCGTATAGGCGTCGTCATGGCGCAGGCGGCGGTCCGCGGTGTAGCGGTTCACCATGGAGTCCATGTTGCCGCCGGTGACGCCGAAAAAGACCTTTGGCTTGCCTAACACCTTGAACGGCTCGGCCGAGTGCCAGTCCGGCTGCGCGATGATGCCGACCCGGAAACCCTGCGCCTCCAGCAGGCGGCCGATGATCGCCATGCCGAAACTCGGATGATCGACATAGGCGTCCCCGGTCACCAGCACGATGTCGCAGGCATCCCAGCCGAGCGCGTCCATCTCGGTGCGGCTCATGGGCAGGAACGGCGCCGGCTTGCGCGGGCGGGCCTGGGCCATCAGGGGCTTTTCGGCAGTGATGATCTGGATGTCCATGGGGCCTACGCATAGGACTCCGGAGGCGCGAATACAACCGATCAACGGCCCGTCTTCGCCGATTCCGGTTCCCGCGTGGCGCGCAATTCGGCAACGCCAATCGCGCGCGGAAGCCTCTGATCGCGGTCAGCTTGCGCCGCCAGTTACGTAGGCCCCGCGTTGCGGTTCATTTGCGGGAACCAACCGCCCCCGCGAACATTCTGATGAAGGCACCGGCGCGAGCTCTGCTCGCGCGCGCCTCGGACCATCCCGGCGCCAGTGCCCGCAACCGGATTTTTGCCTTGCTGCTCGCTTCGGGGTGATGGGGGACTTGTGAGTACGGTCATAGAGAACTTGCTGGCGCGGAAGCAGAAGCTCGTAGAGGAACTCGAGATGGTGCAAACCGTCGAGGACCGCGACAGGATCGAGCATCAGCTCGAGCAGATCAACACCGCGCTGGATTTCCTGGACAGGCCGGGTCCGGAGGACGGGCGATAGAATCGCTCAATCCACTTTCAGCGCCTCGACTTTCAAGGCCTTGGCGTAGACCACGCCCGAATTGGTGATGTGCGTGGTCATCAGCGCTTCGAACGCCGCAAACTCGCCGCGCGCGAACAGATCCAGCAGCTTGCGGTGCTCGTCGAAGGACGAGCGGGTCCGCACGTCGATCGGCGAGGTCAGGTTGGTGCGCAGCGCGGCGACGCGGCCGGAGACGAGCTGGTAGGATTCGACGAGGTAGCGGTTGCCGCAATGGGCGAACAGCGCCTCGTGAAAAGCGGCATCGGCGCGGCCATAGGCGATGTTGTCGCGTGCCGCAATCGCCGGCTCCATCGCTGCGATCGCGGCGCTCATCGTCGCGACGGCACCGTCGCGATCGTGACGGAAGGCGAGCTCGGCGGCCTTGGGCTCGAGCGCGATCCTGAAGGTGCAGAGCGCAGCGATGTCCTCGTCGCTCGGGGTGAAGACAAAACTGCCGACCTGCGGGCGGATCACCACGAGCCCCTGCGCCTGCAACTGGCCCATCGCCTCGCGTACCGGCGTCCGGCTGACGCCGAAGGAATTCGCCACCATCTCCTCGGAGATCGCAGCGCCGAGCGCGAACTCGCCGTCGATGATCGCCTGCCGCAGCCGCTGCAACACCCGCTGCGACAGCGATTTTGGCGTATCGAGCTTGAGCGATCGCATTGCTCTCTCAGATCACCTTGCCGGGATTGAGCAGATGATCGGGATCGAGCGCGGCCTTCAGCGTCCGCATCAGCGCGATCTCGGCCTCGCTCCTGGCATGACCAAGCCACTTCTTCTTCAGCGTGCCGATGCCGTGCTCGGCGGAGACGCTGCCGCCCATCTCGCGCACGAGACCGTAGATGACCGTGTCCATCTCTTCCTTCGGCTGTTGCGCGACCGTGAGGCCCGTGACCCAGGACACGAGGTGCAGATTGCCGTCGCCGATATGGCCGTAATAGACGCTCTCGCAGCCCTTGATGCCGTCGGCGAGCGCGGCCTTGCAGCGCGTGACGAACTCGTCCATCCGCGCCACGGCAAGTCCGATGTCGTAGGAGATGTGCGGGCCCAGCACCTGGCCGAACTCGGCGCAGATGTCGCGCACCCGCCAGAAGGCTTGCGTCTGCGCCAGCGATTGCGCCACCGCGGCATCGGCCAGCAGCCCGCGCTCCATCAGCTCTTCGAGCCAGGCCTGGAAGCGCGGCGCATCCAGGCTCTCGTCGGTGCCTTGCGCCTCCACCAGCACGTAGAGGCCGTGACCCGCGGCGACCGGCGGTTTCACGCCGGCGCGCGTCGTGATCACGTCCCAGTAATCCGGCCACATCACCTCGAACGCCGATAGCAGCGGGCCGAGCCCGCTGCGCGCAGCATCGAGCAGCGCGATCACCGCGGCATAGTCCTTCAAGGCGCACAGCGCGGCCATGGTCGAACGCGGCTTCGGGAACAGCTTCAGCACCACGCGGGTGATGATCCCGAGCGTGCCTTCCGAGCCGATGAAGAGATGCTTCAGGTCGTAGCCCGCATTGTTCTTCATCAGCTTGTTGAGATTGGTGATGATGGTGCCATCCGGCAGCACCACTTCGAGACCGAGCACCAGCTCGCGCGTCATGCCGTAGCGGATCACGCGATTGCCGCCGGCATTGGTGGAGAGATTGCCGCCGATCGCGCAGGAGCCGCGCGAGCCGAGGTCGAGCGGAAAGAAGAAGCCGGCCTCATCCGCGGCCTTCTGGATCGTCTCCAGCGGCGTGCCCGCCTTCACCGTCATCGTCGCGGACGCGCGATCGATCTCCTCGATGCCGGTCATGCGCTCCAGCGAGATCGCGACCCAGCCTGCTTCAGGCGAGGCGCCGCGGCACAGCCCGGTCAGTCCGCCCTGCGGCACGAACGGCAGATGCGCCTGCCGGCAGGTGGCGATCGCTTCGGCAACGCCCTGCGCATCGAGCGGACGGATCACCGCACGCGGCGTTTGCGGCAGGCTCGCGCTCCAGTCGTTGCAATTGCGCGCCGGCACGTCAGCGCCGATCAGCACGGCGGCGCCGCCGAGCTTGTCGCGCAAGGCGGCGAGCAATTGGTCGGGACGCTCCACGGGGGTCACCATGTCCATGCAAGGCCTCCTCAAAATCCGGCCGCGTCTGTCGCGCGTCTGCTGCGATGGGGATTTGCGTCCATCTTGTATGTAAGGTACAAGGTGAAAAGTAAAGCAAAAACGAGGCTTCGCTAAGCGCAGAAGATCATTAGGGATCAGTGGCTTAGTCCGAGACCGCAGCAAAGGGTGGTGTGATGACGGAGGCGATTCGCGGGTTCTGGGTGGCGTCGGCGACGCCGCTGGCGACCGACGGCGGTGTGGATCACGGCCGGCTCGCCGCCCACGCCAAGCAGCTCTTCAGCAAAGGCGTCGACGGCGTCGTGCTGTTCGGCACCACGGGCGAAGGCACCTCGTTCAACGTCGCCGAACGCGTCGCGACCATCGAGGCCATGCTCAAGGCCGGCGTCGCGCCGGAGCGCATCGGAATCGGCGGCGGCTTCCCCGCCATCAGCGACAGCATCGCGTTGACGCGCGCCGTGCTCGGCCTCGGCCTGCGCCATGTGCTGCTGTTGCCGCCTTACTTCGACCGCAGCGTCACGCCCGAGGGTATCGAGGATGCCTTCGCCGCGATCATCGACGGCGTTGCCGACGATCGCCTGCGTGCCTATCTCTATCACATCCCGCAGATCTCAGGCGTTGCGATCCCGACCACTGTCGCTGCGAGCCTGCGCAAGCGCTACGGCAAGGTGGTTGCGGGTCTGAAAGACTCCAGCGGCGACTTCAAGCAGTTCCAGGCGTTCCGCGCCGCCGCGCCCGAGCTTGCCATCACCGTCGGCAACGAAGCCGACATCGCCCGCGCCATCGCCGCCGGCGGTGCCGGCACCATCTGCGGCATGGCCAACATCGCGCCGGAGCTGGTCAAGGCGATGATCGACGGCAAGGATGTCGAAGCACGCATGCAAGCCGCGATCGACATCGTGGTGAAGACGCCATCCTTCCTCGCAACGCTGAAGGCCATTCTCGCCGCGCAGACCGGCGATGCAGCGTGGCTGCGCGTGCGTCCGCCGCTGCGGGCCTTGTCCGACGGCACCGCGCTCAAGCGGAAGCTCGACGAGCTGACGAGCCCTGCCATCGCATGAAATCCCGCAATGTCGCGACACGCCGCCGCGAATTTCGCGCGCAGCGTGTCGCGATCGGCGCGAGAACAATCCATGATTGCTGGTTCGCATTGATCCGCGCTTAGAACCATTCAACACTAGAGCGATTCAATTCCGCCTACGGTTCTCTTCACCTGCAACGGCTGTTAGACGCGCCAGCTGCAATGCTGTGTCTGACTTGGAAGTGAATCGAAAGTGCGTGCTCATCTGGATGACCGCGTCAGCGGTCATCGAATTCGTGCCGGCCGGGGACGTGCTGGTCTTCTCATCGGAGCAGCCGTGCTGCTCGCCGAATGCCCCTCCAACACGACGACCGCACAGGCGCAATCGGCGCTGCCAGCGGTGACGGTGGAAGCGCCGGCGCAGCGGCCGAAACCGGCGCGCGCATCGGAGCAGTCGTCACGCCGCACCCAGGCCGCCGCGCGCCAGCGCAATCGTAATGCCGCGCCGGCAGCGCCGACGCCATCGGAGCGCGCCGCCGCGGAGGCCGCCGCGCAGCAAGCCGCCAAGCTCGGCTACCGTGCGATGCCGAGCGCGACCACGCTGCGTTCGGGCGCATCGCCGCTCGACACCTCGCAGACCGTCAACGTCGTGCCCGCCCAGGTCCTGAAGGACCAGTTGCCGCGCAACATCGACGATGCGCTGGTCAACATCAGCGGGATCACCCAGACCAACACGCTCGCCGGCACCCAGGACGCCGTGATCCGCCGCGGCTTCGGCGACAACCGCGACGGCTCGATCATGCGCAACGGCATGCCGCTGGTGCAGGGCCGCAGCCTGAACGCCGCGGTCGAGAGCGTCGAGGTGCTGAAGGGACCGGCCTCGCTGCTCTATGGCATCATGGATCCCGGCGGCATCGTCAACACCATCAGCAAACGTCCAGAGCTCTACCAGCACGGCTCGGTCACGCTGCTCGGCTCGACCTATGCGAACAATCGGAGCGGTGCCGACGGCACGCTCGACATCACCGGTCCGATCGGCGACGGCGGTCTCGCCTATCGCTTCATCGGCTACGGGGTCAGCGAGGACTATTGGCGCAATTTCGGCCGCCACAGGGAAATGCTGGTGAACCCGTCGCTTGCCTGGTACGGCGACACCACGACGATCCAACTCACCTATGAGCACCGCGAGTTCATCTCCCCGTTCGACCGCGGCACGGCCTTCGTCAACGGCGCTCCGCTGGCGATCCCGAAGACGCGCCGGCTCGACGAGCCCTTCAACAACATGTGGGGCACCTCCGACCTCGTGCAGGGCTCGGTCGAGCAGAAGCTCGACGACAATTGGAAGGTCACGGCGGCCTACAGCTACAACACCGAGACCTTCAGCGCCAATCAGCTTCGCATCACCGGCGTCAACGCCAAGACCGGCGTCGAGACCCGCAGCAACGACGGTACCCACGACTCGCTGAGCAACGCCAGCTACGGCACCTCCTATCTGCAGGGTGACGTCTGGGTCGGCGGCTTCCGCAACGAGATCCTGTTCGGTGGCGAGGCGTTGTATCGCACGATCGATCGCCACGACCTGATTCGCCAGGCGACCCCGAACTTCAATTTCTACAACCCGGTCTACGGGCTGATCACACCGGGTACGACTGTTTCGCCGATTGACAGCGAGCAGACCGACAAGCTCGGCACCCGCGGCTTCTTCGCCCAGGACACGTTCCATCTGACCAACTGGCTGTCCGTGGTTGGCGGCGTGCGCTGGATGGAATACGAGCAACTCGCCGGAAAGGGCCGGCCTGTCTTCGTCACGAACACCAATCTGGCGGGCGACAAGGTGCTGCCGCTCGGCGGCGTCATCTTCAAGCTGAACGATCAGCTCTCGTATTATGTGAGCTACACGCAGTCGCTGAAGCCGACCTCGACGATTGCGCTTTTCACCGGTGCTCCCGTCGGCTTCGTCGTCGACTCCACCATTGCGCCCGAAGAGGGAACCCAATGGGAGACCGGCCTGAAGTTCGACGTCAACAAGCGGCTGTCGGGCACCCTGGCGGTCTACGACATCGAGAAGAAGAACGTGTTGGTGCGGGATGATCTCGGCAACAACAACATCGCAATACGGACGTCTGCGAAGGCTCGGTCGCGCGGCGTTGAGTTGGACGTGACGGGCAAGCTGACGGACCATTGGAGCATGATCGGTAGTTACGGCTATACCGACGCACGCCTGATCAACGATCCCGTCAACGGCAACGCCAAGCTGCTGAACGCCGCGATGAACACGGCTTCGCTCTATCTCGTCTACGATTTCGGCGACGCGCTTCCGGGACGGCTGCGGCTCGGCGGCGGCGCGCACTATGTCGGCGACCGGCCCGGCGACTCCGCCAACAACTTCTTTCTGCCGGCATATACCGTCGCGGACGTCTTTGCGACCTACGACACGAAAATCGACAACCTGCCGGTGACCTACCAGTTCAACGTCAAGAACCTGTTCGACAAGCTCTACTATACCTCCACCACCGCGAGCGCCTTGAACGTCGCGATCGGTGACGCGCGGCGCTTCTCGCTGTCGGCGACGGTGAAGTTCTAGCCGTGCGCGCGCCACGCACGGATCGGGAATCGCAGGCGGCGCCGACCGGAAGGGGCCATGCCGATGCGTGAGCCTGGCCGCGCGATCAAGGCCGTCCTGCTCCAGGTCCACTCCATCGCGGGCCTCGTGCTCGCGCTGCTGCTTGCCGTGCTCGCGCTGACCGGCGCGATCATGAGTTTCGAGGACGAGCTCGTCGACCATCTCAACTCCGGCATCATGCAGGTCGCACCGCGGACCGCGCCGCCGCTGATGCCGGACGAGTTGGTCGCGCCGCTGAAGGCGGCGCAGGATTTCGGCAAGGTCTCGGCTCTCACGCTATCGAGCGATCCGGCCGCGGCGGTGCGTGTCCGCTTCGGCCGCGACGAGCAGGGTGGGCGGCCGGCTTCACTCTATGTCGACCCCTATGACGCGCGCGTGCTGGGCTCGCCGCGCGGCGAAGAGTTTTTCGCGACCGTTCGCAGGTTGCATCGCTGGCTGCTCATCCCCGGCGATGCCAAGGGCTGGGGGCGCCAGATCACCGGTGTCGCCGCGCTCGGCCTGATCGTCATGCTGGTCTCGGGCCTCGTGTTGCGCTGGCCACGCCGTGCCGGCAGCGTGAAGATGTGGCTTAAGCCGAATCTCGGGCTCAGCGGCCGCGGGCTGCACCGGTCGCTGCATGCCGTCATCGGCACCTGGGTCCTGCCGATCTATCTGGTGATGACGCTCACCGGACTGTGGTATTCGTTCGACTGGTACAAGGACGGAGTCGTCTGGCTGCTGTCGCGCCCGGAGGTCGTCGCCGCGAAAATGCAGCCCAAGATGCCCGCAAAGGCGCCGCGCGTGGCGGCCGCTTCCGAGCCCGCCCAGCCGATCGGATTCGACCGTGCCTGGGCGACGTTCCGGCGCGAGGAGGGTGACCGCTTCGCCAGGGCCTTGCTGACGCTGCCGGCCGGCCCGGGCACGGCGATCCGGATCAGGTCGTGGGGGAAGGACTCCACGCTCGATACGACGCGCGACGAATTCCGCGTCGATGCCGTCACCGGTCAACTGGTCTCGGCGGAGCGTTACGCCGACAAGACGTTCGGCGAGAAGACCATCGCCAACGTGCTCGACATCCATCGCGGCGCGGTCCTCGGCTGGCCCGGCAAGCTCGCGTTCATGATTGCCGCAGCCCTGATGCCGCTGTTCTCGGTCACCGGCATCCTGCTCTATTTGTCGCGCCGCAAGCTGCGGCGCCCTGCGCAACCGCCGCTCGGGCGCCTCGTTCCGGGCGAGTGATCCGACAAGCCGCTCTTCAAATCCGCCTGGATCGAGTCACGATATCGACACGTCACTTCGGCTGCATGTGCCGTTCACCAATGATGACGTCGTTGTTGACGGCATAGACAAAGCAGCCGCCATCCCGGCCATTTCGCGTGGGATCGCTGTTGCATTTTGCAAGTGCGGAGGCCTGGGCATCTTTCAAGCTCGCATCGCCCGCCGAGATGAACAGCTTCCCCCAGGGGTGGATGGCCATCGCTTTCGGCTCCATGGCCTTGTCGTAATTCTGCACGTCGGGGCGCTGTCGCGTCACCCGCCGGATGATCGGAATCTGGGACAGATCATACTTGCCCGCATAATGCAGGCGCGGCATGTCCCGCGCTGTCAGTTCACCTTCCGCGACGATCTCCTCGTTCACCGCCAGCAGGGCGCACGGCTTGCCATAGCGCAACTGGCACGCTTCCAGTGAGCGCTCGCCGGTGGCCGACGCGTCCTCGTGCTCACAGGACCGAAAATAGCTCGCGCTGATGAGCTCCACGGCCTGCCCCTTGTTGGGTTTGCAGGCGACGTAGTCCTTGATCAGCGTGTCGCGGACGAAGCCGAACACGGTCGGCGTCGTCGCTGCTATGATCGAGGCCATCGCCCGCTCGAATTGGGACTTGCGCTCCGCATTGGTCAGCGCGGCCATGGCCGCACCCGGAAGCACCAGAAACACCACCAGGAATTTTATGGTTCGCATGCTGCCCCTCCCCCCACGCACGAATCGGAGCTTTACCCGCCCCGCGCCCTCGGACAACATGCTTCTTTTCAGCAGCTCCACGGGATTGCACGCCGCAGAGCGGAAGGGCATGCCCCCGTCGGGCTGGTCAAGCGGTCCGCAATCGGCCAAAAGCGCCCTGTTCAAACTTCGAAGGCTGCATGTCCGATGACGATCCCGACCGTCACCCCCGCCGATATCCGCCGCGCGCTGCTGCTGCGCGAGGAGATCGCGCTGCTCGATCTCAGATACGAGGCCGCGTTCGCCACCGGTCATCCCTTGTTCGCTGCCAACATGGCCGCGAACCGGATTGCGGTCGAAGCCGAGGTGAGGCTGCCGCGCAAGGACGTGCCGGTCGTGCTCTATGATGACGGTGAGGGGCTGGTCGCGGCCGGAGCAGAACGCCTGACTGCGCTCGGCTACAGCAATGTCCGCGCGCTCGATGGCGGGCTGAAGGCCTGGCGCGATGCGGGCTATCAGGTGTTCGAGGACGTCAACTCCTATTCGAAAGCGTTCGGCGAGCTGGTCGAGGCGCGCCGGCACACGCCGTCATTCAGTGCTGACGAGGTCGCCAAGCTTATCGCGGACAAGGCCAACATCGCCATCCTCGACGTCCGCCGCTTCGACGAATATGCGACCATGAACATTCCGGGCTCGGTCAGCGTGCCCGGCGCGGAGCTGGTGCTGCGGGCAGGCCAAGCCGCGCCCGATCCCGACACCACCATCATCGTCAATTGTGCCGGGCGGACGCGCTCGATCATCGGCACCCAGTCGCTGATCAATGCCGGCGTGCCCAACAAGGTCCGCGCGCTGCGCAACGGCACCATCGGCTGGACGCTGGCACGGCATGCGCTCAACCATGGCGCCGACCGGCGCGGGGCGATCGGACCGTTCGAAGGCGGTCCGGCCAATGCCCGCGACGTCGCCTATCGCGCCGGCGTCCGCCACATCGGCGCGAGCGAGATGGCTGCTCTGCTCGCGCAGACCGATCGCACGCTCTACCGCTTCGACGTGCGAGATGCGGAGGACTATGCGGCTGGCCACCTTCCGGGCTTCCGTCACTATCCGGGCGGTCAGCTCGTCCAGGAGACCGACATGGCCGCACCGGTGCGCGGCGCACGCATTCTGTTGACCGACGACAAGGGCGTGCGCGCCGACATGACGGCGTCCTGGCTCGCGCAGATGGGCTGGGAGGTCTACGTGCTCGAGAGCGGCTATGACGGTGCGCTGGAGGTCGGTCCGCCGCTCGTGCTGCCGAAGCCGGATCCGGCGCATCGCTACCGCCGTCCCTATGAGGGGACCGATGTCGCCGAAGGTGCGATGCAGGCCTACCTCGATTGGGAATATGGATTGGTCGAGCAGCTCCGGCTCGACGGGACGCACGGGTTTTATGTGATTTGATTCTGGATACCGTCACCCTGAGGTGGCCGCTTCTTCAGCGGCCCTCGAAGGGCGACGGCCCGGCTGCATCTGGGCCGTTCATCCTTCGAGGCTCCCGGCGCGCTGCCAAGCATCGCGCCACTTGCACCTCAGGATGACGGGGCGGCTATTGTGTGTGCTGGGATGCCGGGGCTGGTGGGATGCCAAGCACACCCGCCCGCCCCGCCATCTTCTCCCCGTATCCAAACCCTATTGTGCTGCGCCTCGTCCGCGGTTTATGAGCTGCGGCAAAGCCGCCATTCATGGAGATTCTATGCCAGCCCCAGGCCAAAGCCCTGAGCGGAGCGCGAAGGCGCTGCTGCTCGAAGGCGTCAATGACAGTGCCGTGGACCTGTTCCGGAGCGCGGGCTTCACCAATGTCGAGCGTCTGACCAAGGCCCTGGACGGCGAGGCGCTGCGCCAGGCGCTCAAGGGCGTGTCGCTGCTCGGCATCCGCTCGCGCACCCAGATTACCGACGACGTGCTGGCGGCCGCCGATCAGCTCCTTGCGGTCGGCTGCTTCAGCGTCGGCACCAACCAGGTCGATCTGCTGGCGGCGCGCAAGCGCGGTATTCCGGTCTTCAACGCGCCGTTCTCCAACACGCGCAGCGTCGCCGAGCTCGTCATCGGCGAGATCGTGATGCTGCTGCGGCAGATCTTTCCACGCTCGGTCTCGGCCCATGACGGCGGCTGGGACAAGTCCGCGGCCGGCAGCCGCGAGGTGCGCGGCCGCACCCTCGGCATCATCGGCTACGGCAATATCGGCTCGCAACTCTCGACCTTGGCCGAGGCCATGGGCATGCGCGTGATCTATTACGACCGCACCGACAAGCTCCGCCACGGCAACACCGAGCCGGTCGAGAAGCTCGAAGAGCTGCTGGCGCAGAGCGACATCGTCAGTCTGCACGTGCCGGAGACGCCGGAGACATCAGGCATGATCGGGGAGAAGGAACTGCGGGCGATGAAGCCGGGCTCGTTCCTGATCAACAACAGCCGCGGCACCGTGGTCGATCTCGATGCGCTCGCAGGCGCCTTACGCGACGGTCACATCGCAGGGGCCGCCATCGACGTGTTTCCGGTCGAGCCGTCCTCGAACTCCGATCGTTTCAAGAGCCCGGTGCAGGGCCTCGACAACGTCATCCTCACCCCACATATCGGCGGCTCGACCGAAGAGGCGCAGGAGCGCATCGGCGGCGAGGTCGCGCGCAAGCTGGTCGACTATTTCATCACCGGCTCGACGATGGGCGCGGTGAACTTCCCGGAGGTGCAGCTGCATCTGCGTCCCTCGGGCGCGCGCTTCAGCCATGTCCATCGCAACGTGCCGGGCATGCTGCGGCGGCTGAACGAGGTTTTCCTCCAGCGCGACATCAACATCGCCGCGCAATATCTGGAGACCGCCGGCGACCTCGGCTACGTCGTGCTCGACGCCGATCTCGCCGGTCAGGATTCGGCCACGCTGCTCCAGCAGATCCGCGCCCTCGACGGCACGGTCGGCGCAAGGCTGGTATTCGAGCACTAGATCGCCCACGTTCCGGTTGCATTCTACGGCCATGGCTCTCTAAACTGCCGCCATCTTCGGCGCGTTACAAATCGCGTCGAATTTGAGCTTCAGTTGCGTCGGTGCCGCCATGGAACGGGACGTCGTACTGATTGACCTCGCGCTGCAGGGTGGCGGTTCGCACGGCGCCTTCTCCTGGGGCGTGCTCGACCGTCTTCTGGAAGAGAGATGGCTCACGATCGCCGCGATCTCCGGAACCTCCGCAGGCGCGATGAATGCGGCGGTCCTGGCGGACGGCTGGGCGGCCGGCGGCGCCGAGGGCGCACGTGATGCGCTCGAACAATACTGGCGCCGCGTCTCCAGGGCCGCGGCCTTCAGTCCGCTCCAACGCTCGCCGCTCGACCGGCTGATGGGGCGCTGGACCCTCGATACGTCGCCCTTCTACATCCTCACCGATCTGATGTCGCGCGTGTTGTCGCCCTACGACCTCAATCCAACCGGCTACAACCCGCTGCGCGCAGTGCTGGCCGAGAGCATTGATTTCGAACGCCTCGTGCGCTCGCCGATCCAACTGTTCATCACCGCGACGCGGGTGCGCACCGGACGCGGCCGTATCTTCCGCAACGCGGAGATCACGGCGGATGTGCTGCTGGCATCGGCCTGCCTGCCGACCATGTTCCGTGCCATCGAGATCGACGGCGAGCCCTATTGGGACGGCGGCTTCGCCGGCAACCCGACAATCACGCCGCTGGTTCGCGAGAGCGACGCGCACGATACCATCCTCGTCCAGATCAATCCGACCGAGCGGCCGGAGGTACCGCGGACAGCGGCTGAAATCCTCAACAGGCTGAACGAGATCTCGTTCAACTCGCCGCTGATGAAGGAACTGCGCATGATCGCGCTGCTGCGCCAGGCGGCCGACCCCGGCAGCGGCGAGGGCGCGCGCTGGGCGAAGATGCGGACGCACCGGATCAAGAGCGACATGCTGACGAAGTTCGGCGCGTCCTCGAAACTCAACGCGGAATGGGAATTCGTCTCGATGCTGCGCGCCGAGGGGCGCATGGCCGCGGACGCGTTTCTCGCCGAGCATGGTGCCGACATCGGCCGGCAATCGACCGCTGATCTCGATGTCCTGCTGACGGAGTGCTGAGACATGGGTCTTCTCGGCCTTCTCGTCGGGCTCGGCCTGCTTGTCCTGTTTGCCTTTCGCGGCTGGAGCGTGCTTCTGCTCGCGCCGTTCGCGGCGCTCGTTGCTGCTCTGTTCGGCGGCGAACCGTTGCTTGCGAACCTGACCCAGGTGTTCATGGTGAATGCGGCGGGATTTCTGGCGCAGTTCTTCCCGATCTTTCTGCTTGGCGCTGTCTTCGGCAAGTTGATGGATGACAGCGGCGCGGTGACGTCGGTCGCCGGCTTTATGGCGGAGCGCCTTGGCGAGCGGCGCGTGATCCTGGCGGTCGTTCTCGCCGGCGCGCTGGTCACCTATGGCGGCGTCAGCCTGTTCGTCGCGTTCTTCGTCATCGTTCCCATGGCCCGTTCGCTGTTTCGCGCGGCTTCGATTCCGCGTCGTTTGATCCCGGCCGCGATCGTGCTGGGAACGTCGACCTTCACGATGTCGGCCCTGCCAGGCACGCCGTCGATCCAGAATGCGATCCCGATGCCGTTCTTCGGGACGACGCCGTTCGCCGCGCCGGGCCTCGGCATCATTGCCTCCCTCATCATGCTCGTGACAGGATTGTGGTGGCTGCATCGCGCCGAGGCAGCAGCCCGCCGCGCCGGAGAAGGCTATGGCGACGATGCCGACGGCTTGATCGAGCAGGCTGCCGCCGACGAACTCGTGCGCGAGCGCGCAACGACCGCGCGCGAGTTCGATCCGGCTGAACTGCAACACGGTCATCGCAGCGACCGGCCTTCGCCCGTGCCGAACGCCATCGCGCCGCTGGCCGTCGTCGTCACCGTGAATCTGGTGATGTCGCTCGTGGTGCTGCCGCGGCTCGATGTCAGCTATCTCGCCGAGCAGCGTTTTGGCGAAACGTCGCTCGCGGCCGTCGCGGGCGTGTGGTCGGTCGCGGTGGCGCTGGCGGCGGCCATCGTCACGACCATCGCGCTGAACCGGGCCCGCCTGCCGGCGCTTCGCCGGACCATGGACGCCGGGGCCAATGCGTCGGTGCTGCCTGCGTTCAGCGTCGCCAGCCTCGTCGGATTCGGCGCAGTCGTCGCCTCGCTGCCGGCGTTCACGATCGTGCGCGACTGGGTGCTGGCGATCGAGGGCGGACCGCTGGTCTCGCTCGCCGTCGCGACCAACGTCCTGGCGGCGCTGACCGGTTCGGCATCAGGCGGGCTGACCATAGCGCTCGAAGCGCTCGGCCCGACCTATGTCGAGCTCGCCGCACGCACCGGGATCGACCTCTCGCTGATGCATCGCGTCGCGGTGATCGGCTCGGGGACGCTTGACATCCTGCCGCACAATGGCGCGGTGGTCAGCCTGCTCGCGATCTGCGGCCTGACGCACCGTGACAGCTATTTCGACATTGTGATGGTCGGCATCGTGACGTCGCTGCTGGCGCTGGTGGTCGTGATCGTGCTGGGCAGTGTGTTGGGATCGTTCTGATCAAAATGCGAACGTGAGCGATTGACGGAACGTTGAAGGTTGCATTCAATGCGGCCAACTGACCAAAATCCAACAAACAGCGAACGCCGGGTGGAAACGATGACGCGAAAGAGAGCGAAGCTCTGTGCATGGCTCGTGGGCGCGGCGGCCGCAATGAGCGCGAGCAGCGCGTCGGCGGTGATGCTGGCGGAGGATGCCGACACGATCTGCAAGGGGCTCGTCGGCGGCGCTGACGCCGTGAAGATCGATTCCGCGACGTTGCAGGCGCCATCGCAACTCGCCGTTGCCGAGCGCGGCCCGACACCGTCGGGGCGCATCACGCCGGCTAATCCCGGCTTCTGCAAGGTGCTCGGCCACATCGATCCCGTCGATCCCAAGGCGCCGCCGATCAAATTCCAGGTCAACCTTCCCGTCGAATGGAACGGGCGGTCGGTGCAATATGGCGGCGGCGGCTTCAACGGCGTGCTGATCACCGGTCTTGCGCTGCCGCCGGCCTATCCGTTCGACAAGCCGTCGCCGCTCGCGCGCGGCTTCGTCACCTACGGCACCGATTCCGGCCACGAATCCAAGCCGGGCGAGCCGCCGCAATTGTTCGCGCTCAATGACGAAGCGTTCGAGAACTTCGCCCATCGCGCCTACAAGAAGGTTCGCGACGTTGCCGTCGCGCTGATGCAGCGCGCCTACGGCAAGAAGCCCGAGAAGATGTACTTCATGGGCTCGTCCGAGGGCGGCCGCGAAGGCCTGACCATGGCGCAGCGCTACCCTGATGATTTCGACGGGATCTTTGCCCGCGTGCCCGTCATCAACTGGGTCGGCTTGCAGCATGCTGGCACGCGTTCGGGCCTCGTGACCATGGGCGACGGCTGGATCAATCCGGCGCAGGTGAAGCTGGTCGGCGATGCCGTGCGGGCGGCTTGCGACAAGGCCGACGGCTCCAACGATGCACTGGTGCAGGATCCCGTCACCTGCAAGGCGGCGTTCAAGGTCGGGACGCTGCGCTGCGCCAGCGGGAAGACGGGCGATCAGTGCTTGACCGATGCGCAGATCAAGGCGATCGACACGCTGCATGCGACCTACAAATTCCCGTTCGCGCTCGCCAACGGCCTCGACGACTATCCGGGCTGGGGCGTCTCGGGCGAAGACACGCCCGCGATCGGTCCGACCGGCGGCTGGGTCGCGTGGTGGCTCGGCACCGCGCCGCCGGCACAGCCGCCTGCGCCCAACAACGGCATCGCCTGGATCTACGGCGCTGGCGGCATTCAATACGTGTTCGCGCGCGATCCCAAGCTCGACGTCCCCACCTACAAGGTGGAGGAGCACAAGGCGCGGATACTCGAGGTCTCGAACCTCATGGACTCGACCAATCCCGACCTCAGTCGCTTTCGCGAGCGCAAGGGCAAGCTGATCATCCTTGAGCACATGGCCGACTATGCCCAGAGTCCCTATGCCGGCATCCGTTATTTCGAGAGCGTTGAGCGCCTGATGGGCTCGGCGACGACGGAGTTGTTCGCAAGGCTCTACACGGCGCCCGGCGTCGACCATGTCGGTTCCGGCGCGCCGGCCAATGTCGACATGCTGAGCGTGCTGGTCGACTGGGTCGAAAAGGACCAGGCGCCGGGCGACCTCGAAGTGGCCGAGCAGAAGGTCGAAGCGCCCGCGTTCCCTGTCGTCCGCGCGCTGCCGCTGTGCCGCTGGCCGGCCTGGCCGCACTACAAGGCGGGGTCGGTGACGGAGGCGTCGAGCTATTTCTGCGCGCAGTGAGATCTGGCCTTCACCTCGCCCCGCTTGCGGGGAGAGGGAGATGACTCAATGCGCCGGCCCACCCGCGGCCTTCACGCGCCGGGTCAACACCACCGCGATCGCGGCGAGCACCAGCACGACGCCGATCACTGCAAAGGTGTCGGAATAGCCCATCACCAATGCCTGGCGCTTCACCGTCTTGCCGAGCGCGATGATGGCCTGTTCGCGCGCGGCATGGGGGTCGGGTACGCCGTGCGCGATGAAGTAGTCCGTCATCTGCGCGATGCGGGTGCGGACCTCCTCGCGGCCGAGCGTGACCGACTGGCCGATGATGTTGGAGTGGAATTGTTCGCGCTTGGTGATGATGGTGGCGAGCGTCGCCGTGCCGATCGCGCCGCCGAGATTGCGGAACATGTTGCTGATGCCGGAGGCTGCGGCTGCGTCCTGCGGCGCGATGCCGCCCGTCAGCACCGAGGTCAGCGGCGTCAGCACCATGGCCTGTCCCACGGCGCGCACGATGTTCGGGATCCAGAGCTGGTCGCCGGCATAGTCAGGTGACATCGCCGTGTTCATGAAGCAGCTATAGGCGAAGATCAGAAGGCCGGTGATCGCGATGTAGCGCGTGTCGAAGCGCTGCATCAGCTTCGGGATCAGCGGGATCAGCACGAGTTGCGGCAGGCCGGTCCAGGCCAGCACATTGCCGATCTGCTCGGCATTGTAGCCCTGCGCCTGGCCGAGATAGGCCGGCAGGATGTAGACCGAGCCGAACAGCGCGAAGCCGACCATGGTCATCGCGAGCGTGCCGAAGCCAAAATTGCGTTGAGCGAGCAGGCGCAGCCGGATCAGCGGCTTCTCGATCGTGAGCTCGATCGTGACGAACAACGTGAGGCTGACAGCCGCGATCACCGCGAGCTTGACGATGAAGGGCGAGGAGAACCAGTCGTCCTTGTTGCCTTCCTCCAGCACCGCCTGCAGCGCCGACAGCCCGATCGCCATGGTGACGATGCCGGCCCAGTCGCCTTCCTTCAGGAGGCCGAGCTGCATCTTCTGCTTCTCCAGCGTCAGATAGAGCGCCGCCACCATCACCGCGGTCGGGATCACGTTGACGAAGAAGATGGTGCGCCAGCCATAGGTCTCGGTGAGGTAGCCGCCGATGGTCGGACCGATCGCCGGGGCGAAGGTGACGGACAGCGCAAAGATCGCGAGCCCCACCGGCTGCCGCGGCTTCGGCAGCTTGGTCAGAACCAGCGTGAATGCCATCGGGATCAGCACGCCGCCGGCAAAGCCTTGCAGGCCGCGCATCGCGATCATCGACGGCAGGTCATTGGTGAAGGCGCAGGCGACCGAGAACGCGGCGAACAGCGACGCGCTCGCGAGCATGTAGCGGCGGAACGAGAACACGCGGCTCAAATAGTCGGTCAGCGGGATCACGATGATCTCGCCGATCAGATACGACGTCGAGATCCAGGAGCCGTTGTCCGCGCCGGTGCCGATGCCGCCCTCGATGTTGAGCAGCGAGGCGTTGGTGATCTGGATGTTCAGGATCGCCATGAACGAGCCGATCATGGCGGCGAGCACGGCGATCCAGGTCGCGGCGCTCGCGCGATTCGGATCGGCGACTATGCGTTCAGGCGTCGCGGCCGGTGTTGCTTGCGTCGAAATTGAGAGGCTGTTTGACATGGCACGACCCTCCGGAGACGAGCTTCGCTTTGGGCGCCGCGACCGCATTCGCGGTCGGCGCGGTCGAACGTGTTGCAATGGTCGGGATCACGGACATGCCGGGCCGGAGCGCAATCGCGGGGCCATGCGCGGCATCGAGCGCGATCTTGACCGGGATACGCTGCACCACCTTGGTGAAATTGCCGGTGGCGTTGTCGGGCGGCAGCAGCGCGAATTCCTGGCCGCTGGCCGGCGCGATGGAATCGACGTGGCCGTGCACGATCTGGCCGGGGAACATGTCCACCTCGATGTCGACGGCCTGTCCCGCTTGCACGTGGGTGAGCTGCGTCTCCTTGAAATTGGCGACGACATAGGCGCCATCCGTCGGCACGATCGACATCAGCTGCGTGCCGGCCTGCACGAACTGGCCGACGCGCAAGGAACGGTTGCCGATCACGCCGTCGATCGGCGAGACGATCGTGGTGTAGCCGAGATTGAGCTCGGCCTGCTGCTGGATCGCGGCTGCGCGCGCGGCGGCGGCCGTGGCTTGCACGATCTCGGCCTTGAGCAGATCGACCTGCTTCTGTGCGGAGATGAGGTTGGCGTTGTCGCGAGCGATCGCGGCGTCCGCGCCGGCGTCGCGTGCTTGCGCCTGCTGCGCATTCTGCACGCTGCCATAGCCGGTTGCGGCAAGGTTGGTGTAGCGCGTGTTCTCCTGGCTTGCGAATGTCTTCGCGGCCGTGTCGACATCGATGGTCGCCTTGGCGGCGGCGATCACCGCCTGCTGAACCTCGAGCTGCGCTTCCTTGCTCGTCACCGTGGCACTTGCGGCGGCGACATCGGCCCTGGCCTGGTCGAGCGCGACGCGGAAGTCGCGGTCGTCGATCCGGGCCAGCACCTGGCCGGCCTTCACATGCTCGTTATCGGCGACCAGAACGCGGTTGAGATAGCCGCTGACTTTCGGCGCGATGGTGGTGTTGTCGGCCTTCACATAGGCGTCATCGGTGGAGACGAGGTACTGGCCGACGGCCCAGTAGTCGTAGCCGTACCAACTCGCCCCGGCCAGCGCGACGATCGCGGCGCCCATCAGCAACGCTTTGCGAAGATTGAGCTTTTGACGGCGGATTTGGGTCGGTGCGGCAGGCAGGACGCCCTCCAAGGCGGTCGCTGGAAGGGCGGTCTGGGCAACAGCAGTCGGGGTGGTGTGGACGGTCATGGCCGGGTCCCCTGATTTAGGAAACTTGATAATTTCCAAAATGAGACTAGCTTCGGAATTGTCAATGGAATGACAGGCATCATGTAAAGGCATGGCTCGAGCAAAATCGTCAGACGCAAAATTTTCGGGGGAGTGCCGCCCGCGTGGACGGCCGCAACTGCGCAGCGACGAGGAGACGAAGGGAATCGTCCTCGACGTTGCGCGGCAGGCCTTTGCCGGTGACGGCTATGCGGCGACCAGCACCGAGGAACTGGCGCGCCGCGCCGGCATCTCGACCAAGACGCTCTATCGTCTGTTCCCCGGCAAGGCCGCGCTGTTCGAGGCGATGTGCGCCGACAGGCTCGAGCGGCTGCTGTCCGCGGTCGATCTCCAGGCCAGCGACGAGGTCGACATCGAAACGAGCCTGCGCTCCGCGCTGCTGGCCTGCGCGGACCTCGCGCTCGATCCCGAAGTCGTGGCGTTGCAGCGCATGGTGCTGCAGGAGTCGGCCGCATTCCCGGAACTCGCCGCCAACTTCTACAAGAACGGCATCGCCCGCACCGTCACGGCGCTGGCCGGCTGGCTGCGCGCCCAGGTGAAGAAGAAGCGCATCGCGCTCGATGACGTCGAGGAGGCCGCCGGCATGCTGATCGGCATGGTCGCATCGGCGCCGCAGCGTGCGGCGATCTATGGCGGGGTGGCGTTGCCGTCACGCAAGGACATCGAGCGTCGCGTCAAGACCTGTGCGACGCTGTTTCTGGACGGTTGTCGCGCTGCCTAGGCCCGGCAGCCGCCCTTTGACAATCCGGTCGGCTTCGGTTATTTATTTCGCATGCGAAATAATGACGCCGCAGCGAGGCATCATCGGCTGATCTACCTGCTCAACGTCGCACAACGCCGGCTGCAGCGCTGGATGGCCGCGCAGCCCGAGAACGAGGTGACGCCGGCGCAGGCGGGGCTGTTGTTCATCCTCGGCAGACAGGACGGCGTTCTGATGGGAGAGGCCGGCGCGGCGCTGGATATGGGGCCGGCCGGCATTTCCGGGCTCGTCGATCGCACCGCAGCCGCAAGGCTGATCGAGCGGCGGGCCGATCGCGAGGACGGACGCGCCTGGCGCGTGTGGCTGACGCCGAAGGGACGTACCGCGCTGGCCCAGGCGAAAACCTCGGCCGCGGAGATCAACGCGGCGCTGACAGAGGGATTCTCCAGCGCGGAGATCGACATCGTCGCGCGCTGGCTGACAAGCATTCAGGACAAGTTTCCAAGAGACCCTGCAAGAGATCCAGAGGAATAAGAGGAGAGCCCAATGACCGAGCATGTCCGGATCGAGAACAACGGTGGAATTCTGACGCTTACGCTGGCGCGCCCCGACAAGAAGAACGCGCTGACCGATGCGATGTACGGCAAGCTCGCCGATTCCATCGAATCTGCCGAGTCCGATCCGTCCGCCCGCGTGATCCTGATCCGCGGCGAGGGCGACATGTTCACCGCCGGCAACGACGTCGGCGAGTTCGCGGCCGTTGCGAGCGGAAGGTCGGAAGGAAGCCGTAACGTCATACGCTTCATCCAGTCGCTGGCGCGCTGCACGCGGCCGCTGGTTGCAGCCGTGCAGGGCCGCGCCGTCGGCGTCGGCACCACGATGCTGCTGCACTGCGACCTCGTCGTGCTCGCCGACAATGCGCAGCTCTCGACGCCCTTCGTCAGCCTCGCGCTGGTGCCGGAAGCCGCCTCCAGCCTGCTGATGCCGGCACGCATCGGCTATGCCCGCGCCTACGAGATGTTCGCGCTCGGCGAGACGGTGCCGGCGAAGGCTGCGCTGGAATGGGGGCTCGCCAACCGCGTTGTCCCGCTCGACAAGCTCGACGCGGAGGCCCTCGCGCTGGCGCAGCGTCTCGCCCGCCAGCCGGCCGGCGCGCTCACCGCCACCAAGAAGCTGATGCGCAACGGCGAGGCGCTGGTCGCGCAGATGCAGGCGGAAGGCGAGCACTTCGCGCAGCGCCTGCGCACCGCGGAGGCGCGCGAAGCGTTCACGGCGTTTGCCGAGCGCCGAGCGCCCGATTTCACGAAAGTCGCGTAAAAAGCGGGCCGCCCGAATGGGGTGCGGATCGACTAAAACCTTAACGAAACATTGGCAGGTTGCGATGCAAGGTGGCCACTCGTGAAGAGTAGGCCCCTTGACCCCATGGCAATGTTTAAGAAATCGGTAAGCTCGCTTCTTCTGACCTTGATGGCCCTGCTTGCGGCCGGCGCGCTGGCCAGCACGGCGATCCAGATGGTCGGGGCCTTTGGCCGCTACAGCGACAGTCTCGAAACCGCGCGCCTTGCCGCCGCCGACAAGACCATCTTCCACGGCGTGCTGTCGCTGCGCAACAATCGCGGCGACGCCCAGAGCGCGCTGCTCGGCGAGGACGAGCCGCGGGCCAAGTTGGCGGCCGCCGAGAAGGCCGAGCAGGCCGGCTATGAATCCATCGCTTCGGCGCTCTCCACGATCGAATTCGACCGGCGCGACGAACTCGCGAATACCCTGAAGCAGCGCTGGAACGAAGCCGCGCCGCAGTTCGAGTTGTTCTACGACGAAGCCAAGCGTCCGCGGGCCGAGCGCAAGATGGAGCGTACCAATGTCTGGTACGATGCCGTCACCAAGGTCATCGACACCGCGAACCTCGCCTCCACCGCGGTGTCAAACCGCGCCTGGATGAACGATCCCTATATCGCCCGCATGATTCAGGTCCGCCGCTTCGCCTGGCAGGTGCGCGACCGTTATGGGGTCCATTGTTCGTCGCTTCGCCCGAACGTCAACAGCAGCAAGCCGCTCGACGACGTTCAGAAGCGGTCGGTGGCGCAATGGGATGGCACGATCGCCTCTGGCTGGGCGGGGATGGCCGAGTTGCTGGCTGCGCCCGGGGTGACGGCCGAGCTGGTTACGGCAGCGTCGGACGCGAAGGCCAAGACCGATGGCGTCCTGAAGCAGATCGGAGAGCTCACCAGGAATTTTGACGGCAGCGGCAAGCCCGCGATGCCCGCCTCGGAATGGAATGCGCTGTGCCAGTCGCCGTTCGCGCCCATCGTCGCGGTCGCGAACAAAGCGCTGGACCAGTCGATCGCGCGCGCGGAGGCCGTTCAGGGCAAGGCCCTCACCAATCTCGTCGTGCAGTCGCTCGCCTTCCTTGTGGCGCTCGCGGTGACCTTGGCCGGCGTCTATGTGGTGCGTACTCGCCTCATGCGTCCGGTGCGCGCCATTCTGGATGCCATCGCCCGCATCGGCGCGCGTGACTACGCGACACCGGTTCCGCAATCCCGGTATCCCGACGAGTTCGGCACCATGGCGGCCGCGCTCGAAAGCCTGCGCGAGAGCGCCGCGACCGCCGAGCGTCTCGGTCAGGAACGTGAATCGCAGCAGGCGCTCCAGCTTGCCCGCTCCGGCTCCGTCGATGCCGCCTGCCGCAGCTTTGACGACACCGTGCAAGCCGTCATCCACAGCGTTGCCGCGTCGGCGCGGGAGCTTGACGCGACGGCGACCGATGTGCGTACGCTGGTCTCGGAATCCAGCAGCCAGACCGCGGCGGTCGCCTCCTCCGCCGAGCAGGCCACCAACAATCTCGAGACCATCGCGGCCGCGACCGAGGAGCTCTCCGCGTCCGTCGGCGAGATTTCGGCGCAGGTGCAGTCGAGTGCGCGCGAGGCCCGCGAGGCCGTGTCGCAGGCCGAGCGGACCAACGCCACGGTCGAGATCCTCGACCAGACCGCAAGCCGCATCGGCGAGGTCGTGAAGATGATCAACGCCATCGCCGGCCAGACCAATTTGCTGGCGCTGAATGCCACCATCGAGGCTGCGCGCGCGGGCGAGGCCGGCCGCGGCTTTGCCGTGGTCGCCGGCGAGGTCAAGAGTCTCGCCGCGCAGACCGCGACGGCCACCGAGGAGATTTCCCGCCAGGTCGAGGAGATCCAGGGCGCGACGGGGCAGGCCGTGACCGCCATCCGCTCCATCGGCGGCGCCATCAGCGGCATCGACGAGAAGATGACCGCGATCGCGGCCGCCGTCGAACAGCAGCGGGCGGCCACCACCGAGATCTCGCGCAACTTCCAGCAGGCGGCGCAAGGCACCCGCGAGGTCACCGACACCATCGGCAGCGTTGCCAAGCTCAATCAGGAAACCGGCAACGCCGGCACGGTGCTGTCGGACTCCGTGAAGAAGATGTCGGCAGACGCCGACCGTCTCCGCGTCGCGGTCGAAGGTTTCCTCGGCGCGGTGAAGACCGCATAACTTTCACATCTCTGTTCCAGGGGAACGCGGATCGGCATTGCCGCCGATCCGCGCCCCGGGTACATCTGTCGTGCCGCGCGAGTGCGGCGGTAGATGTGCGAGAATATCAGGGATGGAGAGTTCGATGCCGGTTACGCCACACCACAAGGCCCAGCGCCCCTATCGCGGGGTGTTCCCGGTCGCGCCCACCATCTTCGACGAGCGCGGCGAGCTCGACCTCGAGGGCCAGCGCCGCTGCATCGATTTCATGATCGACGCCGGCTCGCACGGCATCTGCATCCTCGCCAATTTCTCCGAGCAGTTCGTGCTCACCGATGCCGAACGGGAAACCGTGATGCACGCGGTGATGGAGCAGGTCGCCGGGCGGGTCCCCGTGATTGTCACCACGACCCATTTCAGCTCGGCCGTCTGTGCCGCGCGCAGCAAGCAGGCCGAAGCCGCCGGTGCCGCCATGGTGATGGTCATGCCGCCCTATCACGGCGCGACCTTCCGGGTTCCTGAGAAAGGTATCGTCGAGTTCTTCAGGGTGCTCTCGGGTGCGATCAACATTCCCATCATGATCCAGGACGCGCCGGTCGCCGGCACGCCGCTTTCGGTCGAGCTGCTCGCCCGGCTGGCGCGCGACTTCTCCAACATCCGCTATTTCAAGATCGAGGTGCCGGGCGCCGCTGCAAAGCTCCGCAGCCTGATCGAGGCGGGCGGCAAGGATATCGAAGGCCCGTGGGACGGCGAGGAGGCGATCACGCTGCTGGCCGATCTCGACGCCGGCGCCACCGGCGCCATGACCGGCGGCGGCTATCCCGACGGCATCCGTCAGATCATCGATCCCTATTTCGCTGGCAAGCGCGAGGAAGCGAAAGCCGCCTATGAGCGCTGGCTGCCGCTGATCAACTACGAGAACCGCCAGTGCGGCCTGATCGCCTGCAAGGCAATGATGCAGGCCGGCGGCGTGATCAAATCGGACGCCGTGCGCCATCCGCTCCAGCCGCTGCATCCCGCGACGCGCGCGGGGCTCTTGGAGCTGGCAAAGGAGCGCGATGCGCTGGCGCTGCGGTGGGGGAAGTAGCGCGGCCACTTGCTCCACCGTCGTCATTGCGAGGCGCGAAGCGACGAAGCAATCCAGAATGTGTCCGCGGTGACAGTCTGGATTGCTTCGCTCCGCTCGCAATGACGGAGTTTGCTTGAGCAATCTCCTTCCGCAACGTCGTCCCGGACAAGCGCGCCCCAAGCGCGCGCCGATCCGGGATCCATAACCACAGGATGCGGTTTGACGAAGACTCGAGGTTACCATCTCGCGCCACAACCGCTCCCCGGGGTTATGGGTCCTGGCTTCCGCCAGGACGACACTGAGGCCAGGGCCGCGGCCCTGGCCTGATCCCGCCGGCTTCCCTCTGCCCGAAGGCGTCGAATTAGCGCGGCTCTGGCCGTTTCCCGCGGCCCGGCGATGACGTATTGTATGCTCGCCAACCAAGCCCGCGGAGCATCTCAGGACATCGCATAACAGCTCTTCATTATGCCGCTATCCCGAGCCAGTTGGCGCGAACCGACAGAACAGGGAGGCAGTGCCATGACGATGAGGCCGGATCCCACCTTTCACGCATCGCCAAAGCTTGCGATGGAAGCACCTGCGGAGAACTTTGCCTATACGTTGCTGCTCAGTCCGGATTTCTCAAAGCCGGATGCTCTCGCGGTCATCGACGTCAAGCCGGGATCGCCGACCTATAGCCAAATCGTCCACACCGTGACGATGCCCAACAAGGGCGACGAGTTTCATCACTTCGGCTGGAACGCCTGCTCCTCCGCCTTGTCGCCGCTCGCCGGACACGCCTTCATCGAGCGGCGCTATCTCATCATCCCCGGGCTGCGCTCGTCGCGGATCTACATCATCGATACCAAGCCCGATCCGACCAAAGCCAAGATCCACAAGATCATCGAACCGGAGGAAGTCTTCAAGAAGACCGGCTACTCGCGGCCGCACACCATCCATTGCGGGCCGGACGGCATTTACGTGAGCACGCTGGGCGGCGGCGGCAAGGACGGCACCAACGGACCTCCAGGCGTTTTCATCATGGATTGCGAGACGTTCGAGGTGCTTGGACGATGGGAGATCGACCGTGGCCCGCAGACGCGGCACTATGATTTCTGGTGGAACTTGCCGCGCGACTACATGGTGACGAGCGAATGGGCGCTGCCGCCGCAGTTCGAGAACGGGATCGTTCCGGAAGATCTGCTGTCGAACAAATATGGCCATTGTCTCCACTTCTGGGATCTCCGCGCCCGCCGCAACGTGCAGACCATCGACCTCGGCGCCAATCATCAGATGGCGCTGGAGGTGCGGCCCGCGCACGATCCGGTTCGCGAATACGGCTTCGTTGGCGTTGTGGTTGACACCACCAATCTCGAAGCATCGATCTGGACCTGGTGGCGCGAAGGCGGAAAATTCCATGCCGAGAAGACGGCGACGATCCCGCCCGAACCCGCGCCAAAGGAGCAGCTCCCGCCGCTGCTGCAGGGATTTGGCGCCGTGCCGCCGCTGGTGACCGACATCGACCTGTCGATGGATGACCGGTTTCTCTACGTCTCGTGCTGGGGCACGGGTGAAATGCGCCAGTACGATGTGAGTGATCCGCGAAAGCCGAAGCTTGCGGGCTCCGTTCACATCGGCGGCATCGCGCGCCGTACCCCCCATCCGAACGGCAAGGCATTTGCGGCAGGTCCGCAGATGGTCGAGATCAGCCGCGACGGCAGGCGCGTGTACTGGACCAATTCGCTCTATTCCACCTGGGACGACCAGTTCTATCCCGATGGGGTTCCGGGCGTGGAGGTCATGGCCAATGTCGGTCGCAACGGCGGCCTCGAGCTCGACAAGGACTATTTCGTGAGCTTCCCCGACGGATATCGCGCGCACCAGATCAGGCTCGAGGGCGGCGATTGTTCGACGGACTCCTTTTGCTACCCGTCGGTCTAGATGGGGGGCACGCGAGCCCGGCGCTTGGCTGGCTCTGGCTCGCTCTTGTCGCGAGCGGTCTCTACCACGGGGTCAATCCGGGAATGGGATGGCCGCTCGCCGTTTCGGCCGGGCTCATGGACAAGAACCCACGCGCGCTCTTCCGCGCGTTGTGGGCCCTGTCGGCCGGGCATCTCCTGGCAACACTTCTCGTGCTGCTGCCATTCGCGTTCCTGCTCGTGCTGGCCGAGTGGCAACGTCCCATCCAGATCGGCGCGAGCCTTCTCGTCATCGGTTTCGGTGTCTATCGGTTGATCGTGCGACGCCATCCCCGCGCGCTGGCACGAATTGCGCCAACGCGATTGGCGCTCTGGTCATTTGCCGTGGCCATTGCTCACGGCGCCGCCTTGATGCTCGTGCCAATCTATCTCGGGCTCTGCCAGGCCTTCGGGCTCGATGCCGGCCATGCGGCGGCGGGCGCGCTGATGAAGGCGAGTCTCGGGATGGCGGTGCTGGTGTCCCTGGTGCACGTTGCCGCCATGGTCGGCGCCGGCGGATGCCTGGCGTGGCTGGTCTACCGCTATCTGGGATTGAGGTTCGTCTCGCGTAGCTGGTTCAATCTGGACGCAGTCTGGGCGACCAGTCTCGTTCTGGTTGGCGCGGTCGCGCTCGGCTTCAATCTTGCGAGCTGGCGCTGAGGTCTATCGCGGCAAAGCCCACTCGCCGATGATGCGGAAGCGCGCCTTGGTCTCGTCCTGCTTGAACAGGGCGAGGCGGTCGACCGCCAGCGTGTCGAGACGAAGCGACGCGAACCGCGTCCGCAACATCTCCAGGATCGGGCCGCGGCGCTCTGCATCCAGCCGGCCGGTCAGGGTCATGTGGAAGCGGAATTCCTCCATCACGTAGGGGTAACCCCAGCGGTCGAGATAGTCGCGCTGCCGCTCGGTGAGTTTGTCGGGCTTCCGCCGCGCGCGATCTTCCGCAGTGAGGGCCGCGCGGAAGGAATCGAACTCGCGCGCGCAATCGGCGGCGAGCTGCTGGAGCGCATCGACCGGCTCGGCCGGGATGACGGCGATGAAGCCACTGATGGTGTCGACGATCGGGCGGATCGCCGGGATCGGCCGTGCCTTTTCGGCGAATGTCGCGCAGGCTGCCATCAGCTCCGCCTCGGTGCTGCCGGGTGCGAGCGCCATCGGCGCCTTCAGCGTGGCATGAAAGCCGTATTTGCGGGGATCGGCGCTGATATCGCGCCAGTCCGGCGCGACGTGCAGCGCCTCGCGCGGGAACGGCACCTCGTTGCCGGTGTAGGCGTCATAGCCGAGCAGTGCGGCGCCGAAGCGGGTCAGCGCACTGTCGGCGCCGGCGGCAAAATAGATCGCGTAACGGGGAATCATTGCCCGAGCATAACCGGTTTATGCCGCGACAACAGCCTCGCGCGGCGCCGCCGCCGCGCTGAGCAGTCGTGTCGCATCGGTGAGATGCACGAGCTTTCCGCCCGATATCACCGCGACCAGCCGCGGCCGCAGCGGCACGGTGTCGTCGACCAGCAGGATGTCGGCGCGGCGTCCTACGGCGAGGGTGCCGCGGTCGGCAAGGCCGGTGGCGCGCGCCGGCCCGGCGGAGACCAGGCTCCAGGCCTCCGTCAGCGGCAACACGCCATCGGCGGCGAGGCGGAACGCGGCGAGCAGCTGCGCGGGATAGTAATAGTCCGACGCCAGCACCGAGCAGAGCCCCTTTGCGATCATGTCGGATGCCCTGGTCCAGCCGGTGTGGCTGCCGCCGCGCACGACGTTCGGTGCGCCGTAGACGATGGCATCGCCGTGGCTTGCCGCCGCCCGCGCCGTCTCTTCGTTGATCGGAAATTCGGCGATCATCGCGCCCAGCTCGCGAAACTCCTGGCGCATCGCGGGTGTCGCGTCGTCGTGCGAGAGCATCCGCACCTCGGCCGCGCGGGCCGTGGCAGCGAGCCGCGACACGGAGGCCGGCACCTCGGCGGCGCGCGCGACCACGCCTGCGACCAGTTTGTCGAAGTTCTCGCTCGACAGTCCGGTGCGCTCCATCATGCGGTTGCGCTTGCGCGGATTGGAGATGTCGGCAACGACCCCGTCCATGTGGTCGTTGAAGGCAAACAGGTCGACGCGGCCCTCGCTGAGCCACTGGCTGATCTCAGCCTCGGCATCGATATTGTAGGTCTCGTGCCGCAGATGGAAGCGGGTGTCGGCAGCAAATTGCGGACGCTGCCGCTCGATCGCCTCCATCAGGCCGCGCGCGTTGTCGGCGCTGCGCAGGCCCGGCTCCCACGAGCAGGTCGTGGCGTGAAACACGGTGGTGATGCCGTTGCTGATCGCCTGGCGGTCACTGTCGGCGAGCGCGACGTCGATCGGGAAGTCTACGCCGGCGCGCGGCATCATCTGCCGCTCGAAGGCATCGCCATGCAGATCGACGATTCCCGGCAGCACCAGCAGATTGCGCGCATCGATCGCGAGCCGAGCCCGGCCGCGGGCGGCATCGACCTGTGCGATGTCCGTTCCGGACACGCTGAGTGAAGCCTCGACCAACTCGGTGCCGATCAGGGCCCGGCCGCCCTCGAGGAAAATGTCTGTCACGCGACCGCGCTTCGTTTGTTGGCAGGGGAGTGTGCCCGTGCTTCATACGTGGAGAGAAAATCTTCAATCCCGAGCTTACGGAAATCGGGCAGCGCTTCACGCAATTTGTCGTGATCCCAGTCCCACCAGGCCAGCCTGGCGAGCCGTCCGGCGATCTCTTCCGAGAAGCGGCGCCGGACGATCCGCGCGGGATTGCCGGCGACGATGGTGTAGGCGGGCACGTCCTTGGTGACGATGGCGCCGGCCGCGATCACCGCGCCGGTGCCGATGTTGCGGCCCGGCAGCACGATCGCGCCATGACCGATCCAGACGTCATCGCCGATATGGACGTGATGCTGGCGCCGCCAGTCGAAGAAATCCGTGTCGTCGCTCTCGCCCTCGAAATAGGCGCTGGAACGATAGGTGAAGTGCGCCTGCGTCGCGCGATGCATCGGATGGTTGCCGGGATTGATGCGTGTCATCGCCGCGATCGAGCAGAATTTCCCGATGGTGGTGTAGGTGATCTGCGAATCGTTCACGACATAGGAGTAATCGCCCATGCTCACTTCATGCAGGATCGTGCGCGCCCCGACCTCGGTATAGGCACCGAGCCTGGTCTCGTGCAGCTTGGCCGAGGGATCGATGGTCGGTTGGACTGAAAGGGCTTTGCCGGCCATGTCGTATCCGAAGCGTGTGGGCGGGCGTTCCTCTTCGAGCGGCTCGATGACAATGTCATGACGCGGCGATGACAGGGGATGACGTGTGTTGGATCGCCGCACCGCAACGTGCATGTCACACAAGTGTCAAGCGTCGGCGTTAGCGGTGGGTCCCAGCTACTCTGGAGCCCTGCATGCTGGTGGTTGAAGGTCTGACGTGCCGCTTTGGCGCAAAAGCCGCGGTGGACGACGCTTCGTTTCAAATTTCCCCCGGCGGATTCGTCGGCGTGATCGGACGATCCGGCGCCGGCAAGTCGACCTTGCTCCGGACCATCAACCGCCTGGTGACGCCGACGCAGGGTCGCATCCTGTTCGACGGCATCGACGTCACCGCGCTGCGCGGCAAGGAGCTGCGGCAGTGGCGGGCGCGCTCGGCGATGATCTTCCAGCAGTTCAACCTCGTCGGCCGGCTCGATGTTCTCACCAACGTCCTGATGGGGCGCCTCGCGACGATGCCGGCCTGGCGCTCGCTGTCGCAGACCTGGCCGGAGCACGACAAGGCGCTGGCGATGTCGGCGCTCGAGCAGTTCGACATCGCCGCACTCGCCGCCCAGCGCGCCGACCAGCTCTCCGGCGGCCAGCAGCAGCGCGTCGCGATCGCCCGCGCGCTGGTGCAGCAGCCCGACATCATTCTCGCCGACGAGCCGATCGCTTCGCTCGACCCGCGCAACACCAAGATCGTGATGGATGCACTGCTGCGCATCAACAAGCATTTCGGCATCACCGTGCTCTGCAACCTGCATTCGCTCGACCTGGCGCGCAGCTATTGCGACCGCCTGATCGGCATGGCGCAGGGCCGTGTGGTGTTCGACGGCGCGCCGTCTGCGCTGACCGATCACGTCGCGCGCGAACTTTACGACCTCGAAGCCACCGACGTCATGGGCGGCACGCCGGTGCCGGCGCCCGAGGGCATTCCGGCGCTCGGAACGGCGGCCGCCGCCTGAGCCGCATGGCTTCTGTAGTTGCCAGTTTTTGCGTCAACCGACCCCAACCGATGAAGAGGGTATCATGATCACTCGCAGATTAATTCTCGCCGGCGCCGCAGCGCTCGCGTTCACGACTTCAGCCTTCGCCGACGACTGGAAAGCCAAATATCCCGAGCTGACCTTCGCGGTCATTCCGGCGGAAAACGCCTCGGGCGTTACCGAGCGCTGGGCGCCGTTCATGAGCTATCTCTCCAAGGAATTGGGCGTGAAGGTCACGCTGCGCATCGCCAACGACTATGCTGCCGTGATCGAAGGCCAGCGCGCCGGCAACATCCATATCGCCAGCTACGGCTCGGCCTCGTTCGCCCGCGCCCGCCTGACCGGCGTCAAGACCGACGCCTTTGCCAACGACATCAACGCCGACGGCTCGACCGGCTACTATTCGGTGTTCTTCGTCAAGGCGAACAGCCCCTACAAGAGCGTCGATCAGCTCAAGGGCAAGAACCTCGGCCTCGTCGACCCCAATTCGACGTCCGGCAACAATGTGCCGCGCTTCGAGCTCGACAAGATGGGCATCGCTGACGCCGACACCTATTTCAGCAAGGTCGTCTTCACCGGCAGCCACGAAAACGCGATCCTGGCGCTGGCGCAGGGCACGGTCGACGTTGCGGCCAACCAGTGGACCAGCGATGATGATTCGACGCTGGCGCAGATGCTGACCAAGGGCATGCTGAAGAATGCCGACGGCTCGCCGATGAAGAAGGACGATTTCCGCATCATCCACAAGTCGGCTCCGATCATCAACGGCCCCTACGCCTACAACTCCGACCTGCCGGAAGAGGCGAAGGCGGCGATCGCAAAGGCGTTCTTCGACGCGCCGGCCAAGGACAAGGCGGCCTTCGACCGCCTCCAGGACGGCCAGAAGAAGGGTTTTCATCCCGCCACCACCAAGGATTGGGATGGCACGATCGAGCTGATCAAGTTCGTCGATGCACTGCGTAAGAAGAAGGCGTCCTGAGTTTCGGGACGAGCTACTTGAGCCGGGTCGATGGACCCGGCTCTTTCTCTTTGATCGGCCACTTTTCCTGAACAGATGACCGTCGCGGTTTCGATCCTGCCTGAGCAGCAACTGGCTGCGCTGAACGCCGCTTATCATCAGGCGGTCGCGCGCAGGCGGCTCCGTCTCTTGCTCGGCGTTGTGGTGTTCGCTGCCGCGCTGCTTCTCGCCGCGATCGGCGCCGAAGTTAACCTGCGCACCCTCTTCACCTATTTCGGCAACTTCGTCAGCTATTTCGATCGCATCCTCACGCTCGACAACGGCCAGCGGGTCTGGACCGATGTCGGCGAGTGGCTGTGGGGCTGGCGCAAATGGCTGAAGATGCTGGGTGAGACGCTGCTGATCAGCTATGTCGGCACGCTGATCGGCGCGACCTTCGCCTTCGTCCTGAACTTCTTCGCGGCGGAAAACACCTCGCCCGCGCCCTGGCTGCGCTTCACGGTGCGGCGCCTGCTCGAATTTGCCCGCACCGTCCCGGGCATCGTCTTCGCGCTGATCTTCGTGATCGCCTTCGGGCTCGGGCCGATGGCCGGCGTGCTTGCGATCGCGATCCATTCCACCGGCGCGCTTGGAAAGCTGTTCTCCGAGATCGTCGAGAACGCCGACATGAAGCCGGTCGAGGGCATCCGCTCCACCGGCGCGAGCTGGCTCTCCTGCATGCGCTTTGCCGTCGTGCCGCAGGTGACCGCGGGCTACGCCAGCTACGCGCTGCTGCGCTTCGAGATCAATGTCCGCGAAGCCTCCGTGATGGGCTTTGTCGGCGCCGGCGGCATCGGCCAGGAGCTCGTCGTCGCCATCCGCAAATTCTATTATTCGGACGTCAGCGCCATCCTGCTTACCATCATCGTCACCGTCTTCGTCATCGACATCACCACCGGCTGGCTGCGCGGCCGCCTGTTCGGCAAGGAGGCGCGGACGTGACGCGGCGGCAAGAGGTCGACACCGCGCAGCTTCGCGCGCGCTATCCCGACGTGTTCGATCGGCCCGCTTCGGCGCGGCTCGCAATGCCGGCGATGATCGTCGCGGCGTTCGCGATCCTGATCTATGGCCTCGTCGATCTCGACTTCTCGCCGTCGCGCTTCCTCGCCGGCCTCAGCCAGCTCGGCTGGATCAGTCTGATGATGATCCCGCCCGATCCCGGCACCTCGCTGCCGATCTATCTGAAGGCGCTCGGCGAGACGCTGTCGATCGCCCTGCTCGGCACGACGCTCGCGGCTATGTTCGCGCTGCCGGTCAGCCTGCTCGCCGCCCGCAACGTCGTGCCGTCGAACATCCCGCGCTTTCCGATCCGCCGTTTCCTGGATTCGATCCGCGGCGTCGACACGCTGATCTGGGCGCTGGTGTGGATCAACGTGGTCGGGCTCGGCCCCTTCGCCGGCGTGCTCGCCATCGCGGTGTCGGATTTCGGCGCCTTCGGAAAACTGTTCTCGGAGGCGATCGAGGGCGCCGACCAGAAGCAGGTCGAAGGCATCCGCGCCTCCGGCGGCAGTGCGCTGCACGAGATCCGCTTCGGCCTGTTGCCGCAGGTCCTGCCCGTGATTGCCGGCCAGGTGCTCTATTTCATCGAGTCCAATACCCGCTCGGCCACCATCATCGGCATCGTCGGCGCCGGCGGCATCGGCCTCCAGCTCGCCGAGCAGATCCGCGTGCTGGAATGGCAGAGGGTATCGTTCCTGGTCCTGATGATCCTGGTCGCGGTCGCCGCGATCGATTTCATCTCGGGCAAGCTCCGTTTCGCCATCATCGGAAGGCGCGCGGTGGCTTAGGTTGTTCTCTCCCTTCGGGCCTTATGGGAGGAGGGGGCGACCATCTGCGCGAGACGTCTACTCCATCCCCGCGCGCCGCAACCCTTCGAGATAATGCTCGCGGTCCTGCTCCAGCAGCATCGGCAGCTCGCTTGTGATCCAGGCGAGCGAGATGCCGGGCTGGGCGCGGCGCAAGCCTTCCAGCGCGGACGCGGCAAGGGCCGGATCACCTAACATGCCGGCGGCCGCCGTCAGCACGCGATGTGCGCCGACGAAATCGGCGCGCTGCCGCATCGATTCGCGCGCCATCTGCAAGCTTGCCTCGTAATTGCGGCCGATGAACTGGGCATAGGCGGCGACCCCACAATAGATTGCCGCAAGCGGATCGCGCGGGCTCAGCCGCAGCGCGCGGCGCGCGGCGGCATCGCCGTCCTGCCATCGTCCCGCGTAGCACAGCGTGACGCCATAGAAGGCGTGCGCCATCGCGAAATTCGGATTGAGCCTCAGGGCCAGCTCGAACTCCGCCAGCGCGTCGTCGAAGCGGCGGCGGAACAGGTAGGTATAGGCGAGGCCGTGATGAGCCCAGGCGTCCTCGCGATCGGCCTCCACCGCCGCAAGCGCCGCACGTTCGGCGACCGGTACGGTCGCGGCCATGTCGGCCCAGCCCATATGCGCGCCGAAGATATGGCTTGTCGCGAGCAGGCCCAGCGCCTTGCCATAAGCGGGATCGATCGCGACGGCCTTCTCGAGCAGCCCTTGCGCGGCCGCATTGTCCTCGCGGGTGATGCGCCAGTGGTGCGATAATGCGCGCATCACGAGGTCCCAGGCATCCAGGCTGCCCGGCGGCTTCTGCCCGGCGCGAAAGCTCTCGGCCGTATAGAGCTGCGGCTCGATCGCGGCGACGATCGCCTCGGTGATGTCGTCCTGCACGGCGAAGATGTCGGCAAGCTCGCGATCGTAGCGTTCGGCCCAGAGGTGGCTGCCGGTCGAGACGTCGTTGAGCTGGGCCGAGATGCGCACGCGCTCGCCGCTCCGCCGCACGCTGCCTTCGACCACGTAGCGCACGCCGAGCTCGCGCGCGACCTCGTGGATGTGCACGGCGCGGCCCTTGTAGACGAAGGAGGAATTGCGCGCGACGACGAAGAACCAGCGCAGCTTCGACAGCGCGGTGATGATGTCCTCGCTGATGCCGTCGGAGAAATAGTCCTGCTCGCGGTCACCACTCATGTTGGTGAAGGGCAGCACGGCGATGGCGGGCCGCTCGGGCAGCGCGAGTGCTGCCTGCGGCGCCTGTATCCACCGGCCGGGCTCCGGCGTGGTCGCTGCGAGCTTGGTCTCGACATCGCCGACGAAGCGAAATCCCTTGCGCGCGATGGTGCGGATCAGCGCCTGGCTCGCGCCGCTGTCGCCGACCGCCCTGCGTGCCGCATTGATCCGGCTGGTCAGGGTGGATTCGGAGACGCTGCGCCCGTGCCAGATCTTGTCGATCAGCTCGTCCTTGCTGACCACCCGGTCGCGGTTTTCCATGAGATGGACGACGAGGTCGAAAACCTGCGGTTCCACGGAAATTGGAACCTGCTCGCGGCTCAGCTCGCGCCGGTCAGTGTCGAGAAGGTGATCCCGGAACAGAAACTGCACGTCGAAAACTCAGACCTCACAACATCGGGCAATGATGAAATCAAATGCATTTCGACTCGAAGTCTGTGAGTCCGCCGAGCGGTCAACCCGGTTCACCACAATCGCGTGATGGCAGCCATGCGGTTTTCGGATGGGAATACAGCCTGAAAGAGAATGTGGCGCCTCTGGTCAGATTGTCGCGGGCTGGACCCCTGCTTCTCCATCGGCGCAATTGACCTCCGTCATCCTCGCGCAACCGCTTCGCGGCTGCGCGGGGATGACGGAGCACGCGCGGCGGCGCGATCACCGTAACGGCATTGAGCATGTGACGAACTGCGAATGTCCATTGCCGAACACGGCGACGTGCGTAAGCTACCCGCATACAGAACGACAGCCACGAAGAAACGCCGATGCCCGCTTTTCACGCCTCGACCACCGTGCTCGACTCCATGCTGTTCCGTGACGCCTTCGGCACGCCTGAGATGCGCGAGGTGTTTTCCGATGTCGCGCTGGTTGCGCGCTATGCCGAGGTCGAGGTGGCGCTGGCGAAGGCGGAGGCCAAATGCGGCGTGATCCCGCAGGACGCCGCCGACCAGATCGCGGCGCGGACCGACGTCGCCGCGCTCGATTTCGACCTGTTGCGGCAGGAGACCGACGTCGTCGGCTATCCGATCCTCCCCTTGGTGCACCAGATGGTGAAGCAATGCGGCGATGCCGGCCGCTACGTGCATTGGGGCGCGACCACGCAGGACATCATGGACACCGCCGTGGTGCTGCAATTACGTGCTGCCCTCGAGATCGTCGAGCGCGACATCGCGGAGCTGCGAAAGATCCTCGCCGGTCTCTCGAAGCGCCATCGCGACACGCCGATGGCGGGGCGCACTCACCTCCAGCAGGCGCTGCCGGTGACCTTCGGCTACAAGACCGCGATCTGGCTCGCGATGTTCGACCGTCACGCCGAGCGTCTGGCGCAATTGAAGCCGCGCGTGCTGGTCGGCCAGTTCGCCGGCGCCGCCGGCACGCTGGCCTCGCTCGGCGACAAGGGCTTTGAGGTGCAGGAGGCGCTCTGCACCGAGCTGAAGCTCGGCGTTCCCGCCTCGACCTGGCACGTCGCGCGCGACGGCTTTGCCGAGGCCGTCAACTTCCTCGCGCTCGTCACCGGCTCGCTCGGCAAGATCGCGCTCGACATCATGATCATGGCCTCGACCGAGTTCGCCGAGGTCTACGAGCCCTTCGTCAAGGGCCGCGGCGCCTCCTCGACCATGCCGCAGAAGCGCAACCCGATCTCCTCGGAACTGATGCTGGCGGCGTCCAAGGCGGTACGCCAGCATGCGGGCCTGATGCTGGATGCGATGGTGCAGGATTTCGAGCGCGCCACCGGCCCCTGGCACGCCGAATGGATGGCGATCCCCGAAGGTTTCGTGCTGACCGCCGGGGCGCTGCACCAGGCGAAGTTCGCGCTCGCGGGTCTCATCGTCGACGAGGCGAAGATGAACGACAATCTCGCCATCAGCCGGGGCCTGATTGTGGCCGAAGCGGTCATGATGGGGCTCGCGCCGCAGATCGGGCGGCAGGAGGCGCATGACGTGGTCTATGACGCCTGCCGGCTCGCCAACGAGAAAGGTTTGACGCTGGCGGACGCGCTCTCGTCCGACTCGCGCGTCTCTGCCAGGATCGACCGCGCCACGATCGATGCGCTCACTTCACCGAAAAATTACCTCGGCCTTGCTCCCGCCATGGTCGACCGGGTGCTGAAATCGGCAACGCGTTGAAAACCAAGATGCGTGAAACTGCGTATCTTTCGTCGCCGCCAATACGCTCGTATACTTGTGTCTAGCGATGCTAGACTTAGATTGAGCGAGAGACTTTCGGCAGAGGACCCGGCATGACCGATCAACGCATCACCTCCACTCCCATCGATCCTGCGAAACTCGACCGGCTGGCCGAGGTGGCGGTGAAGGTGGGCCTGGGCTTGCGGCCGGGACAGGATCTGCTCCTGACGGCGCCCGCGATTGCGCTGCCGCTGGTGCGGCGGATCGCCGTGCATGCCTACAAGGCCGGCGCCGGTATCGTGACGCCCATCCTGTCGGACGAGGAGATGACGCTGGCGCGTTACCGCCACGGTCACGATAACAGTTTCGATCGCGCCGCCGGCTGGCTCTATGAAGGCATGGCCAAGGCATTCTCAGACAACACCGCGCGGCTCGCCATCGTCGGCGACAATCCGATGCTGCTGTCGGGCGAAGATCCGTCCAGGGTGGCGCGCGCCAGCAAGGCCAACTCGATGGCCTATCAGCCGGCACTGGAAAAGATCGTCAATTTCGACACCAACTGGAACATCATCGCCTATCCGAGCCCGTCCTGGGCCAGGCAGGTGTTCCCTGGCGATCCCGAGGACGTCGCGATCGGCAAGCTCGCGGATGCGATCTTTGCTGCCTCCCGCGTCGATCGCGAGGACGCGATGGCCAATTGGGCGAGCCACAATGCGGTGCTGCGCGAGCGCACCAACTGGCTCAACGGGCAGCGTTTCCGCGCCCTACAATACTCAGGCCCGGGCACCGACCTCACCATCGGGCTTGCCGATGGACATGAATGGGAAGGCGGCGCCTCCCTGTCCAAGAACGGCATCAGCTGCAACGCCAACATCCCGACCGAAGAGGTCTTCACCACGCCGCATTGCCGCCGCGTCTATGGTCATGTCGTGAGCTCGAAGCCGCTATCCTACCAGGGCACGCTGATCGACAACATCGCCGTGCGGTTCGAGGACGGCCGCATCGTCGACGCAAAAGCCTCGCGTGGCGCGGAAGTGCTGAACAAGGTGCTCGACACCGACGAGGGCGCGCGCCGTCTCGGCGAAGTGGCGCTGGTGCCGCATTCCTCGCCAATCTCGCAGAGCGGGCTGTTGTTCTACAACACGCTGTTCGACGAGAACGCGGCCTCGCACATCGCGCTCGGCCAGTGCTACTCGAAATGCTTCGTCAACGGCGCCCAGCTCACACCGCAGCAGATCGCCGCGCAAGGCGGCAACCAGAGCCTGATTCATATCGACTGGATGATCGGCTCGGCCGAGACCGACATCGACGGCATTCTCGCCGACGGCAGCAAGGTGCCGGTGTTCCGCAAGGGCGAGTGGGCGAAGTAAGGCGTCTTGCGGTCCATCCTTCGAGACGCCCGCCGCCGGCGGGCTCCTCAGGATGAGGTCTCGTTTCGCGGCGAGGTTCTAGACCCTCATGGTGAGGAGCGCCGCCTTACGGCGCGCTAGCGGACGATGCTTCGCATCGCCGCGAGAACCATGAAGGCCGGGCACGTACCCTCAAAGCCTTTTCACGCCGCCGCGTTGCGCAGCATCGGGTTGTTGTCGATGCTGAAGCGGTTGAACAGCGTCGTGAACGGGCTGCCGTCGGTGGCCCGCACGATGGCATCGGAAGCAGCCACCGCCTCGTAGAGCGCACCGACCGGATCGTCCGGCTCGGACAGAACGAGGGCCTTGCGGATTTGCTCGCGGGCCTTGTTGACCTCGTCCTCGTCGTCGAGGGTCGCCTCCAGCGCGTCCGCCGCGCGCCGCATCTCCGCGAGGTCGCCGCCCGCGGAGAATTTGAGGATGTCGAGCCAGTAGGGGCGGGCGACGACCAGCCGGATGAAGGCCTCGAACGTAGCAGCGATAATTCCTGCGCGGCCCTCCGATGACGCGTAGAGCACATTCTGCGACGGCAGCAGCACGAACGCGCCGCCGGAGCCGTCACTGCCGATCTGGCGGGGGCTTTCGATACCGTCGATGGTAAACCAGGGCTCCTCGTCCGGCGTGAAGGAGATATCAAGGTCCCCGAGCCGGGCCACGACCTGGCTGTTGGCTGTCAGAACCTCGGGCGTGAGGGGCATCGGCACGGTTCCTTTCAGTCACTTCGCGCATTTTGTCGCACCCCGGAAAAGATGGGTTCATGTGCACGAATTTGCAGGGGAATCGCGGCGTTAGCGGCGTCGCACATGCAACTTGCGGCTGATTGTCGAGGCCTGCGTAAGAAAGAATTAAAAGCCGATCACTAGCGTTGCGAACATCATTGGAAACAATCCGGGCCCCGACTTGGGGCCAAACCTATTTCATTCCCTGAGGAAACAGATGACGCGCGCAATGATTGAAATCGGCAGTTGCAATGTGGATCTCGAGCTGCGGCCGATCGAGCCGTCCTGGATCATCGAGGGCAATCCGGTGTCGCGCTCGCACATCCTGTCCACCAGCGCAGACGGTACCGCCTCGACCATCATTTGGTCCTGCACCGAAGGGCGCTTCAACTGGTACTACGACATCGACGAGACGATCATGATCATGGAAGGATCGATCGTGCTCGAAAGCGACGGCATGCCGCCGAAGCGCTACGGCCCCGGCGACGTCATCTTCTTCCGCGACGGCGCGCATGCCAAATGGCATGTCGAAGGCCACGTCAAGAAGATCGCGTTCTGCCGCAAGACCAGTCCCGTGATGATCGGTTTCCTGATCCGCGTGGTCAACAAGCTCAAGAAGATGTTCGCCTCCAGCGGCGAGCGCCGTCCCGCCTCGCTGATGGGTGCCGGCTAGCGCCTGCCCGGACAACAACGTTTCAAGGACGCTTCCCAGCGGCCACGACGAAGAGGGGGCGGGATCAACATCCCGGCCCCTCTTCTCGTCATGACGGCAAATCTTGTCATGACGGCAAGTCGAGCCGGTAGACATCGGTCGCGCTCTGCGAGAACAGCGCCGTCTTCTCGGCCTCGCTCAGCGGCGACGCGATGCGCTTGAAGGCGTTGAAGATCACCTGGTAGCTGCACTGGCCCTTGTCCGGCGGGAAATTGCTCTCGAACATCGCGCGTCTTGCGCCGAACGCCTCGATGCAGGTCTCGATATAGGGCCGCCAGGCCGCGGCAAGCTCCTGGGATGACGGCGGCCTCTCGCGCAGATGGAAATCGTAGCCCAGCAGGCACATCGCGAGGCCGCCGAGCTTCACCACCACGTTCTCGCATTTGGCGATCTCGCGGATCGAGGCGCGCCATTGCGCAAACACCTCCTCGCGCCGCCCGGCAAAGCGGCCGACGCCGGCCGGGCCGCCGCAATGGTCGAGCACGATCCTGGTGTCGGGGAAGGCGCGCGCGAGCTCGGTCAGCTCGCCGATCTGCGGATGGAACAGCCAGGCATCGAAGCTGAGGTTCAGCGGCGCCAGGCAGGCAAAGCCCTTGCGGAAGGTCGGATCCTGCAGCAGTCCCTTCGGCCGGTTCGCATACATGCCGGCGACGACAGGATCCTGGTCCCAGGCGGAGGAATGCCGGATGCCGCGGAAACGGCCGTTGCCCGCCGCGATCTCGGCTTCCAGCACCGGCCTGGCGGCGTCGCCCAGCAGCAGGTTCGCATGGCTGACGATGCCGGCGCAGATCGCGGCCGTGCCGTAAGCACCGCTTGCGCTCATCGCGGCGACGCCGTTGGCGAACTCGACTTCGCCGACGGGCCGGAACGCCTCGGGCCCGTGCGCGCGATACATCGAGCGGCAGTCGACATAGATGGTGGCGATGATGTTGTGGCCGGAGGCGATGTCGGCCGCCATCTCCTCGATCAGGTAGCGGTGCCCGCGATTCCAGAGGTGGTGATGGGGATCGACGATCGGCCGCGAGGGATCGATGATCTCCTCCTGATGCAGCGCGAGCCAGTCCTCGCGCGGCTCGACGAATAGCCCGCTCGTGTTGGCGGGTAGACCACTTGCAGCCATCGGCGTTCGCTCCCGTTTTGTTTTTATGCCGGGAGCCTAGCATCTCGTCCTTGCGTCCAGCAGCGCGCGCCGCGCAACCTCGCCCTTCACCGCGAGCACAACGGCGCGGTCGTCAGCCCTTGCGCCGCTTCGCCCTCACATCGACCACCAGCCGCCAGTCAGACGCCGCAGTCGGCTTGACCTCGCCGAGCCAGTGGAAGGAATCCCCGGCGATCTTCGTAAAACTCCAGCGCGTCAGGTCGCCGGACTCGGTCGTGCCTTCCTGCACGATGTCATCGCCACGCGGGCGGCCGATCTGCTGGCGGAACACGCTGCGGCCGGGATCGAACCAGGAGATCCGCCACGCGGATATCGAGGGGTCATAGACCCGCAGCGTCGTGCCGTACCAGTTGCCGGCGATCGGAAAGGCCGGGCTGCCGGTGCGACGGGGAATGATCCAGACGTCCTGGACGGCCCGTCCTTCGAGCACCCAGCCGAAATGGATTTCGCCGGGGGCGACGTGTTTCGTTCCATCGGGGCCGCGGGCGGTAATCTCGGCATCCCAGTCCCCGACGAAGCGGCCGTAAAGCTGGAGCGCTGCGGCGTGCTCGGGGTTTGGTCCATCCGCGTGCAACAATCGCGCAAAGTCGGTCATGTCGATCTCCTGTTACGGGGAGATCAGCACCAATGGGCGACAGCCGGCTTGGAGAAAATTGCGCCTCAGACGCCGTCGAGGATGATCACCGTCGGCTTCGACGGCAGCGCATCGCGCGACATCCGGAAGGAGCGCTCGAGGCGCCGGTCGATCTCGAACTGCTGGCCAATCCGGCGCATGAAATCGTCGAGCGGGGTCGCGAAACGGTGCATCGGCAGCACCACGGAGGAGCGCAGCCGTTTGGTGATCTCGGAGATGCCGTCCAGCGACATGGTGTAGGTGCCGTCGATCGGCACCATCACGATGTCGAGCCGCCCGATCTGGGCGAAATGGCTGTCGTCGAGCTTGTGGTGGAGGTGACCGAGATGGCCGATGCAGAGGCCGGCGACCTCGAAGATGAAGATCGAATTGCCGTCGCGGATCATGTCGGTGCCGGCATCGTCGCCGAAATAGCGGCGGATGTCGGTGGTGACGTTGCGGATGAAGGCGTCGCCGATGCGCTCAGAGACGATGGCCGGCTTGCCGTCCTCGCTCCAGCCATGCAGCACATGGGGAATGCGCTTGTCGGGGAAGAGCGTGTAATGGGTGCTGTGGGCCCGGTTCATGGTGGCCACATCGGGCAGCCGGCCGACCTGATAGGCGCCGCTATAGTCGGTCGCGATGCGCAAGCCGCCGGGCGTGTCGATGGTGTAGGTGGAATGGCCGGCATAGGTGATCTCGACCTCCGCGGCGGCGGTCGCCTGCCGGAAGGCGACCGGCATGACCCGCGGCGCGGTGTTGGCCATCGCCAGGCACTCGCTACGCTGGGGCTGCTGCTGGGCGAGGGCAGGCGAGAGGAACGCGCCGAACAGCGCCAGAGCCGCCGAAACAAGTCGCCACATATCCGTCCCCGATGACTTCAGGGGAAAGTCTAGCGTGCAATGCAGCGCGGGGCCAATGGGCTGCGATCAACAGCGCGTCAGTGTCGCACCCTCACTCCCGCCGCGGGCTGAATTTCCAGGTGATGGCGACGAGGCTCGCGGTGATCAGGCCGCTGACGAGGCCGGCAAGGGGCATGGCGAGCAGCAGCGCGGCGGTCGCGGCCCAGCCGATCGAGGAGAAGGCTTCGGCGAAGGTCGCAAGCCGCGAGGAGGTCTGGCGGCGGCGGAATTGGCTGCGCCGGGCCTGCACCCGGAACCAGAGCTGGATCGCGGTCGCGGAGGCCGCGCCGATGATGATCGCAACGGCACTGACCGCAGCCTGGATCGGCGAGGCAAATGCCAGCGCCGCGACCAGCGGGCAGAAGATGACCGCGATCGCGATCAGCACCACCTCGATCTTGGCGCGGATGACGCTGGACGGCGTCAGCGGCGCGGTCGCGACCAGGTCGGGGGCGTCCTCGCCCGAGATCGTCAGCCAGGCCAGCCCGCCGGCGAGTTGTCCCGCCGCCATCACGATCACGGGCGTGATCAGCGTCAGTGCGGCAGAGCTGTCGGCGAAGCTGCGCCAAAGCAGCAGCGCCGGCGGCACCAGATAGAGCAGCTGCATCAGGGTCTGCGAGATCAGCCAGGGATCGCGCCAGAGCAGCGAAAATTCCTTGCGGCGCAGCGCCTGCCGCCGCGAGCCGCCGCGGAACGGCCGCTGTTTCGCGCGTCGACGGCCGGATGTGCCGTAAGCCGCGGCGTCGATCGCGGTGTCGGCAAAGCGGCCCGAGAAGATCGCCATGACGCTGCCCAGCAGCACCAGCCCAAGCGCGAGAAGCAGCAGCAGTGCCTCGCTGTCACCCATCACTGCCCGCGCCGGCCACCACCAGATACTGTCGAGGTCGGGGGCGTGCTCGGCGAAGCTGCCGGAGGTCAGGATGGTGATGCGCGACAGCGTGCCATAGGACATGATCGCTGCGACCTGGAGCGCGATCACGAAGCCGGCGCCGATGATGGCGGCGAGGATCTGCGCCACGAAGCGCGTCCGCGCCGGGCCGATCAGGCGGAACAGCAGGATGGTGACGGCAATCGCGATCGCCGCGGCCGACAGGCCCATCGCGACGACGACGCCGAACGCCGCAAGCCAGCGCAGTCCGCCGCCGATCACCAGCACGTCGATGAAGGGTGTCGAGAACAACAGCGCCAGCACCGTGACGGCGAGCGCGATTGCGGCGATGCGCACCGAGAACAGGTTGGCCAGCGTCGCCGGCGAGGACATGATCAGATCGAGATCGGCGCGGGCATAAAACACCCGCGTCACCGATTCGATCGCCTGCGACAGCATCAAGGTCCAGGCCAGAAAGATCGTCGCCGTGATCACGATCAGCGAGGATTTGTCGAGCGGCAGTTGCAGGTCGGCGAGGTGGCCGATCACGGCCCAGGCCGGCACGTGCAGGAGCGCTGCGAACAGAACCAGGCCGATGACGGCGGCGCGCGTCCGCTTGCGCCGGCCGCCGGTCATCACGGCGAGCCATTCGCGCCAGGCGAGTCGGAGCTCGTGGCGGGCAAACCAGGACAGCGCAGTCGCCGAGCTCATGCGGCTTCCTGGAGCGTCACCAGTGCGATGAAGAGATCTTCCAGGCTGGTGTCGGCATGGCCGTTCTGCTGGCGCAGCTCGGTGAGCGTGCCTTCGGCGACCAGGCGGCCCGAGGCGATCACGCCGATGCGGTCGGCCATGCGCTCGGCAACCTCGAGAATATGCGTGGTCATGATCACGGTGCAGCCGGCGCGGACGCGCTCGCTCAGGAGGCCCTTCACGTGGCGGGCGGAGACGGCATCCAGCCCCGTCAGCGGCTCGTCGAGGATGATGAGGCGGGGATCGTGCACCAGCGCGCCGGCCAGCGCCACCTTCTGGCGCATGCCCTTGGAAAAGCCCTCGCAGCGTTCGTGCCGGTGTGCCTCGAGCCCGAGCGAGCTGAGCAGCCCCTCGGCGACCGGTTCCGAGACGGATGGCGCGATGCCCCAGAGCCCGGCGACGAATTCGAGGTACTCCAGCGGCGTCAGCTTGTCGTAGATCATGGGCTCGTCGGAGACCCACGCCATCACCTGCTTGGCGGCGACCGGATTTTGGAGCGCATCGATGCCGAAGATCGAGACCGCGCCGGCGTCGGGCCGCAAGAGGCCCGCAACCATGCGCAACGTGGTGGTCTTGCCGGCGCCGTTGGGGCCGACCAGGGCGTAGAATTCACCGGCGTGAATTGTGAGGTCGAGGCCATCGACCGCCAGACGGTCAAAACGCTTCGTTAACCCTCGGACTTCGAGCGCCGAGCTGTCCGGCTTCATGACGGCCATACCATCCGGTTTTGCATCGCCCGCGACCATGACCTGAAGATGTTTCGGCACGGTGAATCGCATTGCCGCAAATTCCGTCATCCGTCTTGGACTAAAGGCAAGTCACCGTTTGTTGACAGCGCTTGGCGGTTCAGGCTGAATTGGCGCCGGGACAAATGGCGCTAACGCAGCGAAACGACTGCGTAGCGACTGGACACAAGATGCGACGAGGCGATCGAAGAACCGCCGGTTGCGTTAGAAGGAAGCGCGGCGATGCTGGATTTCGTTCAGCAGCTGGTCAGCGGTGTTGCGCTCGGCTGCGTCTACGGCCTGATCGCGCTCGGCTTCGTGCTGGTCTACAAGGCGACCGAGGTCGTCAATTTCGCCCAGGGCGATCTGATGATGCTGGGCGGCTTCTTCGCCTTCACCTTCATCGGCATGATGGGCCTGAACTACTGGATCGGCTTCGCCGGTGCGGTGGCCGCGATGGCGCTGTTCGGCATGCTGGCCGAACGCGTGGTGGTGCGACCGATCCTCGGCTATCCGCAATTCTCCATCATCATGGCGACCATCGGGCTCGGCTACTTCCTGCGCTCGATCGCCGGCATGATCTGGGGCACCGACGATCTGAAGATCGAGACGCCGTTCAGCCAGGGCGTGCTCCGGATCGGCTCGCTGGTGCTTGCCTATGACAAGCTCTCGGTGATCGCGGCGACGATGATCCTGTGCACGCTGCTCTGGCTGTTCTTCAACAAGACCACGCTCGGCACCGCGATGCGCGCCAGTTCCGAGAACATGCTGGCGGCCTATTACATGGGCATTCCGGTCAAGCGCGTGGTGTCGATCGTCTGGGCGATCAGCGCGGCGGTCGCGACCTGCGCCGGCGTGCTGCTGGCGCCGATCACCTTCATCCACTCCAATGTCGGCCTCGTGCTCGGCCTCAAGGCATTCCCCGCCGCTGTCCTCGGCGGCTTCGGCTCGATCCCCGGAGCGGTGGTCGGCGGTGTCCTGATCGGCGTGATCGAGAGCATGGCCGGCTTCTATCTGGCCGAGGGCTGGAAGGACGCCGCGCCCTACATCGTGTTGCTCGCCGTGCTCTTACTCAAGCCCGAAGGCCTGTTCGGCCTTCACGTCCGCAAGAAGGTCTGAACGCCATGCGCTTCTTGTTCAAGACCGACTACGAAGACGACATCAAGCTGTTCCCGCATTCGGGCTATTTCGTCTCCTACGGCATCCTGCTCGCGCTGCTGCTGATCGCGCCTTACGTGCTCTCCAGCTATCTGATGAGCCAGCTCGTCTTCGTCTGCATCTATGCAACCGTCGGCGTGGCGCTGCTGATCCTGACCGGGTTCACCGGCCAGGCCTCGCTCGGGCACGCGGCGTTCCTCGCGATCGGCGCCTACACGGCGGCCTATCTGCAGAAATACAATGTGCCGTTCCCGGTCTACTTCCTCGCCGCAGGTCTTCTGACCGGTTGCATCGGCGCGATGGTCGGCTTTCCCGCGCTGCGGCTCCAGGGCATCTATCTCGTCATCGCCACCATCTCCTTTGCCCTGATCGTCGAGGAGGTCCTGGCGCGCTGGGAGAGCGTCACCAACGGCAACGAGGGCATGCGGGTCAAGACGCTGTCGCTGCTCGGCGTCGCGGTGCCGCGTGACAGCCCTACCTTCTATTTCCTGTGTCTCGCCGTGCTGGTGCTGACCATCGTCGGCACGCTCAATCTCTTGCGCTCGCCGACGGGCCGCGCCTTCGTCGCGATCCGCGACAGCGAGACCGCGGCGCGCAGCATGGGCGTCAACGTCGCGCTCTACAAGGTGAAGTCCTTTGCGATCTCGGCGGCGATCACCGGCTTTGCCGGCGTCTTGTTCGCGCACAAGCTCTCCTTCATCTCGCCGGAGATGTTCACGCTCCAGCTCTCGATCGAGTTCATCATCGTGATCCTGATCGGCGGCAGCTTCAGCCTGCACGGCGCCGTGCTGGGCGCGATCTTCATCGTGATGATCGACCCGTTCCTGACCTATTTGAAGGACGACATGCCCGGCATCATCGCCGGCATTGCCGCGACGTTCGGCGCCGGCACCGCGACTGCGAGTAACATCCAGTCGAAGGTCGCGGCCTTCGCCTCGCTCAACGGGCTGAAGGGCGCGATCTACGGCATCATCATCGTTCTGTTCGTGCTGTTCGAGCCGCTCGGGCTCTACGGCCGCTGGCTCAAGATCAAGCTCTTCTTCCAGCTCTTCCCGCTCTACAAGCGCGCCACCTTCAAGCGGCAGAAGATCTACGTGAAGTCGGAGCGCAACCGATGAGCTATTTTCGCGCCGAGAACCTGTCGCTGCATTTCGGAGGCCTCAAGGCCGTCGATGCGGTGTCGTTCGCGGTGGAGAAGGGCGAGATCCTCTCGATCATCGGGCCGAACGGCGCCGGCAAGAGCTCGATCTTCAACCTGATCTCGCGGATCTACCGGCCGACCTCGGGCCGCATCTTCTTCGAGGACCAGGACATCACCGAGCAGCCGCCTTACGATATCGCAAGACTCGGCATCGCCCGCACCTTCCAGAACATCGAGCTGTTCGAGAATGCGACCGTGCTGTCCAACCTCCTGGTCGGACGCCACCGCCATTCCACCACGCAGCTCTGGCAGGAGCTGCTGTTCCTGCCCAGCGTACGCGCCAACGAGAAGGTGCATCGCCGCCGGGTCGAGCAGGTGATCGAGTTCCTCGACCTCGAACCCTATCGCGACAAACTGATCTCGGGCCTTCCTTACGGCGTGCGCAAGGTGATCGAACTCGCGCGGGCGCTGTGCTCGGAGCCGAAGCTGATCCTGCTCGACGAACCGTCCTCGGGCCTCAATGTCGAGGAGACCGACGACATGTCGTTCTGGATCCGCGACATGAAGAACGAGCTCGGCGTCACCGTGCTGATGGTCGAGCACGACATGTCGCTGGTCAATCGCGTCTCCGATCGTGTCATCGCGCTGAACTATGGCCGGGTGCTGGCGATGGGCTCGCCGGCCGAGGTGCAGCAGCACCCTGACGTCGTCGCCGCGTATCTGGGAGCCTGATGCGATGGATGCCGCGGTGACTCCGGACATCATCCTGAAGCTCTCCAACGTCGAGAGCTATTACGGACCGATCATGGCGATCCGCGGCATTTCGCTGGAGGTGCCGCGCGGCCGCATCGTGACGCTGCTCGGAGCCAACGGCGCCGGCAAGACCACGGTGCTGAAGACGATCTCCGGCATTCTCGATCCGCAGAAGGGCACGATCGAGTTCATGGGTAAGCCGATCCAGCGCATGGAGGCCGACCGGATCGTGCGGCTGGGCCTCAGCCACGTGCCGGAGGGGCGCGAGGTGTTCCCGTTCCTGTCCGTGCGCGAGAACCTGATGATGGGCGCCTATCCGCGCAAGGACCGTGGCGGCGTCGCGGAGGACCTGGAGCGCGTCTACGGCTACTTCCCGCGGCTGAGGGAGCGCATCGACCAGCCGGCCGGCCAGCTCTCCGGCGGCGAGCAGCAGATGCTCGCGATCGGCCGCGCGCTGATGAACCGGCCGACCCTGCTGCTGCTCGACGAGCCCTCGCTCGGCCTGTCGCCGATCCTGGTGAAGGAGATTTTCACGATCATCCGCCGGGTCAACGAGGAGCAGGGCATGTCGATCCTGCTGGTCGAGCAGAATGCCAAGGTGGCGCTGGAGACGGCGCATTACGGCTACGTGCTGGAGATCGGCCGGATCGTCATGAACGACAGCTGCGACCGCTTGATGCATTCCCAGGACATCCAGGAATTCTACCTTGGCGCCAAGGAAGCGGGCGCGCGAGGCGAGCGGCGCTGGAAAAAGAAGAAGACGTGGCGCTAAGGCAAGACTTGGCGTTAGATGGGTTGCCCGTCCGCAAGATATAGACCGCCCGCAAGGTAGGCAGCGGAGGGGAAGCGACAAGGAGGAGAGGCGGATGGCCCGACCGGCGGTGCTGACGGTCGCTGATACGATCGCGAAAAGCTTCCTGCGCGCCGCGGAGACGCGGGGCGACAGGCCGGCGATCCGCGAGAAGAAGTTCGGCATCTGGCAGCCGACGAGCTGGCGCGAGTGGCTGGAGATCTCGAAGGAGATCGCCTACGCGCTTCGCGCGATCGGTTTCATGCCCGGCGACGTCGCCTCCATCATCGCCAATGCCGTGCCGGAATGGGTCCATGCCGACATGGGCATCTTGTGCGCCGGCGGCGTCTCCTCCGGAATCTATCCGACCGATGCATCGTCCCAGGTCCAGTATCTCGTCAACGATTCCGGCACGAAGGTGATCTTCGCCGAGGACGAGGAGCAGCTCGACAAGATCCTCACCTGCCGCACACGCTGCCCGTCCCTGCAGAGGATCGTCGTGTTCGACATGGAGGGCCTCAGCGGCTTCTCCGACGACATGGTGATGTCGCTCGACGAGTTTCGCGCGCTCGGGCGCAACCATATGGTCGGGCGCGAAGCACTGTGGCAGGAAATGATCGACAGCCGCAGCCCGAGCGATCTCGCGGTCCTTGTCTATACGTCCGGCACGACCGGTCCCCCCAAGGGCGCGATGCACGCCAACCGCAGCGTCACGCACCAGATGCGGCATGCCAACGACTTCATCCCGGCGCGGGAGAACGAAGACCGGTTGATCTTCCTGCCGCTCTGCCATGTCGCCGAGCGCATCGGCGGCTATTACATCTCGGTCGCGCTCGGCTCGGTGATGAACTTTGCCGAAAGCCCGGAGACGGTGCCGGACAATCTGCGCGAGGTGCAGCCGACCATCTTCCTCGCGGTGCCGCGCATCTGGGAAAAATTCTATTCCGCCGTCACCATCGCGCTGAAGGATGCGACGCCGCTCCAGCAATGGGTCTATCGCCGTGCGATCGGGGTCGGCTACCGCATGGTCGATTGCCGGATCGAGGGCAGGACGCCGCCGCTGTCGCTGCGCATTGCAAATCATCTCGCCTATCGCATCGCATTCCGCAACATCCGCCGCATGATCGGGCTCGACCGCTGCCGCATCGCCTTCACCGGCGCGGCGCCGATCGCGCCGGAACTGATCCGCTGGTATCTCGCGCTCGGCATCGACATGCACGAGCTCTACGGCCAGACCGAGAATTGCGGGGTCGCCACCATGATGCCGGCGGAACGGATCAAGCTCGGCTCGGTCGGCACGGCCGTGCCCTGGGGTGAGGTCGCGTTGTCACCCGACGGCGAGATCCTGATCAGGGGCGACTTTCTGTTCATAGGCTACCTGAACCAGCCGGAGAAGACCGCCGAGACCATCGATCAACGCGGCTGGTTGCACACCGGCGACGTCGGCACCATCGACAATGAAGGCTTCGTCCGCATCACCGACCGGATGAAGGACATCATCATCACGTCCGGCGGCAAGAACATCACGCCGTCCGAGATCGAGAACCAGCTCAAATTCTCGCCCTACATCTCGGACGCCGTGGTGATCGGCGACAAGCGGCCGTATCTGACCTGCCTCGTGATGATCGACCAGGAGAATGTCGAGAAGTTCGCCCAGGACCACGACATCCCCTTCACCAATTATGCGAGCCTGTGCCGGGCGACGGAGATCCAGGACCTGATCTGGCGCGAGATCGAGCAGGTCAACGGCAATTTCGCCCGCGTCGAGAGCATCAAGAGGTTCTATTTGATCGAGCGCCAGCTGACGCCCGAGGACGAGGAGCTGACGCCGACCATGAAGCTGAAGCGCGGCTTCGTGAACAAGCGCTACGCCGCCGAGATCGAGGCGATGTATCGCGAGCGTGCGGTGGCTTGAGCATGATCCGGAGGATCATGCTCAAGAGAGATGGATTGGAGAAAACGGCGAAGGCTTGAGAGGCCCGATCCTTCGCTCAACACGGGCCACTGAAGGAGGAGACTGCAATGTCGAAATCGCTGAAGGCGCTGGGCCTGGCGGTGAGCGCCCTTGCGCTGACCTGTCTGCCGGCCGCCGCTCAAACGAAGGTCACCAATGAAGGCATCTCGGCATCCGAGATCGTCATCGGCACGCATCAGGACCTGTCGGGCCCGATCAAGGGCTGGGGCGTACCGGTCTCCAACGGCATGAAGATGGCGACCGAGGAGATCAACGCGGCGGGCGGTGTCCAGGGCCGCAAGATCAAGCTGGTCGTCGAGGATAGCGGCTACGATCCGAAGAAAGCTGTGCTGGCTTCGCAAAAGCTGATCGAGCGCGACAAGATTTTCGCGATGGTGGGACCAATGGGATCGCCGACCGTGCTCGCTGCGCAGGATATCCTGCTCGACGCCGGCGTGCTTCAGCTCTTCCCGCTGACCGCGGCCGAGTTCACCTTCAAGTTCGATCCGGCCAAGCCGCAGGAGCGGCTGAAGTTCAACAACCTCCTGCCCTATGTCGAGAGCACACGCGCAGCGCTCAAATACATGATTGAGGCAAAGAATTTCAAGAAGCCGTGCATCATGCATCAGGACGACGAGTACGGAAAAAACGTGCTCGATGGTTTTAACCAGCAGCTCGCCGTCATGAAGGTGCAGCCGGCCTCGATCACGAGCTACAAGCGCGGCGCCTCCGACTTCTCGGCGCAAGTCGCCAAGATGAAGTCCGACGGCTGCGACCTCGTCGTGCTCGGTGCGGTCCTCCGTGAGCCCATCGGCACCATGACCGAGGCCAAGAAGCTCGGCTGGGAGGTCACCTTCCTCGGTGCCACGCCCGTTAACGTGCTCGAAGTGCCGGCGCTCGGCAAGGAAGTGGTGGAAGGCTTGTATGCCGCTTCGAACTTCGAAATTCCCTACGAAGACACCGCGAAGGGAAAGGTGAAGGACTGGCTCGTCAATTACAAGAAGATGTTCAACGCCGACGCCAACACCCAGGCGATCATCGGCTACAATGCGGTGATGACGTTCGCGCATTATGCCAACAAGGCTGGCAAGGATCTCACTGGCCAGAAGATGCTCGACGCGCTGGAGTCCGGTGACAAGTTTCAGGATATCTTCAATTCGCCGCCGACCGTGTTCTCGAAGACCAACCATCTCGCCACCACCGTCACCCAGGTGCAGCAGGTGAAGAACGGCCGCTGGGTGCTGGTGAAGGACAATCTGATGTTTTGATATCCCGCGGTGATGACGGTGCACCCTCTCCCCTTGCGGGAGAGGGTGGCTTCGCGTGAGCGAAGCCGGGTGAGGGGTCTCTATCCTCACGAACAGTCTGACGCGTGGTGAGAACCCCTCATCCGGCGCTTCGCGCCACCTTCTCCCGCAGGGGGAGAAGGGAAGAATAGCTACGATCCCCCGCCCGCGGTGCCCGAATTCACCGGTGCCAGTTCGTCTTCTCGGCAGCGCCAGCCGTCGGCGGCTTTCACGAAGGCGAAGGTGCGCTGGATCCTCAGGCGGCGCGTGACGTTGAAGGCGTCCGCGGAGCGTTCCTTGTTGCCGGCGGCTCCCGGCTGCGGACGACCCGTCCTGGCGTCCCAGCAGGTGCCGGTGCAGGCGGAGGCGACCTTGCTGCATGTGGTGAAGGGCGCCAGCACGACCATTTCGATCTCGCCCGTGACCTGCGCCTCCTGGTCGGTCACCTGGCTGTCGACGGCGTAGACGCGGTTGATGCGCAGGAAATTGCCGCACGAATTGGCCGCGTGAATCCGCGCGGCGCAGAAGTCGACGGCGTCGGTGTCGGGCGACCGGGCCGCGACCTGCCGGCCGAACACCTTCTTCGGATCACCCTTGGCGGCGCGGATGTCGTCGGTCTTGTGCGTCAGGTAGTCGGCAAGACAGCTTTCCTCGGATTCGAGCTCTTGCAGCGGCACGTTCTCCTTGCCGACGAGATTGCATCTGCGGTCGCGCTCTCGCGTCCATCGGCCGTATTCGGCGAAGGCAAAGCGGGCCGCGGTCGGGTCCAGTTTGCCGATCAGGCCGAGCACCTGGCTGTTCAACTCGGTCTCAGCCAGCGCCAGCGACGGGTCGGCGCAGATCAGCGCGCCCGCCGCTGTGTTGGCCGCGAGACAGTCGAAATCCGGATCGCGCAGGATCGCGGCCCGCTCCTCGGTCACCTTGAGAAGGCACGCGATGACCCGGTCGACATCGTCAGCGCGGACCCGGATCTCGCCGACGATGCCGCAGCCGAGATTGCGCTGACGGATCCAGATGGCGTTTTCCTCGATCGCCGGCAGGCGATCGGGCAGGCGGGCGAGCCGCGCCTCGATCGCCGCGCCGAGCTTCTCGGCGGCGGCGGCCAGCCCGGCGTCACCGCAGAACAATTGATTGCCGGGATCGCGAATCTGCTGGCAGTTGTTCTTGGCGAACAGCGGCAGTCTGTCGGCGATGGAGCGGTCGGATGGGCCGGATTGCGCGAACGCGGGTGCCGCGAGCGTCAGCAGCGCAAGCACAATCAGTCCGATGAACCGCATTCCGGTCGTCCCCCGCATTGCCGGAGGCATGCTAGCGTCACGGATCGCGCGGTGGAATGGGTTTGTGGGAGAGGTCTATCGGGCTGCAAGAAAATCAATGCGCCTCGGCAGGAGCCATCGACAGCCGCACCGGCTCGTCGACATATTTCATCACGGCCGACTGGTAGAGCACGAACAGCGGCTGGTAGGTGCGCGCGTCGTCGTCCTCGACCATCGCCATGCGGCGGTTGTCGAGCATCAGCCAGCGGCCGTCGAGCTTTGCCGCGGCAACCGCATGCTCCTCGCCGGCGCGGGTGTCGCGCACCACGACGATGCGGAGGTCCTCGGTGGCAACGCCGGCGAGCCGCAGCGCGGCCAGCTTGGCGATGGCGTAGTCTTCGCAGTCGCCGGCGCCGCGCTGGAAGGTCGCAAGCGGCGAGCTCCAGACGTCGTCGACGCCGTCATTGGCGGCCCGGATCGAGAGGTTGATGGCGCGATTGGTCTCGCCCAGCCGGGCGCGGCCGTCGCGGGCGCGAGCCTGGTCGACGATGGCGAGCAGCTTGAGAGCCGCAGGCGATGCGCAATTGTCCCGGTCGCCGTCGCACAGCGCGAGCTGCACCATGTCGTCGTCGAGCCTGGACTTCAGCGCGGACCATTTCTGCTGGAGGCTGCCGGACGAGATGGCGAAGGCGAATACGCCGAACGGTTCGGCGGATTTGCGCACGAGGACGCCGGCACCCGGCGACAGCAGCGTGCCGGCGCGAAGCTCTGCGACCGATCCGAACAGGACCAATCCGCACATGACAAGGATTGCGCGCCAGGCGCGCGAGCGAGCAGCGGTCTCCATCTGACATCCCCTTCCGGCTTCGACAGGTCCCCCTCGACCTAGTCGTGCCGGGCTTTGTTGCTTTCACGGAGATAGTGCGAGACGGGCGGTTCTGTTCTGCTTAACGCGGCCGGCAGGGGCCCCAAAACCATGGGACAGGCTGAAACGGGTCTGCCCAAATTGCGTAAAATTTTACGAATCGGGGGATAAGAGGAAGTCCGTTTGCCGCGAAACCGCACCATTTGCAGGCAGAAGTTGTGGGCATGCTGATTCTGTCGCCTATGGCTAACGGCCCGCTATTTCACGGGTTCTGTTAGTTGGGTCACAGATTTAGTTCCGTATTTCCCGCAGGATGCCGCGGGGTCTCACGAAGAAAAGATGACATGAGTATCTGCCGCTTGATCTATACGGCGGTTTACTTTGGATGACTGGAAATGCCAGAAAATCGGCCGAATTCAACTTCAGTATACTGCAATGAATACTTCGACCTCTCTCTGGAGACACTGCTCTTCGGTGGCTCCGATCGGCAAGTGACGCGAAATCACACAAGCAATAGATGGTTTCGCTAATGATTTAGTAATGCTATGCAAGCTTAGGCGGATGATACTTACTTAAATTTTAACTCTTTTACGGTGCCCGGTTGAATTACGCTGGCAAATTTGACGCCGCGATCATCTTGGACGGCCTGGGTTCCCACTTGCCCGGCGATGTCCATGGCGATTCCTTTACCGCCAAGCCCTTCATCGCGAAGGCGCACGGTCACGTGCCCGACGGCGCGTTCGTGGTTCCCGACCCGAACCTGATCTTCAACGGCGAGTTCAAGCGCGCCGGTCTCGACCTCGTGCTGTCCCATGAGGGACACGAGTTCGTCGTTCACGATTATTTCAGGGGCGACAAGCGCGCCGCGATTGCCTCGCCCGATGGCGCCCACCTCACCGGCGACATCGTCAACGCGCTCACGGGCCATGTGCAATATGCGCAGGCCGCACCCGGCGCGGCCGCGGCCCAGGTCATCGGCCACGTCACCAAACTCTCCGGCAGCGCGACCGCGGTCCGCAACGGCGTCTCGGTCATCCTGAACAACGGCGACAATGTCGAGAAGGGCGACGTCGTCTCGACCGGCGCCGATTCGACGCTCGGTATCACCTTCATCGACGGCACCGTGTTCGGCCTGTCCTCCAATGCGCGGATGGTGCTGAACGAGATGGTCTACGACCCCAACGGGTCGAACAACTCCTCGCTGCTCAGCCTGGTCGCCGGCACCATCACCTTCGTCGCCGGCGAGACCGCCAAGCACGGCGACATGAAGATCGACACGCCGGTCGCCACCATGGGCATCCGCGGCACGGCGGTGCTGACCCAGATCAACTTCGTCGTTCCCGCCGGCGGCGGCGATCCGCAGCCGCAGGCGAGCTTCCAGGTGCTGGTGGAGCCGAACGGCACGACGGGTTCCTACATCCTGTTCGACAAGGTCACGCTGCTGCCGATCGCGACAGTCAACCAGGCCGGCCAGATGATTCAGATCAGCGGCGGCAACGTCTCGATCACCAATGCGCTGATGTCGCCGGACGTGCAGAAGCTGATCACGGACGTGTTCACGCTGAAGTTCACCGACACCAACACCAACACCAAGCTGACCTCGAACTTCACCGACACGATCACGCAAACCACCCAGGATCTGGTGTTCAAGTCGGGATCGGGTCCCGTCGTGATCGCGACCTTCACGAATCTCAATCCGCAGGGACCTGAGGCACCCGGTAATACCCCGCCGTCCGCCACCCGTATTCCCGGCCAGCCGCTGGCGCGAAGCCTCGATTCCGGCGGCAACGTGAAGATGGCGTTCGCGCTGACCGAGCGCGCGGACACCACCGGCGGCACAGCGCCCGATACGATCTCCGGCCGAATCACTTTCGTCGACCAGAACCTCGGCGACCGGCCGACGGTGCAGGTGAGCCTCGCCGATGCGCCGAACTATGTCTACAAGAGCGCCGGCCAGCAGGACGTCACCGGTTCGCTCACCGCGCTTCAGAAGCAGGACATCGCCGCGACGCTGATCCAGATCAACGTCGCCGCCGACGGCGGCAACAACAACAACGGCTCGGCGGTCTGGACCTACACGATCCCCGACCACGTCTTCGACTTCCTCGCGGCCGGAGAAACGCTGACGCTGACCTACATGGTCCGCGTCGACACCAATTTCGCGGTGAACCCCGAGTCCGCGTTCATCCCGATCACCATCACGATCACGGGCACCAACGACAAGCCGGTGATCTCGACCAGCGTTCCGGTCATCACCTTCGAAGGCGGCACCAGCGTGCCGGGTGGTCCGCTCAGCAGCGATGTGCCGACGTCGGGCACGCTGGACTTCACCGACGTCGATCTCACCGACAAGCATACGGTGTCGGTGGCGTTGACCAGCGCGACCCTGCCGGATGGCAGCACCGTTCCGCCGGGTCCGCTCGCGGCGTTCCAGAGCGCGATGTCGGTCGCGATCGCCGCCGGCGCCGACAGCACCGGGGACGGCACCGGCACCATCAACTGGTCGCTGGCCGACCTTCCCGTCTACCTCGCCGACTTCATCCCGGACGGCGAGGTGCTGACGCTGACCTACACCGTGACGCTCACGGATTCGCAAGGCGCCACCTCGCAGAAGACCATCACCGTCACGATCACGGGCACCGACGCGCCCGCGGTGGTGTGGATCGCGACCGACCACGCCGGTGCGCCCTCCGGCGGCTTCTGGAAGGACGCGGCGAACTGGGAAACCGGCACCGTCCCGACCATCAATGACGACGTCATCGTCATCACCGATCAGCTGCACGGCCTGACGCCGTCCTATCCGGTGACGATCGACAGCGCGGCCTACGCCAAGTCGGTGACGATGAACGATTTCGGCGGGCCGCCGCCGAAGGTGATCGTCCAGAGCTCGCTGACGATCGCAGGCGCGCTCAACATGGGCGCCGATTCGATCCTCACGACCGCCGCGACCGGAACGATGTCGGTCGGCGGCAAGGCCGAGATTTTGGGCACGAGCGTGCTCACCAATGCCGGCTATCTGACGCTCGCGGGCGGCGGCGATTTCGCCAGCGGCACCAAGATCACCAATTCCGGCACGATCGAGCTGTCCGGCGGCACGCTGAAGTCGCTCGCCACGATCCACAATGCCGGCGGCACGCTGAAGGCCGATGCCGGCACGACGCTGGTCGTCGATACCGCAACGGTCGACGGCGGCACTGTCACGATTCTGGGCACGCTGGAGCTCGACGGCACCAGCCTGATCGAAAACGGCGCGCTGAACAATTCCGGCACGGTCAACGTCAAGGGCACGGCCGAGTTCGCCCACGAGAGCGTCTCCAACACCTCCACCGGCACGATCAAGGTGCTGGCGAATGGCTGGCTGACCGTCGACCAGGGCTCCAGCGTCACCAACGCCGGCCACATCACCGTCGATGCCAGCGGCAAGCTGACCGTCAACGGCGCGACGATCAGCGGAGCTGGGCCGGTTATCGGCAACGACGGCGGTGACGATGAGGGTGGCCCCGTCCTCAATGCCGGCATCCGCGGCACAGGCGTGATCACCGGCAACGGTGAAATCGACCTGACCGGCAACGCCGTCCTGAGCGACGGCATCCTGAACAACAACGCGGCCTTCAAGATCAGCGGCAGCGGCAATGCGCTGAGCAACGAGAGCGTCACCAATGCCGGCACCATCGAGGTGCTGGCGAACGGGGCGCTGGCCATCGACCAGGGCTCGACGGTCGATAATTCGAGCGGCAACGTTATCGTCGATGCCAATGCCGCGTTGACCCTGGACGACGTCACGCTCAGCGGCGGCGCCATCAAGGGCGGCGGCACCATCGACGTCACCGGCGCCAGCAGGATCGACGGCGGCGCCACGCTCAGCGTCACTGCGGTCACCGCGGATGCCGCGCTGACGCTGGATGGCGTCACTGTGTCCGGGACTGATATCACCGACAATTCCAGCATCGAGCTCGACAACACCGTCAAGCTCAAGGACGGCGCCAGGATCCAGGGCACGTCCGCGGCGTCCAAGGGTGCGATCACCAACAACGGGACGCTCGAGATCGCCGGCGCTGCGACGCTGCTCAACGACGTCCTCACCAACACCAGCCACGTCATCAAGATCGACGATGGCCAGACGCTGACACTGTCCGGCACCGAGATATCGGGCGGCACCATCAACAATTTCAGTGGTGCGCAGGGCGGCACGATCGACGTCACCGGCAACAGCAGGATCGACGGCAACGCAACCCTGAACAAGGGCACGGTCACGGTCGAAAACGGCATCACGCTGACGCTCGACGATGCCACCATTGCGGCAGCCACGATCGGCAATGGCGGCACCGTCAAGGTCGATGCCAGCAAGAAGCTGACATTGGCGGGGGCGACCCTGACCGGCGGCGCACTCTCCGTTTCCGGCACGCTGGATTCGTCCGGGGCGACCACGATCACCGATGCTGCCATCACCAACAACAGCCTGATCGAAGCGGTTGGCGGCCTGCTGACGCTTACCACTATCACCACGGCCACCATCGCCAACGCCGGCACGCTTCAGGCCAATGGCGCCGAACTCGACATCGACCATGAGGCCGTCACCAACACCGGCACGCTGGCCGCGATCAATGGCGGCACGCTGAAGCTGATCTCGATGACGGTGACCAACGACACCGGCGCGGTTTCGGTAGCGTCCGGCTCGACGCTGGATCTCGTCGGTGCAGTCATCGACGGCGGCACGTTGACGATCGCGGGCACGCTGGAATCGACCGGCACGAGCGCGATCAACAACGCCGATATCACCAATACCGGCACGATCACAGTCACCGGCGGCACGCTGACGATCGATCCCAGCGTCCTTCACGCGATCACCAATCACAATCTGATCGAGGTGGTGAACGGCGGCGCGCTGAAGCTGATCACCGCCACGGTGGCCAACGCCGACGGAACGATTTCGATCGACGGTGCGTCAAAACTCTATCTGTCCGACGTTTCGATCAATGGCGGCAGCCTGAGCAATTCTGGCAATCTCTACGGGGTCTCCGGCCTCAACACGATCTCGGCCGCGGTCACCAACACCGGCGCCATCGAGGTCCAGGCCGGAACGTTGAACCTCTCCGGCGGCCTCAGCGGCACCGGCTCGTTGATCATCGACAACGGCGCGACGCTCGAGCTCGCGGGGGCGACGGCGCAAACCATCACGTTCGCTGGCGGCATCGATATGCTCCTGCTCGACAAGGTCGTCGGGCAGAGCTTTACCGGCACCATCGCCGGCCAGTCGACGAAGGCTGGCACATTCACGGTCACAGGCGCAGCTGACATCACGACATCGAGCGGCGATGCGCTCGACTTCACCGCGTCGGGCGGCACGCTCGCCGCGCCCGCCGACATCATTCTCACGCCCACCGGTGCATTGACCGGTGCCGCCAAGGGCATTGTCGTCACGCAGAATGGCGCAGGCGATATCTCGCTGACGGCGACCGGCAACATTACCGGCCTTGCCGGCAACGGCATCACGCTGCGCGACGGCCCAACCGGCGACGGCGACATCACGGTGAACAACCTCACCGGCAAGGCGACCGGGACCGGTGCGGGGTCGGTCGGCCTGCTTGTCGAAAATCTCAACGCCGGCAACGACGGCAACATCAGCATCAAGCAGCTCGGTGGCGCGGCGGGCGGCGCATATGGGATCGATGTCCAGACCAAGGGCGATGGCGACGTCACGATCGATGCCGGCGGCAATGTCACGGGCAGCTCGATCTATGGCATCCGCTCGCGCAGCTACGGCTCGGGCAGCACGACAGTCACGACGGAGGCCGGCAGCGTCGTCACGTCGGGAAGCTCCGGCATCGTCGCAATCAATCGCGCCGACGCGATCCTGGCCTCGGAACACAGCTCGATCACCGTCGCCAATTACGGCACGGTCAATTCTGGTGCGAGCCTCAATCAGGCCGACAACGCTCCGGCGGGCCTCGAGGCCGGCTACCTCGGCGCGGGGATCGGCTCTGCAGCCAACGCCAACGTCTATGGCAACGTCGTCGTCAACAACTACGGCAATGTCACGGCTGCGGGCGGCTACGGCATCCACGCCTACAATTACGGCAATGGCGACGTCACGGTGAACGACGGCGCCGGCACCGCCGTCAACGGCGCCGAGATCGGTATCCGCGCCCAGGCGCTGAACGGCGGTACCGGCAACGTCACCGTCACGCTCGGTGCCAATGCCTCGGTGAAGAGCACGACCAGCTACGGCATTCTCGCCTACAGCATCGACAAGGGCGACATCAGCGTCACCCTCGCGAGCGGCGATAGCGTCATCTCGGGCGGCTCCGGTATCGTGGCGGTCAACTACGCAGCGGCGATCGCGAGCGGCGCGCACAGCACGATCTCCGTCGTGGCGCACGGCGTCATCCATTCCGGCTCCGCGCTGAATGGCGATACCACTACGCCGGGCGCGATCATCGCCGGCTACAAGCCGGGCGGCAACGGCTTCTTCTCGAGCGCCGTCACGGGCGACGTCACTGTCACGAGCGATGCGATCATCACCGCGGATGCCGGCTACGGCATCGAGGCGTTCACCTGGGGCGTCGGCAAGGTCACTGTCACGACCGGCGCGGGCTCATCGATCACCGCGGCGGGCACCGCGATCGGCACTTTCGATCACGGCGGCGGCGACGTCACTGTCACCAACAATGGCTCCGCCACCGGCGCCGTCGGCCTGTCCGCCTTTGCCGCGGGCGCAGGTTCCATCACCATTGTCAATAACGGCCATATCACGGGCACCAGCAGCGTCGGCATCAGCGTCAATCAGAACGGCGTCGCGCCGGGCGATCCGGCCGCGACCGGTTCGACGCACATCACCAACACCGGCTCGGTCGTGGGCGCGACCGGCTTTGCGGCGATCTACGTCCAGGAAAACACGACCGGCTCGGCGACGATCGACAATTCCGGCACCATCGGGCCTGCGGTCGCCTCCAGCGTGACCTCGTCGACCTATGCCATCTTCGAGACCGGCGGCGCCATCACCATCAACAATACCGGCCACATCAACGGCAATATCTCGGTGGCGAGCGGGACCTTCAACAACAATGCGGGCGGCATCTGGACTGTCGCCGGCAGCAGCGTCTTCGGCAACGTGTCCTCGATCGTCAACGCCGGCGAAATCGATCTGCTCAATGGCGCCTCGATTTCGGTGAACGGAACGGGCATCAGCAATTCCGGCGACATCGACAGCTGGGGCGCGGCGTCGATCACGGGCACCATCGTCAACGGCCACCTCATCGAGGTCCACACCGGAACGCTGACGCTATTCGGCTCGCTGTCCGGCGCAGGCTCGGTCACGATCGACGCCAATGCGACGCTCGAGATCAAGAACGTGGTGTCGCAGACCGTCACCTTCGCGGGGGCCGGTGCCGAGCTCGAGATCGACACGGCGACCTTCGGCGGTTCGATCGCCGGCTTTGCTGCCAACGAGAAGATCGACCTCTCGACAATCACCTGGGACAGCGGGACCACGGCCGTCTACAGCTCCGCGACCGGCAATCTCGTCGTGAGCGACACCCACGGCCACAGCATCTCGCTCAAGCTGATCGGCAACTACAGCGACGCGCATTTCATCACCAGCAGCGACGACGCCGGCGGCACCATCGTCGAGATCGCCCCGGTCGATGAATGGACCAATCCTGCCGGCGGCGACTGGAACACGGCGTCGAACTGGAGCCTGGGCGTACCGGCGGCCAGCTACGACGTGAAGCTGCTCGCCGGAGCCGAACCCTGCACCGTCGACAGCACGGCCAACGTCACGATCCACGACCTCACCGTCGCCTCCGACGTGACGCTGCTGACCGAGCCCGGCACCGTGTTCACGGTGACGGGCAACCTCGTTGACGATGGTCTGATCGAGGCCGGCCCGTTCTCCGAAAACGGCATTTCGACGATCGACATCAAGGGCAATGTCAGCGGCACCGGAGCGATCGAGATTTCCAACAAGGCCGTCGTTGAGATCGAGGGCTCCGTGTCGGGGATCGTCGTCTACTACGACAACGGCCTGGGCACCCTGGTCCTCGACCATGCCAAGGATTTCCACGGGCTTATCTCGGGCTCTCCGGCCGGGGCTCCGCTGTCGTCCGGCAACGAGATCGACATGAAGGACCTCGCCTGGACGTCCTCGATGTCGGCGCAGGCCCAGTACAATTCGGACACCAACGTCACGACCGTCGATTTCTACAACGGCGCGACCACCGTCACCCTGTCGTTCCTCGGCAGGGACCTGAATTGGCACCTTCAGAGCGACGGTCATGGCGGCACCACCGTTTATGATCCGCTCGCCGACGCGCCCATGACGATCGAGACCGGCGCGGTGCTGAACCTCAGCGAGGCTTCCGCACAGAGCGTGACCTTCGCCAACGGGACCGGAACCACCGGCACCTTCGCGATCGAACACGCCGCCGATTTCACCGGCGTCATCAACGGCTTTGCGGGTGACGGCACCACCGCCAATTCGGATCTCATCGATCTCAAGGATATCGGCTTCTCGAGCCTGACCGGGGTGACCTACACCGAAAACGCCGACCATCTGGGCGGAACGCTGACGCTGTCCGACGGGACCGACACCGCAACCATCAAGTTTGCCGGGAGCTACAGCATCGACAGCTTCCAATTCGCCAGCGACGGCCACGGCGGCACGCTGATCGTCGATCCGCCCACGGGACCCACCCTCGTCGGGACCGACGGGCAGGACCAGTTCGCCTTCACGAATTCGACGCTCCCGGTTCAGAGCACCATCATCGATTTCGAGCTGGGCCAGGACAAGATCGACCTGCAGAAGTTTGCCAACATCCAGTCCTTCGGCGACCTCGGCATCACGCAACAGGGCGCCGACACGCTGGTCACGCTCGACGATCACCAGTCGATCCGCCTGAAGAATCTCGTGGCAGGCAGCCTGCACGCCAGCGATTTCATCGTCGCGAACCATGCCTGACGGTCGTTCCCCCGGTTCGGCCACGGCGCCTCGTTCGCGGCCGATTCCGGTATCAAAGACGTAGCTGATTGCGTATTGTCGCCCGAATATCGGACGAAGGTGAGCTGCGGGAAATTCAGGCGATATGAAGCGTCTCAAAATCCTCCGGCGGTGGTTTGCGCGGAAGTTCGGCTTTGCGCGGCTGATGTGTCTGGCGCTGCTGGTCGTCTTCGCCGGTGCTCGGCTCTGGGACCCGCCGCCGATCCAGGAATTGCGGCTGCGCACCTTCGACATGTTCCAGCTGATCGATCCGCGCCACAAGACCTCGCGACCGGTCACCATCGTCGACATCGACGACAAGAGCCTCGCCAAGCTCGGCCAGTGGCCGTGGCCGCGCACGCGGATCGCGGACCTGATCCAGAACCTCACCAGCAACGGCGCGGTGACGATCGGCTTCGACATGGTGTTCTCCGAAGCCGACCGGCTCAACCCCGATCTGGTCGCGAGCCAGATGCGCTATCTGGACGATGCCACCCGTGCCAAGTTGCGCGAGCTGCCGACCAACGACCAGGTCCTCTCCGAAGCGATCAAGCGCTCGCGGGTGGTGCTGGGCGAGACCGGGCAGCGCGCGATCTCGTCCGAGATCGACAAGTCGCTGCCCTTCACCGGCATCGCGACAGTCGGCGAAGAGGGCGCCGAACGCTTCCTGTTTGAGTTTCCGGGCCTGCTGCGCAACGTGCCCGTCATCGAGAAGGTCGCCGCCGGCCGCGGCCTGTTCTCGATCAAGACCGAGCGCGACGGCCTGATCCGCCGCGTGCCGTTGATCATGCGTGCGCAGGGCATGGTCATGCCCTCGCTCAGCCTCGAGATTTTGCGAGTGGTGACGAACACGCCGACGCTGCTGGTCCGGACTGACAAATCCGGTGTGCGGGCGGTTCGCCTCAAGGGTGTCGAGATTCCGACCGACAAGAACGGCCAGCTCTGGGTGCATTATGCGCGCCAGGATTCCTCGATCTACGTCTCAGCCGCCGACGTGCTCGACAACACCGTGCCGCCCAGCAAGATTGCCGGCAAGCTGGTGCTGGTCGGCACCTCCGCGGTCGGTCTGAACGACATCAAGACCACGCCGGTATCCTCGACCATGCCGGGTGTCGAGATCCATGCCCAGGTGCTGGAGAGCGTGCTCGGCGGCGCGGTGATCTCCCAGCCGAACTACGCGCTCGGCGTCGAGCTGCTCGCCGCGCTCGTCATCGGCCTTCTCGTCATTACCTTCACGCCGAATCTCGGCCCCGTGCGCCTGGTGCTCGCGGGCGCGATGTTTGCTGCCATCCTCGTCGGTGTGTCCTGGTTCTTCTACGCGCAGTACCGCTACCTCATCGACTTCACCTACCCGCTGCTGTCGACCACCGCGATCTATCTGACGCTGATCTTCGCCAGCTTCGTGCACGAGCAGCGCCAGCGCGTGCAGATCCGCGGCATGTTCGCGCAGTACATGTCGCCGGTTCTGGTCGAGCAGCTGGCGCAGTCGCCGGAAAAGCTCGTGCTCGGCGGCGAGGAGCGCGAGATGACGATCATGTTCTCCGACGTGCGCGGCTTCACCACGATCTCGGAGAGCTACAAGCAAGATCCGCAAGGCCTGATCACGCTGATGAACCGCTTCCTGACGCCGCTGACCGACGTGATCATCGATCAGAAAGGCTATATCGACAAGTACATGGGCGACGCCATCATGGCGTTCTGGAACGCGCCGCTCGACGATGCCGAGCACGAGGTCAACGCCTGCGAAGCGGCGATCCAGATGCTCGAGCGGATCGACGCGGTCAACAAGGACCGCGAGCAGGAGGCCGCTGACGGCGGCCACGTCTATATCCCGCTCAATGTTGGCATCGGCCTCAACACCGGCATCGGCGTGGTCGGCAACATGGGCTCCGACCTGAAGAAGAACTATTCGGTGCTCGGCGACAGCGTGAACCTGGCCTCGCGGCTCGAAGGACAGTCGAAGGAGTACGGCTTTCCCATCATCGTCGGCTCCAGGACCGCGCTCGCCGCCAAGGACAAGTTCGCGATCCTCGAGCTCGACTTCATCATGGTCAAGGGCAAGACCGAGCCGGAGGTGATCTACGCCATCGCCGGCCGCGAGGACGTGATGCATTCGGGCCCCTTCCAGCGCCTGCGCAACGTTACCATCGAGATGCTCGGCTGCTACCGCAACCGCGACTGGCAGGGGGCGCTGGACGCCATCGAGCGCGGCCGTCGCAGCGAGGACGCCGACACGCTGGAGAAGCTGTTCAAACTGTACGAGGCGCGGATCAAGGAATTCCAGGTCAATCCGCCGGCGGAAGGCTGGAACGGGGCATATGCGCTGCTGACGAAGTAGCGGGCACGCTGTCGTCCCGGACAAGCGCGCCTCAAGCGCGCGCCGATCCGGGATCCATAACCCCAGGGAGGAGTTGCGGCGGCGAATTGCCAACCACAAGCTTTCGCCAAACGAAATTCGGTGGTTATGGGTCCTGGCTTTCGCCAGGACGACGGTGGAGGGGCTTGCGAGTGCGGCGCCTCACCAAAGGTGTCGTCCCGGCGCAGGCCGGGACCCACACTCCGAGGCGGAAGTGATTGCGCGAGATCGGAGTTGGCTGTCGTCGCCGAACCTAGTCCTGCGGTTATGGGTCCTGGCTTTCGCCAGGTCGACGGCGGAGGGTTTTGCGCGAGTGCGGCGCCTCACCAAAGGTGTCGTCCCGGCGTAGGCCGGGACCCATACTTCGAGGCGGAAGCGATTGCGCGAGATCGGAGTTGGCAATCTTCGCTAAATTCAATCCTGCGGTAATGGGTCCCGGCCTGGGCCGGGACGACAATGTTAGCTGGAGCGGCCTACGTAGCCCTCACTCCACCCCAATCGTCGTCAGGTCCTGGAACCAGTGCTGCGCCTGGACGAACTGCTTCACCTTCGGCGACAGCGCATGCGGGTTGGTGTCATGGACCACCCACACCAGCGTGGCGTCGTCGACGATCAGCGCGTGTGCCTGGGCCAAGAGTTCGTCCTGCCTGGCGCTGTCGAAGGTCTGCTTGGCCTCGTCGATCAAGGCGTCGACCTTCGGGTTCTTGTAGCCGCCCCAGTTGACGCCGACCGGCGCGATCTGGCCGGAATGGAAGAAGCGGACGATGGCGTAGAGCGGGTCTGACGTGACATAGGCGATGTTGTTGGCGGTGATGCCGGCGTTCATCTCGTCGGCCGCGCCCTTGCGCCAATGCGTATATAGTGTCTCCAGCTCGACCACCTTGAAGTCGATGTCGATGCCGATTTCCTTGAAGCTCTGCTGCAAAAATTCGTTCATCGGCAGCGACAGCATCTGGCCGGTGCCGCCCTGCGCGATGATGAAGGTGGCCTTGAGCGGCTTGGCCTTGGAGTAGCCGGCTTCCTCGACCAGCTTCTTCGCCGCCGCAGGATCGTATTTCAGCTCGAAGCTCGGCTTGCCGAACCACGGGCTCGACGGATCGACCTGGCCCTTGGCGGGTTTGGCCAGGCCGTTCATCAGGCCGACCACCGCCTCGCGATCGATCGCAAGGTTCAGCGCCTTGCGCAGGCGGATGTCGGTCCAGGGCGAGCCCGGCAGCACGCTCAGATGATAATTCCAGACATGCGGCGTGACGTTGTCGACGAGCTTCATGCCGGCCGCCTTGAGCTGCGGCACGGCGTCCGGCGCCGGCGTCTCGATCAGGTCAACTTGTCCGGCGAGCAGCGCGTTGGTGCGCGTCAGCGCTTCCGGCATCGGCACCAGCACTAGCTTGTCGACCTTGGGAATCCGCTTCGTGTTCCAGTAGTCCGGGTTCTTCGTGAGCTCCGCAAGCTCGCGCGGCACCAGCTTGGTCAGCTTGAACGGGCCGGTGCCGGAAGGCTGGCTGGCGAACTTGTCCCAGTCCTTGCCCAGCTTTTCATATTGCGCCGGGCTCGAGACCAGGAACCACAGCATCTGATAGGGAAAGAAGGAATCGATCGTCTTGGTCGTGATCTCCACCGTGGAATCGTCGATCTTGGCGTAGCTTGCGACCGAAGGAAGCCGCGTCTTTACCTGCGCGCTCTGCCGCTTGTCGAATTGCGGCGCCTTGTCGTTGAGCACCTTGTCGAGATTCCAGATCACGGCATCGGCGTTGAACTCGCTGCCGTCGTGAAACTTCACGCCCTTGCGAAGCGTGAAGCGCCATTTGGTCTTGTCGGCATCGTCCACCTTCCATTCGGTCGCGAGCCCCGGCACCAGCTTGCCGGGACGATCGGCGACGTCCATCTCCCAGGCGACGAGCGGATCGTAGATCGTGTAGGCCGTAAACTGATAGGCGCCGGCGCCGCGATCGGGCTGGCCCGTCGTCAGCGGAATATCCGCCATCGAGATGCCGTAGCGCACCACCGTTTCGGCGCGTGCGGAGATTGCGGAAGCCGCCAGCGCAAGCACGGCGAGGCAGGTCGATAGTCGGATACGCATGGCCCAAAGCTCCCAGGAGATTTCAAGGCCAAACTTGCAATCTTGATGCCAGAATAGGCAGGACGGTGCCTTTGCCGACACGTGATCACAAAGACTTGTCGTCGCAGGGGCAATTTGCAGAAAAAGTTTCCCCATTGGCATAGCCATTGCATACGTTTGCATCAAAATTAGTCATTGAAAGCCGGAAGAGGACTGAGACGATGCTGATCAAGAAAAACAAGACCCGCGCGGCGCTGATCGCGGCGCTGGCCCTGACGAGTGCGGCCGCTTGGCCGCGCGCGGCCAGTGCCGACACCGTGCTGCGCATCGGCATGACCGCTGCCGATATTCCGCGCACATTGGGCCAGCCCGATCAGGGTTTTGAAGGCAATCGCTTCACCGGCCTCACTATGTACGACGCGCTGACCGGCTGGGACCTGTCCTCGGCTGACAAGGCGAGCGTGGTAATCCCGGGCCTTGCGACCGAGTGGAAGGTCGACGATGCCGACAAGACCAAGTGGACCTTCAAGCTGCGTCCCGGCGTGACCTTCCATGACGGCTCGCCGTTCAACGCCGATGCCGTGGTGTGGAACGTCGAGAAGGTGCTGAAGCAGGATGCGCCGCAGTTCGACGCCAGCCAGGTCGGCGTCACGGCCTCGCGCATGCCGACGCTGGCCTCCGCCAAGAAGATCGACGACATGACGGTCGAGCTCACCACCAAGGAGCCCGACAGCTTCCTGCCGATCAACCTCACCAACCTGTTCATGGCCAGCCCGGCGAAGTGGCAGCATTTCTATGACAAGGCCGAAGGCGCCGACGCCAAGGCGAAGTCGCAGGCCGCCTGGACCGCGTTCGCCAAGGACGCCGCGGGCACCGGCCCGTGGAAGATGGCGAGCTTCACCCCGCGCGAGCGGCTCGAGCTGGTGAAGAACGCGAGCTACTGGAACAAGGATCGCGTGCCCAAGGTCGACAAGATGGTGCTTTTGCCGATGCCGGAGGCGAATGCACGCACCGCGGCGCTACTCTCGGGGCAGGTCGATTGGGTCGAGGCGCCGGCGCCGGACGCGTTGCCCGAGCTCAAGCAGCGCGGCTTCAAGCTCTACGCCAACGAGCAGCCGCACGTCTGGCCCTGGCAGTTCTCGCGCGTCGAGGGCTCGCCCTGGAACGACATCCGCGTGCGCAAGGCGGCAAACCTCTGCGTCGACCGTGAAGGCCTCAAGGACGGCCTGCTCGCAGGGCTCATGGTGCCGGCGAGCGGCACGTTCGAGCCCGGCCATCCCTGGCGCGGCAGTCCGACCTTCCAGATCAAGTATGACAAGCCGGCAGCGCAAAAGCTGATGCAGGAGGCCGGCTTCGGCCCGAACAAGAAGCTCGAGGTGAAGATCCAGACCTCGGCGTCGGGCTCGGGCCAGATGCAGCCGCTGCCGATGAACGAGTATCTCCAGCAGGCGCTTGCCGAATGCTATTTCGACGTGAAGCTCGACGTCATCGAGTGGAACACGCTGTTCACCAACTGGCGCCGCGGCGTGAAGGATCCGAGCGCGAACGGCTCGAACGCGACCAACGTCACCTATGCGGCGATGGACCCGTTCTTCGCGCTGGTGCGCTTCCTGCAATCGGGTATGGCGCCGCCGGTCTCGAACAATTGGGGTTTCATCAACAATCCAAAGTTCGACGAGCTGGTGAAGAAGGCGCGCCAGACCTTCGACCCCTCCGCGCGTGATGCCGCGCTCGCCGAGCTGCACGCAGCCTCCGTCGACGACGCGGCCTTCCTCTACGTCGCCCACGACGTCGGCCCGCGCGCCATGAGCCCGAAGGTGACCGGCGTCGTGCAGCCGAAGAGCTGGTTCATCGACTTCTCGTTGGTGTCGATGCAATAGTTCGCGCCACACGCACGCTGCACCCTCTCCCCTTGTGGGAGAGGGTGGCTTCGCGAAGCGAAGCCGGGTGAGGGGTCTCTCTCCGCGAGTGACCCTCTCTCTCATTCGATAATGCTGTAACCGCGGATAGATACCCCTCATCCGGCGCTTCGCGCCACCTTCTCCCACAAGGGGAGAAGGAAGAAAGAACCAAACGTGCTCGCCTATATCGCCAGACGCATCGTCTATGTCATCCCGATCGTCATCAGCGTGGCGCTGGTGTGCTTTCTGCTCGTGCACATCACGCCGGGCGATCCGCTGGTTGCCGTGCTGCCGGCCGACGCCTCGCAGGAGCTCGCGGCGCAGCTCCGCGCCGCCTACGGCTTCGACCGGCCGCTGCCGGTGCAGTTCGGGCTTTGGCTGCTTCGTGCCCTTCATGGCGATCTCGGCAATTCCATCGCGACGGGGCGTCCGGTGCTCGCCGAGGTCATGCGCGCGGTCAGCAACACCGTCACGCTCGCGATTGCGGCCGCCATCATCGGCTTTACGATGGGCATCCTGCTCGGTCTGATCGCCGGCTATTTCCGCGAGACCTGGATCGACAAGGTTGCGACCTCCTTCGCCATCGCCGGCGTCTCGGTGCCGCATTACTGGCTCGGCATGGTGCTGGTCATCATCTTCTCGGTGCAGCTGAACTGGCTGCCCGCGGTCGGCGCCGGGCCGAACGGCTCCAACTCCTGGGCCTGGGACTGGGCGCATCTGAAATACCTGGTGCTGCCGGCGATCACGACCTCGGTGATCCCGATGGGCATCGTCACCCGCACCGTGCGCGCGCTCACCGGCGACATCCTCAGCCAGGACTTTGTCGAGGCGTTGCGCGCAAAAGGCCTGCACGAGACCGGCGTGTTTCGCCACGTCATCAAGAATGCCGCGCCCACCGCGCTCGCGGTGATGGGGCTTCAGCTCGGCTACATGCTCGGCGGCTCGATCCTGATCGAGACCGTGTTCTCCTGGCCGGGCTCGGGCTTCCTGCTCAATTCGGCGATCTTCCAGCGCGACCTGCCGCTGCTCCAGGGCACGATCCTGATCCTGGCGCTGTTCTTCGTCTTCCTCAATCTGCTGGTCGACATCGCGCAAGCCGCGATCGACCCGCGCATCAAGCGGGGCTAGCCGATGAGCGAGCTTCCGTTGTCTGCGACCGCCGATGCTGCGCTCCAGGCCGCGCCCGCGACCAAGGCGCGCGGCTATTGGGCGACCGTCGGCCGCCGCATCATGCGCGACAAGGTCAGCATGGCCTGCGCGCTGGTGCTGCTGCTGATCTTCCTGTCAGCGATCCTCGCGCCGTGGCTGGGTCTGGAAGACCCTTACAAGGGCTCGATGATCCGGCGCCTGCGCCACATCGGCACAACAGGCTACCCGCTCGGCACCGACGAGCTCGGCCGCGACATGCTGGCGCGGCTCATCTATGGCGGGCGGCTGTCGCTGGTCATCGGCATCCTGCCCGTCATCCTTGCCTTCTGCATCGGCACCTCGCTTGGCCTCGTCGCCGGCTATGTCGGCGGCAAGCTCAACACCGCCATCATGCGCACCGTGGACGTGTTCTACGCCTTTCCGTCGGTGCTGCTCGCCATCGCCATCTCCGGCGCGCTCGGCGCCGGCATCCTCAACTCCATCGTGGCGCTGACCATCGTGTTCGTGCCGCAGATCACCCGCGTCGCCGAGAGCGTCACCACCGGCGTCCGCAACATGGATTTCGTCGAGGCCGCGCGCGCCTCGGGTGCCGGAGCCTTCACCATCATGCGCGTGCATATCCTCGGCAACGTGCTGGGCGCCATCTTCGTCTATGCCACCAGCCTGATCTCGGTCTCGATGATTTTGGCCGCCGGTCTCTCCTTCCTCGGCCTCGGCACCAAGCCGCCGGAGCCGGAATGGGGCCTGATGCTGAACACCTTGCGTACCGCGATCTACGTCAATCCCTGGGTCGCCGCGCTTCCCGGCGCAATGATCTTCGCGGTCTCGATCTGCTTCAACCTGCTCTCGGACGGCCTGCGCAGCGCCATGGACATCAGGAATTAGGCCATGAGCGAGAGCAACACATCCGTTCAAATGCTGGATCCGGTCGAGGACCGCGGCGGCGTCGCGCAGCCGCTGCTCCAGGTCAACGGCCTGACCAAGCACTTCCCCGTCCGCGGCGGATTGTTCGCTGCGAAACGCACCGTGCGTGCGGTGGACAACGTCTCCTTCTCCGTCGCCAAGGGCGAGACCGTCGGCATCGTCGGCGAGTCCGGCTGCGGCAAGTCGACCACCGCGCGCCTCCTGATGCATCTGATGCCGCGCGATGACGGCGACATCGTCTATGACGGCATGACCGTCGGCCGGGCGTTGTCGCTGCGCGAGCTGCGCCGCGGCATGCAGATGGTGTTCCAGGATTCCTATGCCTCGCTCAATCCGCGCCTGACGATCGAGGAATCCATCGCCTTCGGCCCGAAGGTCCACGGCATGGCCGATGGCACGGCGAGGGCGCTGGCGCGCGAGCTGCTCGGCAAGGTCGGCCTGCGCCCGGAAAACTTCGCCAACCGCTACCCGCACGAGATTTCCGGCGGCCAGCGCCAGCGCGTCAACATCGCGCGGGCGCTGGCGCTGTCGCCGCGGCTGGTGATTTTGGACGAAGCGGTCTCCGCGCTCGACAAATCCGTCGAGGCGCAGGTGCTCAACCTCCTTGCTGATCTCAAGCGCGAGTTCGGCCTGACCTATCTCTTCATCAGCCACGATCTCAACGTCGTCCGCTATATCAGCGATCGCGTGCTGGTGATGTATCTCGGCGAGGTCGTCGAGCTCGGCCCGGTCGACCAGGTCTGGGATAGCCCTGCGCATCCCTATACGCGCGCGCTTCTTGCGGCGATGCCGTCCTCAGATCCTGACAGGCGTACGGAAAAACCGCCGATCACCGGCGATCCGCCCAATCCGATCGATCCGCCCTCGGGCTGCCGCTTCCACACGCGCTGCGCGTTTGCGGAGCCGCTCTGCGCAAATGCCGCACCAAAGCTCACGGCGGTCGATACAATGGGCCACGAGGCTGCGTGCTACATGGCCATTCCGGGTTCAGGCCATAGCCGCGCGTCCGCAGAGGAAATCGCATGACAAGACCGACACCAAAAGAGATCAGGCCCATGGCGCAGATCGCCGGCGTTGCCGTGGATGACGAGATCGCAACGCGCATCTCCAACTCCATCGGACCCGCCTTCGAAGGCTTCGCCGCCATCGCCGGCACGCTGCCGTTCGACCTCGAGCCGGCTTCTTACGTGCTGGCGCAGTCGCAGAAGGTGTCGAAATGAGCACCGAACCTGCATTGATGACGCTCACCGAGGTCGCGCGTGCGATCGCGATGAAGCAGGTGTCCTCCCATGAGGTGACGCGCGCGCTGCTGCACCGCATCGCGCAGTGGCAGCCGCATCTCAACGCCTTCATGTCGATCGAATCGGAGGCGGCGCTGAAAGCGGCCGAGGCGGCCGATGCCGAGTTGGCCAAGGGCGAAGTGCGCGGTCCGCTGCATGGCGTGCCGCTCGCGCACAAGGACATGTATTACGACGCCGGCAAGGTCTCGACTTGCGGCTCGCTGATCCGCCGCGATTTCGTCGCGACGACGACCTCCACCGCCCTGCAGCGGCTGAAGGATGCCGGCCAGGTCCGCCTCGGCACGCTGCACCTCGCCGAATTCGCCTATGGACCGACCGGCCACAATGCCCATTACGGTCCGGTGCGCAATCCCTGGAATGTCGCGCATATCACCGGCGGCTCGTCCTCGGGCTCCGGTTCGGCGGTCGCCGCGCGCCTGACCTATGCGGCGCTGGGCTCCGACACCGGTGGCTCGATCCGCATGCCCGCGCATTTCTGCGGCGTCACGGGGTTGAAGACCACCTGGAGCCGCGTCAGCCGCGCCGGCGCGATGCCGCTGTCGCAATCGCTCGACACGGTCGGCCCGCTCGCCCGCACCGCCGAGGACTGTGCGCTGCTGCTGGCGCTGATGGCCGGTCCCGATCCCGAGGATTCGACCGCGAGCCACGAGCCGCTGTCTGACTATGTCGCCGCGACCAAAGGCTCGCTGAAGGGCCTCAAGATCGGCGTCCCCGCGTCCTTCTACGTCGACGATCTCGACAGCGAGGTCGCGCGGGTGCTGGATGAGACCATCGCGGTGCTCAAGCGCGAGGGCGCCGACATCGTCAAGGTCGAGCTGCCCGATCAGCGGCAATTGCAAGCGGCAAGCCAGCTCGTGCTCGCGGCGGAAGCCGCCGCCTTCCACAAGCGCTGGATGATCGAGCGCCCGCAGGATTATGGCCCTCAGGTGCTGATGCGGCTTCAGAACGGGCTTGCCGTGCCCGCCATCACCTATCTCGAGGCGATGCGCTGGCGTGGCCCGGCGCTCGCCGCGCACAATGCCGCAACCGCCGGCGTCGATGCGGTGATCGCGCCCGCCTCGCCCGTGCCGGCGCCGACGATCGAGGAGAGCGACGTCGGCGGCGGGCCGAACGCGCCGGCGCTGTTGCAGCGGCTGACGCTGTTCACCCGTCCGGTGAATTTCCTCGGCCTGCCGTCGCTGACCGTGCCGTCCGGCTTCACCAAGAGCGGCCTGCCTGTTGGCATGCAGCTGATCGGCCGTTCCTTCGATGAAGCGACCCTGCTCACCATCGGCGCGGCGTTCCAGCGCGTCACCGACTATCACGATCGATTGCCGAAACTGCCGTCATGACAAAGCTCGTCGAGATCTCAGGCCTCAACATCCGCTTCACCGGTGAGCGCACGGTCTATGCCGTGAACGATCTCAGCCTCTCGCTGGGAGACGGCGAGGTGCTGGGCCTGCTCGGCGAGTCCGGCTCGGGCAAGAGCGTGACCTTGCGCGCGCTGATGCGGCTGTTGCCGAAGAAGCGCACGCAGATCTCCGGCCGCGTCAATGTTCTGGGGCGCGACGTTCTCGCCATGAACGACGAGGAGCTTTCGTCGTTCCGCGGCCAGACCGTGTCGATGATCTTTCAGGAGCCCGCGCTCGCGCTCGATCCGGTCTACACCATCGGCGCGCAGATCGCCGAAAGCGTCGTGCGTCACGAAGGCAAGTCTCATGCGGAGGGCAGGGCACGCGCGCTCGAAATGCTCGAGGTCGTGCGCATTCCCTCGGCCAGGCGCCGGCTGGACGCCTATCCGCACGAGATGTCCGGCGGCATGCGCCAGCGCGCGATGATCGCGCTGGCCCTCGCCTGTCGTCCCAAGATATTGCTCGCGGACGAGCCGACCACCGCGCTCGATGCCACCGTGCAGATCCAGATCCTGCTGTTGCTGCGCGAGCTGCAGCGCGAGTTCGGCATGTCCGTCATTTTCGTCACCCACGACATCGGCGTCGCCATCGAGATCTGCGACCGCGTCGCGGTGATGTATGCCGGCCAGATCGTGGAGCAGGGGACGCTCCGCGACATCGTCCGCACCCCGGTGCACCCCTACGCCAAGGGCCTGCTTGCCTCCACCATCCACGGCGCCAAGCGCGGCGCCCGCCTCGAAACCATCCCCGGCACCCCGCCGTCGCTGGCCGAGAAGCCCCACAATTGCTCCTTCGCCCCCCGTTGCGTGGCCGCCCAGCCGCGCTGCCTGGAGCAGCTGCCTGCGAATGTGGAGGTGGGACCGGGCCGGGCGGCAAGGTGCGTGCTGGCGGAGCCGCTCACCGTCGATCTGAAGTAGGGTTGCTTTCGACTTTTGCCTGCGCGTGGGCGGGCGACCACCATTCAGACCCCATTCATCCCGGTTCCGGTTCCATGGCCCCGTTCACGGAGAGGGACCTCACTTATGTACATTTCTAACGAAGGCCTGCTCGTCATCCTGTTCGTCGGCCTGGTCGCCGGCTGGCTGGCCGGCAAGGTGGTGCGAGGCGCCGGTTTCGGCATCATCGGCGACATCGTGATCGGCATCGCCGGCGCGTTTGTGGCCAGCTTCCTGTTCCCGAAGCTCGGCATTCGCATCGGCACCGGGCTCGTTTCGGAGATCGTCTATTCCGCCATCGGCGCGATCATTCTGCTGCTCGTGGTGCGGCTGGTGCGCGGCGGCGGCCGGTTCTAGCGGCGCCCCGAGTTCAGTTGACCCAACTTTCGACCTCTCCCCGCCCGGGGAGAGGTGACATGTCTGCAAGAAAAAGCCGCAAGCCTGTGAAATTCCGGACTTGCGCGCCGGGCCATCAGGGGGTGATGTGCCCCCACAGGGGATCGGGTTGATTCAGCCGCGTTGGACAAGGGACGAAAACGCGATGTTAATCCGGGTCAATTACTCCTGAAATTGCCTTTGAAATCAGGGGCCTTGCCCCTTACCCGAAAGAGATCAGACTGATGGCAGCCGTCCCTGGCGTTCGCCGTTCGGAGCTCGCTGACGCGCTGCGCGCTTGTCGCACGGCGTTCGTCGGCGTCGGCCTGATGAGCTGCATGATCAACCTGCTCTATCTGACCGGGTCGATCTTCATGCTGGAGGTCTACGACCGGGTGCTGCCGAGCCGCAGCATTCCGACGCTGGTCGGCCTGATCGTCATCGCCAGCTTCCTCTACATGGCGCAGGGCGTGCTCGACATGATCCGCAACCGGATCCTGGGGCGGATCGGCACCTCGCTCGACGAAGCCCTGAACAAGCGCGTGTTCGACACCGTCGTGCGCCTGCCGCTGCTGGTCGGCAACCGCAACGAGGGCCTCCAGCCGCTGCGCGACCTCGACAATGTCCGCTCCTTCCTCGGCGGCATGGGACCGAGCGCGTTCTTCGACCTGCCCTGGCTGCCGCTCTATCTCGCCATCTGCTTCGCCTTCCACGTCATGATCGGCGTGACCGCCCTGGTCGGCGCCATCATCCTGGTCGGGCTGACGGTGGTCACCGAGTTCATGTCCCGCCAGCCGGCGAAGGAGGCGATGGGGCTTGCGGCCCAGCGCAACGATCTCGCCGCCTCCAGCCGTCGCAATGCCGAAGTGATGGTGTCGATGGGCATGACCAGCCGGATGAACCAGCGCTGGAGCGAGGCCAACGAAAAATATCTCGCCGGCAATCAGCGTGCGAGCGACGTGGCCGGTGGCCTCGGCGCGATCGCCAAGGTGCTGCGCATGATGCTGCAATCCGCCGTGCTCGCGGTCGGCGCCTATCTCGTCATCCACCAGGAGGCGACTGCCGGCATCATCATCGCCGGCTCGATCCTGTCGGCCCGCGCGCTGGCGCCGGTCGATCTCGCCATCGCGCATTGGAAATCCTTCGTCGCGGCGCGCCAGAGCTGGCAGCGCTTGACCCGCCTGCTGGAGCAGATGCCGGCGCAGACGATGCCGACCCAGTTGCAGGCGCCCACCAGCCGGCTCTCGGTCGAGGGCGTCGCCATGGTGCCGCCGGGCGACCAGCGCCTCATCGTGCAGGACATCACCTTCGCGCTCGCCGCCGGCAACGGTCTCGGCGTGATCGGGCCGAGCGGCTCCGGCAAATCCTCGCTGATCCGTGCGCTGGTCGGCGTCTGGCAGCCGGTGCGCGGCAAGGTGCGGCTCGACGGCGCCGCGCTCGACCAATGGTCCTCCGACATGCTCGGCCGCCACATCGGCTATCTGCCGCAGGACGTCGAACTGTTCGGCGGCACCATCGCGCAGAACATCAGCCGCTTCGACCCCGAGGCCGCCTCCGACGGCATCATCGCCGCGGCCAAGGAGGCCGGCGTGCACGAGATGATCATCAAGATGCGCGAGGGCTACAACACGCAGGTCGGCGAGCAGGGCGCCGCGCTCTCCGCAGGCCAGGCGCAGCGCGTGGCGCTGGCGCGCGCGCTCTACGGCAATCCGTTCCTGATCGTGCTCGACGAGCCCAACTCAAATCTCGACACCGAAGGCGACGAGGCGCTGACCCGCGCCATTCGCGCCGCCCGCGAGCGTGGCGCCATCGTCGTCGTGGTGGCGCATCGGCCGATCGGCGTCGAGGCGGTCGACCAGATCCTGGTGCTGCGCGACGGCCGCATGCAGGCCTTCGGTCCGAAGGAGCAGGTGCTCGCCCAGGTGCTCCAGCCGCGCGTGACGCCGCCGGCACCGATCAAGGTCGTCAGTGAGGGCGGAGTGGCCAAGTCATGAGCACAAAGTCATGAGCACGATGGCGATCGGTGGCGGCAAGCCCACGGCCAAGAGGACCGTGCGGGACTCCATCAGGTTTCACTTGATGCTCGGGCTCGGGATCGTGCTGGTCCTGGCCGTCGGCCTCGGCGGCTGGGCGTCCACGGTGCAGATCTCGGGCGCGCTGATCGCGCCGGGCCAGATCGTGGTCGAATCCAACGTCAAGAAGGTGCAGCATCCGACCGGCGGCGTGGTCGGCGAGCTGCGCGCCCGCGACGGCGACGTGGTCAAGGCCGGCGACATCGTGGTGCGGCTCGACGACACCGTCACCAAGGCGAACCTCGCCATCGTCACCAAGAATCTCGACGCCGCGCTGGCGCGCGCGGCACGGCTCCAGGCCGAGCAGCGCGGTGTCGACAGGATTGAATTCCCGCAATCATTGCTCGATCGCGGCAACGACCCCGACGTCAAGACGCTGCTCTCTGCCGAAACCAAGCTGTTCGACGTCCGCGTCAACGGCCGTGCCGGCCAGAAGGCGCAGCTTCGCGAGCGCATCCAGCAGCTCAACGAGGAGATCGAGGGTCTCTCGGCGCAGGAGCGGGCCAAGGACAAGGAAATCTCGCTGGTGCAGCAGGAACTCACCGGTGTCCGCGATCTCTATGAGAAGCACCTGGTGCAGATCTCGCGCCTGACCACGCTCGAGCGCGACAGTGCCCGGCTCAACGGCGAGCGCGCGCAGTACATCGCCTCGCGGGCGCAGGCCAAGGGCAAGATCACCGAGACCGAGCTCCAGATCATCCAGGTCGACAAGGACATGGTGAGCGAGGTCTCCAAGGATCTGCGCGAGACCAACGACAAGATCGGCGAGATGATCGAGCGCAAGGTCGCAGCCGAAGACCAGCTGCGCCGCGTCGATATCCGCGCGCCGCAGGATGGCATGGTGCTGCAATCGACCGTGCATACCGTCGGCGGCGTCGTCACCGCCGGCGACGCGCTGATGCTGATCGTGCCGCAGGCCGACGATCTCCAGGTCGAGGCCAAGGTCAATCCGGTCGATATCGACAAGCTCCAGATCGGCCAGAAGACGCTGCTGCGCCTGTCGGCCTTCAACCAGCGCACCACGCCCGAGCTCAACGGCGTCGTCAGCCGCGTCTCGCCCGACGTCACCACCGACCAGCGCACCGGCCAGAGCTACTACACCATCCGCGTCTCGCTGCCGGCGGAAGAGATCGCCCGCCTCGGCGACTCCAGGATCATCCCCGGCATGCCCGTGGAAGCCTTCGTCCAGACCGGCGACCGCACCATGCTGTCCTATTTGATGAAGCCGCTGCACGACCAGTTCATGCGGGCGTTCCGGGAGAAGTGACGCGCGAAAGCGCGTCATCCCGGAGCGCGCTCAGCGCGCATCCGGGATCTCGGGCCATCGACTCGATCCCGTAGGGTGGGCAAAGGCGCAAAGCCGTGCCCACCATTTTTTGTACGGTGGCCAGGATGGTGGGCACGCTTCGCTTTGCCCACCCTACGCATCCTCGTTCTTGCTATAGTTCGACTCAAGCCCCACGAACCCGGCCTTCGAACAATGCAGACTCCGCCCTCCATCGCCACCGAATCCTTCTCCGACGCGTCCGCGGCCGTCGCCCGGCTCGAAGAGATCTACGAACTCAACACGAAGTTCCTGCGCGACCGGTTCGAGGCCTATGTCAACGGCGAAGCGATCACGACGCGGGCGCGGGCCTACTATCCCTTTGTCCGCCTCACCACAGCGACGCATGCGCGGTTGGATTCGCGTCTCTCCTACGGCTTCGTCGCCGGCCCCGGCGTGCACGAGACCAGCGTAACGCGGCCGGATCTCTTCCGGGCCTATCTGACCGAACAGATCGGGCTGTTGATCCAGAACCACGGCGTGCCCGTGGAGATCGGCGAGTCGGCGGAGCCGATCCCGATTCACTTCGCCTATCGCCGCGACATCAACATCGAGGCCGCCATCACCACCGGCGAGAATTCCCTTGTGGCGCGATCGCTGCGGGACGCGTTCGATGTGCCCGATCTCGCCACCATGGACGATTCGATCGCCGACGGCACATTCGAGCTTCAGCCAGGGGTGCCCGAGCCGCTGTCCCTGTTTCGGGCTGCCCGCGTCGATTACTCGCTGCGGCGGCTCTATCACTACACCGGCACCGATCCCGAGCACTTCCAGAACTTCGTGATCTTCACCAACTACCAGTTCTACGTCGATGCCTTCGCGCAGCTCTGCCAGCAGCGGCTTCAGTCCGGCGAGGCCGGCCTTGAAGCCTTCGTCGCGCCCGGCAATGTGATCACGCGGAGCGGCGGCGCGACGAGCGGGGACGCGCCGACACGCACGCCGCAGATGCCGGCCTTCCATCTGGTCGAGCCCGGCTATCGCGGCATCACCCTAATCAACATCGGCACGGGCCCGTCCAATGCGCGCAACGTCACGGACCACGTCGCGGTGCTGCGCCCGCACGCCTGGCTGATGCTCGGCCATTGCGCAGGCCTGCGCAACACGCAGCGGCTGGGCGACTACGTGCTCGCCCATGGTTACGTGCGCGAGGACCATGTGCTCGACCGCGAGCTGCCGCTCTGGGTGCCGATCCCGGCGCTCGCCGAGATGCAGGTCGCGCTCGAGGAGGCGGTCGAGGACGTCACGGGCCTCGAAGGCTTCGAGCTGAAGCGCCTGATGCGCACCGGGACGGTCGCGAGCGTCGACAACCGCAACTGGGAGATCTCCGGGCCTGAGGTGATCCGCCGCCTGTCGCAATCGCGCGCAGTCGCACTCGACATGGAATCGGCCGCGATCGCCGCCAATGGTTACCGCTTCCGTGTCCCCTACGGCACGCTGCTCTGCGTCTCCGACAAGCCGCTGCACGGCGAGATCAAGCTCGCGGGCATGGCCAGCGAATTTTACCGCCGCCGCGTCGGCCAGCATCTCGAGATCGGCCTGAAGGCGCTGGAGCGGCTCAAGCAGCAGGAATCGGAGCGCCTGCACTCGCGAAAGCTTCGCAGTTTTGCCGAGGTGGCATTCCAGTAAAGGACAACAGAACTGTCGTACGAACGCTGACGTCTCCGTGAGCACTGCGTCACGGAATATCGAAGCCAACGCAGGGTTATCAATTCGTCCGGGGCCGCTTGGATGGAGACAGGAGACAGAAATGATCGAAACGATGATCAGGTTCGTTGCACTGGGAACGTTTGCGGCAGTGCTGGCGTCCCCGGCATATGCTGCAGGAGGCGGCGGTGGCGGTGGCGGTGGCGGAGGTGGCGGAGGTGGCGGCATGGATCCTTTTGCGAGCACCTATTCAGCGCCGAGCACGGCCCAACCGACCTATCCGAAGCGCTCGGGAACGAAGGCCACGCAGAAGAACAAAAAGCCAAACAACCAGTCGAGCATCGGCGATCCCGCATTCGCGGCCGGCTACCGCGTGGCCTATGACACGATCTACGAGCGCAACGACTATGCGGCCGCGATCGCGCAACTGAAATCGCTTGGACATGACGACCATCCGAACGTCGCCAACCTCATCGGCTACTCCTACCGCAAGCTCGGTGACTACGAGCAGTCGCAGGTCTGGTACGAGCGCGCATTGAAGGCCGATCCGAACCACGTGCTGACGTGGCAGTATTATGGACTGTGGCAGCTCGAGCGGGGCAACCGCGAGCAAGCGCTCTATCACCTCGGCCGGATCGCATCCATCTGCGGGACCGATTGCGAGGAGTACCGATCGCTGGCCGCGGCACTCGATAAGCCGACCGGCACGGCGTTCGCCTACTGAAGGTGGCGAGTCGCCGTCTCATAGTGCCGCGCTGGTTGATAGGCTCCGTATGACTGCCATGTCCCCTGGCGCGGATGGTGACAACGCGCCAGATTTTCAGCATTGTCCCGTTCGGGGGCGCGAACGGGACAATTGGATGCCGCTGACGCGCGACAAAATCATTGGTCATGATCTCGAACGGCTGGCCTTTCGCTTCACCATGCTGAACGACGGCGAGGTCGTGCAGTGTCAGATCAGCGACGCCGCCATGGACGAGCTCGCGGGCATGCAGGGCACCGAAAGCAGCGCGCGGCAGGCGCAGTTCCTGTCGCTGCGCGAGACCATCGAGCGGATCGCGTCAGACCTCTACGACGAAGCCCCGCGGTTTCAGGGATATGTGGTGCGGATCTTCATGCGGCATTTGGGCAGGTAGGCACCGTGCCCAACGTCGTCCTGGCGAAAGCCAGGACCCATTACCACCATCGAATGTTGTTGGAAGAAGCTGTGGCCCCGCCGACCGCAACATTGCCATTCGGGGTTATGGGTCCTGGCTTTCGCCAGGACGACATCGAATGTGAGGCGCCGCCGCTCTGTCGTCCGCAAACGACGATGCGGCTATTCCGATAGCTTCCTCAGCAGCAATCTCAGCGCCGTCGCCGCAAATACCTGCATGTTCGCAAACCGGTCGCTGCTGCCCGTCTCCAGCGTCATCACCTCTGCCGCGGGGCCTGCGACCGCCATGCAGCTATGGCCGGCGGCGTCGCCGTAGCGGTTGCCGGTGGGGCCGGCGGCGCCGGTTTCGGACAGGCCCCAGTCGCAATTGAAGCGGCTGCGCATCTGTTCGGCGAGGAGCTTCGCGTAGGGCTCCGACGAGGAGCGAAAACCCTTCATTCCTTCGTCCGAAATATCCATCAGCACGCGCCTGGCATCGCGGGTGTAGACCACGGCGCCACCGAGGAAATAGGCGGACGCACCGGGCACCGCGAGCAGGCTGGCCGCGATCAGGCCGCCGGTCGAGGATTCCGCCACCGCGATGGTCTGTTTGCGCGCGATCAATTGGGCCGCGACCTGTTCCGCAATGCCGACGAGCTCTTTCATCCCTTTAACCTCTCATTCCCTCGCAACCGAGCTCAGCCTTCCTAGCATAAGCTGGCTGCCCTGGCCGAGTTGCGGGCGACGGTCAGGCCTGCTTGAATGGCGCACACAAGGCGGAGCGGCCTGGCCGCTCGCGAGAAGACGTGACGAGGAAACGTGAAGGAGACGTGATGGCGTCCCTGATCGCCGGCGGGGTGGATTGCGACGTGCATCCGGCCGTGCCGCATCTGACCAGCCTGCTGCCGTACCTGAACGATTATTGGCGCGATCAGGTGACGACGCGCGGCATGGTCGATCTCGTTTCGCAATCCTACCCGCAGAACTCGCCGATCGTGGCACGTCCCGATTGGCGTCCCGAGCGCGGCAAGCCGGGCGCGAGCCTGGAAGACATGCAGTGCCACGTGCTCGATCCCTTTCAGCTCAAGCATGCCATCTGCAATCCGCTGTACGGCGTGCAGATGGTGTTTTCCGAGGACATGCAGGCTGCGTTCTGCCGCGCGCTGAACGACTGGCTGGTGAAGGAATGGCTCGATCGTGACAAGCGCCTGCGCGGCTCGATCGTGATCCCCACGCAAAGCGTCGAGAAGGCCGTCGCCGAGATCGAACGCTGCGCGCAGGACCGGCGCTTCGTGCAGGTCTTGATGCTGGTCATGGGCGACACGCCGCTCGGCAAGCGCGCGCTGTGGCCGATCTACGAGGCCGCGGAACGGCTGGACCTCGCGGTCGGCATCCATGCCGGTTCCGCCTATCACAATCCGCCGACCGCGGTGGGCTGGGGTTCCTACCACATCGAGGATTATGTCGGTCAGGCCCAGGCGTTCCAGACCCAGCTCACCAGCGTGATCGTCGAGGGCGTGTTCGCCAAATATCCGCGGCTGAAAATGGTGATGCTGGAGTCCGGCGTTTCCTGGATCTCCCCCTTTCTCTGGCGGCTTCACAAATTCTGGCGCGGGGTGCGGATGGAGACGCCCTGGGTCGATCGCGCGCCGCTGGAACTTGTGCGCAGCAACATCCGCTTCTCGTTACAGCCATTTGATGCGCCGCCGGAACCCGAGACATTAATTCGCCTGTTTGATCATATGCAGTCAGACGAATTGGTCCTATTCTCCACGGACTATCCACACTGGCAGTTCGACGGCCAGGACGCGCTCCCCCAGGGCCTCACCCCCGATCTCGTGCGCAAGATCATGATCGACAATCCGCATGCGACCTATCCCCGCCTGACTTAGCCGCTGCCAAAGGAGGCAAGGCGATGAATATTCAATTCCGCGAGAGCACCGAAGCCGCTTCCCCCCTGACGACCAAGACCGCGATCGCGGATTGTGACATCCATCCGGCCCGCGCGACCCGTACCGAGCTCTATCCCTATCTCGCCAAACGCTGGCAGCATCATCTCGAAGTCTACGGTGTGCACGCCTATCAGGGCATGATGGAAGGCCCGCCCTATCCCAAGGCCCAGCCCAACGCCTCGCGCCGCGACGCCTATCCGCCGGAAGGCGGGCCGCAGGGCTCCTCGCTCTCCTTCATGCAGAAGCAGCTGCTCGACCCCAACAACGTGCAGCTGGGCGTGCTCAATCCGCTCAACACGGGGCAGGGCATCCGCAATCACGAGCTCTCGGCCGCTTTGTGCTCGGCGATCAACGACTGGCAGATCGACAAATGGACCAGCAAGGACAAGCGGCTGAAAGCGTCCATCGTCGTCGCCAATGAGGACGGGCTGTCGGCCGCCGCCGAAATCCGCGAGCGCGCCGGGGACAAGAATTTCGTTCAGGTGCTGCTGCTCAGCCGCAACGTCGAGCCGCTCGGCCAGCGCCGCTATTGGCCGATCTATCAGGCCGCGGAAGAGGCCGGCCTTCCCGTCGGCGTCCACGCCTTCGGCTTCGGCGGTAACCCGATCACGCCGTCGGGCTGGCCTTCCTATTACATCGAGGAAATGGTCGGGCATTCGCAGTGCCAGCAATCGGCGCTGGCCAGCCTCGTGCTTGAAGGCGTGTTCGAGCGCTTCCCGAAGCTGAAGATGGTGATGATCGAGGCCGGCTTCGGGTGGGCGCCATCGCTTGCGTGGCGACTGGACAAGGCCTGGCGGCGGCTCAGGAGCGAAGTGCCGCATGTGAAGCGTCCGCCGTCGGAATATATCCGCGAGCAGGTGTGGTGGACCACGCAGCCGATGGAAGATCCGGAGCGGCGCGAGGATCTGTTCGACGTCATCAAGTGGATCGGCTGGGATCGCCTGCTGTTCGCGACCGATTATCCGCACTGGGACTACGACGAGCCGTCGCGCATCTTGCCGGCGGGCGTCAGCGATACCAACCGCGAGGCGTTTTACCTGGGCAATGCCAGGAAGCTCTACGGAATCAATTGATGGCGCGTCACGTGATCGCGCCGGTCGATGAGTTGCCACCCGGCACGCGAAAATTCCTGGAGATCGAGGGACGGCCGATCGCGGTCTTCAACATCAAGGGCGAATATTTCGGCCTGATGAACCGCTGCCCGCATCAGGGCGCGGCGCTGTGCGAGGGCCCGCTGATCGGGCTCGCGCAATCGAGCGATCCCGGCGAGATCGAATACACCAAGCTTGGCGAGATCATCCGCTGTCCCTGGCACGGCTGGGAGTTCGACATCCGCACCGGCCAGTCCTACTGCGACCCCCGCCGCTTCCGCGTGAAGGCCTATTCGGCCCATGTCGAGCCGGGCGCGAGCGTCGTGAAGGGGCCGTATGTCGCCGAGACGGTCACGGTGAAGGTCGAGAGCGATTACGTGGTGGTGGAGCTGTAGCCCCCCACTGTCATTCCGGGGCAGCCCGCAGGGCTGAACCCGGAATCCATCGTGCGTCTGGAATGCTGGGAGAAATGGATTCCGGGCTCGCCTCTTCGAGGCGCCCCGGAATGACCGTCAATGCCCCGCAACCGGCTCCGCCACCGCATCATATGTCGGCACCGCCTTGCCGCCGCTGCGATACACCGTCGAGGCCGCGATGATGCCGAGCAGGGCGGCCAACATCAGCCAGAAGCCGGGCGAGGCCTTGTCGCCGGTGCGCTCGATCAGCCAGGTCGAGGCGAACGGCGTGAAGGTGCCGAACAGCGCGGCCGCCAGCGCGAAGGCGAGCGAGAAGCAGGTGGTGCGGACATGCGCCGGCACGATCTCGACGAGGGCGCCGAGCATGGTGCCGCTGTAGACGCCGAAATAGAACGAGAACATCATCTCGACCGCGAGCAGCTTGCCGAAGGTCGGCGCCGCCACCAGCCAGTGCAGCGCGGGGTAGGCGGTGACGAGCGCGAGGCACGCGATGGTGATCAGTACCGGCTTGCGGCCAATGCGGTCGGACAGCGCGCCGCCGACCGGATTCCAGAAGAAGTTGGTCACGGCGACCAGCAGCGTCACGAGCAGCGCGTCCTGAGTCGACAGCTTCAGCACGGTCTTGCCGAAGGTCGGCGTGTACACGGTGACGAAGTAGAACGTCGTCGTGGTCAGGATCGCGATCATCATGCCGAGGATGACGATGCGCCAGTTGGCGAGGGCCGAGGCGAACACCTCGCTCGCGGTCGGATGCTTCTTCATGGCGAGGAAGGCCGGCGTTTCCTCGAGCGTGCGCCGCAGGAAGAAGATCAGGGGAATGATCAGGCAGCCGACGAAGAAGGGAATGCGCCAGCCCCAGGCGGCCACCGTGTCGGCCGGCATCACCTCGGAGAGGAGATAGCCGAGGATCGAGGCCACGAAGATCGCGACCTGCTGGCTCGACGACTGGAACGAGGTGTAGAAGCCGCGGTTGCCGGGCGTCGAGATCTCGGCGAGGTAGACCGACACGCCGCCGAGCTCGACGCCGGCGGAGAAGCCTTGCAGCAGGCGGCCGATCAGCACGATGACGGGCGCTGCGATGCCGATGGTCGCGTAGCTCGGGCAGAACGCGATCACGACAGTGCCGATGGCCATGATGCCGAGCGTGACGATCAGGCCCTGGCGGCGGCCGATGCGGTCGATGTACGCCCCTAGCACGATCGCGCCGACGGGCCGCATCAAGGCGCCGAGCCAGAACACGCCGAACGTGTTGAGCAGCGAGGCCGTCTCGTTGGTGGAGGGGAAGAACGCTTTGCCGATGGCGGCGGCATAGAAGCCGAACAGGAAGAAGTCGAACTGTTCGAGGAAATTGCCTGAGGTGGCGCGCAGGATCGCACCGATGCGCGACTTGATCTCGGGCGGATTGGTTGCTGGTCCAGCCATGACGTTGCTCCCCTTCAAATGTGGCCGGACCGGAACTCACTTCTCGGCAGGCGACAGATTGTGTTGCTGCGACAATCTGTCCTACCCCTTGCCGCGCAGGGCGCGGCGGGTCAATCGGTTTTCAGAGAGAAAGCTGATGATTTTTCAGGCTTTATTTTGCGTCGCAGCAACGATCCACTGACGGAACGCGGCGAGCTTTGGCGCCTCGCGGCGACCCTCCGGCGCGACGAGATAGAAGCCCGCATCGGCCGGCAGCGCGATCTTGAAAGGGACGACGAGGCGACCTTTGGCGATGTCGTCCTGCACATAGGACGTCCGCCCCATCGCCACGCCGATTCCGTCGATCGCGGCCTGGATGGTCATGAAGATCATGTCGAAGGTGATGCCGGGCTGCTTGGCGATATCGGCCGGCAGGCCTGCCGCCGTCAGCCACAGCCGCCAGTCGTCGCTGTTGGCGTTGGAGGTGTGCAGCAGCGGACGATTTCGCAGATCCTCCGGACGCTGTAGCGGCTTGTCGCCGCGCAGCAGCGACGGGCTGCACACCGGAAACAGCTCGTCCGCCATCAGCCAGTCGGCACGCAGGCCCGGCCACTGGCCGCGGCCATAGCGGATTGCGGCATCGACATCGTCGCGCTGGAAGTCGACGAGGCTGGTCGACGTGGTGATGCGGACGTCGATGCCGGGATGCTGCTCCTGGAAGTCGGTCAGCCGCGGCAGCAGCCATTTTGCGGCAAGCGAGGCCAGCGTCGAGAGGGTCAGCACCTTGTCGTCGTCCCTGCGCAGCAGGCGGTCGGTGGCGAGGCGGAGGTCGTTGAAGGCGGCGCGGACGCCCGGCAGGTAGTCGCGCGCCTCCGGCGTCAGCGCCAGCGCGCGGTTCTGCCGGATGAACAGGCGGATGCCGAGCTCCTCCTCCAATCGCCGGATCTGATGGCTGATCGCGGTCTGCGTCACGTTCAGCTCGCTCGCCGCCAGCGTGAAGCTGAGATGGCGCGCGGCGGCCTCAAAGGCCCGCAATCCGTTCAGGGAGGGCAATCTGGCAGTCATCTGGCAGCGGGATACATGACGTTATTTCATGCGAAGAGGTACAAATTGTCGTTTGTCGCAACGCACTGGAGCGCAGATATTAGCCGTCAACTTAGCTCCAGGAGCTGAAAATGTCTACCTTAACCCAGAATTCGATGACAAATCATCATGCGCCAGGCCTGATCCAGCAGATCGGCGAGACGCTCCATGTCTGGCATGAGCGGTACCGGACCCGCCGCGAGCTGACCAACTGGACGGCCCGCGACCTGCACGACGTCGGCCTGTCCTGGTCCGACATTGCCTATGAGGCCGACAAACCCTTCTGGCGGGCCTGATTGGCCGCCAGGCCGGCGCCGCCTGATCACAGGGGCGCCGGCGGTCCCTCTTTCCGCAGGGCTCGTGTCATGAGCACTCTTCGCCTGGAAGATCTGAAGCAATATTCGGACGCGCTACGCACCCGGCAGGGCGAGGCGATCAACGTTCGCTTCGTCGAGCCGCGCGACACCGAGGAGCTTCAGCACTATTTCCGCTCGCTCTCGACCCGCTCCCGCTACAACCGCTTCTTCGGCGCGCTCAGCGAATTGCCGAAGGGCCTGCTGAACGAATTCCTCGATGTCGGCGCGCGCGAACGCTTTACCGTGGTCGCGACCAAGATGGTCGACGGCTTCGAGACCATCGTCGCCGAAGCGCGCTACGCTTTCCATGCCGAGACCTCGACGCTCGAGTTCGGCCTGTCGGTGGACGACCGCTGGCAGGGCCACGGCATCGCCACCGCGCTGATGAAGAATCTCGAATGCCGCGCGGCCGCGCTTGGCGCCGAGCACATGTTCGGCGACACGCTGCGTTCCAACGAGACCATGATCTCGCTCGCCCGCAAATCCGGCTTCGCCTTCGTCAATCATCCCGATGACTGGAAGCTGGTGCGCTTCGACAAGGAGATCGCGGTCGCACCGAAGGACATTCCCTGCGCGAGCTGGCGTCTCGCCGCCCTTTCCCGTCAGGCCGACAGCCCCTCAGCCTCGGCCTGACACGACTGCAAGCCCGGCTCGGGTCGACCTGAGCCGGGCATTTTTTTGCTCTCACTCAAGCGCCGTCGTTGGCGAAGTCGGTGGAGGTCGCGACCGACCGCCAAGCTGCCAGCTCCCTCGCAACGAACGCGTTCTTCGCCTCGATTCGCTCCATCGTGTCGCTGCCGAGCGGCAGCCGCAGCGGCGGGTTCTTGGCGTCCACCAGCTTGAGGAAGGCCTGCGCCAGCTTGCGCGGGTCGCCGCGCTGGCCGCCATTGACGTCGGCCGCGTGCGCGCGTGTCTTGCCGACGCTCTCGTGATAGTCGTCGATCAATTTTGCGGTGCGCGACAGCGAGCTGTCGTCGAGGAAGTCGGTGCGGAAGAAGCCGGGCTCGACCACGGTCACCTTGATGCCGAGCGGTGCGACTTCGCCGGCCAGCGCTTCGCTCAAGCCCTCGACCGCAAACTTGGTCGCGCCATAGACGCCCCAGCCGGGATAGCCGGTGTAACCGCCGACCGACGAGATGTTGATGATATGGCCCGACCGCTGGCGGCGCATATGCGGCAGCACCGCGCGGGTGACGCTGAGCAGGCCGAACACATTCGTGCCGAACAGCTTTTGTGTTTCCGCGTCGCTGGCTTCCTCGATCGCGCCCAAGAGGCCATAGCCGGCATTGTTGACGAGGATGTCGATGCGGCCGAAGCGCTTCACCGCCTGGCCTGCCGCTTCATGCGCCTCGGCCTCGCTGGTGACGTCGAGCCGCGTCGCCAACAACCGCTCGTGACTGCCGAGGCGGGCGGTGACCGTGGAAGGATCGCGCGCGGTCGCGACGACGGCATCGCCGGTCTTCAAGGCTGCTTCGGCGATCAACGCGCCAAATCCGCGGGACGCTCCTGTGATGAACCAGACACGCATGATGTTGCCCTTTCCATTCTGGCCCGGCGATGGCCGAAGCCGATGGGCAAGGTGTAGCGGCTCGCCATAGCTGAGATAATCCGCTATGAATTTTGCAAGCTACTGAATAAAATTCATCAATGCGGATCGACCCGTCCGACCTTGCGACCTTCCTCGCCATCGCCCGCCACCGCAGCTTTCGCGCGGCGGCGACCGAGCTTGGCGTTACGCCGTCGGCGCTGTCCCACGCCCTGCGCAGTATCGAGGAGCGGCTGGGCTTGCGCCTTGTCAACCGCACCACCCGCAGCGTCGCGCTCACCGAGGCCGGCGAGCGGCTGTTCGCCCGCATCACGCCGGCCTTCCGCGACATCGACGACGCGCTCGAGGATCTCAATAATTTTCGCGGCAAGCCCGCCGGCGCGCTGCGCTTCACCGCCGCGCGCCAGTCGGCACAGCTCGTGCTGCTGCCGATCGTGACGCGCTTCCTGAAATCATTCCCTGACGTCAGCGTCGAGATCGTCATCAACGATGCCCTGATCGACATGGTCGCGGCCGGCTTCGACGCCGGCGTGCGTTTCGGCGAGACCATTGCCGCCGACATGATCGCAGTGCCGATCGGCCCGCGCCATCGTTTTGCCGTGGTCGGCTCACCCGCCTTCTTCAAGGCGCACAAGCAGCCAGCCACGCCGCGCGACCTGAAAGGCCTGCCTTGCATTCGCTACCGCTTCACCTCAGGCGCGCTCTACCACTGGGAGTTCGAGCGCGGCGGCATCGAGCTCACCATCGACGTCACCGGACCGCTGACGATGAACGACCAGGATCTGATGGTCGATGCCGCGCTCGATGGTGCCGGCCTCGCCTATGTGTTCGAGGCGCAGGTAGAAGCACTATTGGCAAAACGCAAGCTGGTCCGCGTGCTCGCCGACTGGTGCCCGGCCTATCCCGGCTTCTTCCTGTACTACCCAAGCCGCCGCCAATTGCCGGCAGCGCTGCGGGCGTTCGTGGATTTCGCGCGGTCGGCTCCTACGTAGACACCGTGTCTCCCCGACGTCGTCCTGGCGAAAGCCAGGACCCATTGCCACAGGGAGTGGTTTGACGAAGACACGTCATTCGGTACGGCGATTGAGGCCTATGGAGGGATCACGCGGTATGGGTCCTGGCTTTCGCCAGGACGACACCGAGTGTGTGGAACCGCCGCGACGCCCTACTTCCCCGTGAACACCGCCTTGCGCTTCTCGATGAAGGCCTGCACCGCCTCCTTGTGATCGGCGGTCGTGGTGAGGCGGATCAGCCGTTCGGCCTCGTGATCGCGGGCGGTCTCGAAATCGAACTGGATGGCTTCGTCGAGATTGTCCTTCATGTAGCGCAGCGCCTGGCGCGGGCCTTCGGCGAGGGATTTGGCCAGCGCGAAGGCTTCGGCTTGCAGTCGGTCGTCGGGCACGACGCGGTTGACGAGGCCGATGGCTTCACAACGCGCGGCGTCGACCCTGTCGCCGGTGAACATCAGTTCGCGCGCCCGCGCAGTGCCGACCAGCCGCGTCAACAGCCAGGCGATGCCGTAATCGCCACTCAGCGCGATGCGGGCATAGCCGGTGGCGACGAAGGCGGATTGCGCGGCGATGCGGATGTCGCAGGCCATGGCGATGGCAAGCCCCGCGCCGACCGCCGGCCCCGCCAGCGCGGCGATCGTGGACTTGCGCACCGACACCAGCGCGCCGGTGAGCAGGCGCTGCCGCTCCTGGAGATCGGTGACTTTGTCGTCAAAGGACATCTCGAGCTTTTTCGGGTCGCGATGCGCGCCCATGCCCTTGATGTTGCCGCCGGCGCAAAAGGCTTCGCCCGCGCCGGTGATCAGCAGCGCGCCGACGTTGGGATCTTCGGCGCAGGTGCGGATCATCGTGCGCAGCGCCGGCGTCAGCGTGTCCGACAGCGAATTGCGCGCCTCCGGCCGGTTCAACGTGATGACCGCGACGCGGTCGCGGATGACGCAGAGGAGTTCACTGGTGCCGGTGTCGACGGTGGTGTCCGTGGTCATGATTCCCGCCCTTGTAGGGTGGGCAAAGCGAAGCGTGCCCACCATTTGTTTTATCGTCATTGCTGGTGGGCACGGCGCCAACGCGCCTTTGCCCACCCTACGGCAGCTTCTTCAAAACTTCTCAACCCACGGCCGCAACTCCAGCTCCCAGCTCCAGGCGCTGCGCGGCTGCTGCAACACGTTCCAGTAGCTTTCTGCAATCGCGTCGGGATCGAGCATTGAATCCGGATTGTCGGCTGCTTCCGTCCGCGCCGCGCTCCTGATGCCGCCGTCGATCACGAAATGCGCGACATGGATGCCTTGCGGCGAGAGTTCGCGCGCCATGCTCTGGGCGAGGCCGCGCAGCGCGAACTTGCCCATCGCGAAGGAAGCGGACTGCGCATAGCCCTTGACGCTGGCCGAGGCGCCGGTGAACAGGATCGCACCGTGCCTGTTCGGCAGCATGCGCTTGGCCGCCTGCTGCGCCACCAGGAAACCACCATAGGCGCTGACCGCGATGGCCTGCGCGACATCGACCGGGACGAGGTCGACGATCGGCCCCCGGGTGCGGCCGCTGGCGTTGTAGACGACGAGATCGGGCGTGCCGATCTCGCGCTCGACGAGGCCGAACAGGCGCTCGACCTCATCCGGCTCCGTCGCGTTGCAGGCATAGGCTCTTGCACCGGTCTCGGTGCAGAGCGCGCCCAGCTTCTCGATCTTCCGCGCGGCAAGCGCCACGCGAATGCCTTGTGTGGACAGCAGGCGCGCCAGCGAGGCGCTCAGGCCCTCGCCGGCGCCGACGATGAGCGCGATCTTGTATTTCGGGTGTTCCATGGCGTGATCTCTCGGAGACGGGAAGCCGCTGATCTATGCATCCGTCGTGCGGGCAACCAGCCGGGGTGCAGGCCCGGCCGATCACAATTCCGCAGAGCGAATTGCTCCTTCACCGCGATCATGCCTCCCTGACAATTTGCGGCTTTATCCGGCTTCCTGGCTGGAGCATGATCGACATCATCCCAAGCGGCAAGCGCTAAGAAATGCCGGCGGGCGGAAACGAAGAGGACAATCATGCACAAGCCGGTCACAGCGCAGCCGAAAGATGCCGCGGCCGCACCATCCGGCCTGCTGGCTCCCGATACCACAGGCATGAATTTCTACCGTGCCGATCCGGCGCTGACGGATTTGCTGCGCATCCATCTGCCGGAGACGCTGTTCCGTCACATCGAGCCGCATCTCGATCGCCTCGGCGAGCTCGCCGGCGGCCATTTCGACGAATGTGCGCGCCTCGCCGACCGGCACACGCCGGTGCTGCACCAGCGCGACAAGTTCGGCCGCGACGTGCAGTGGATCGAATACCACCCGGCCTACCGCGAACTGGAGAAGGCTGCCTTCGGCGAGTTCGGCATCCACGCGCTGTCGATCCGCAAGGGCATCATGGGCTGGCCGGACAAATATCCGGTCGTGGCAAAGCACGCCTTCACCTTCCTGTTCAACCAGACCGAATTCGGCATGGGCTGCCCGATCAATGTCACCGACGGCTGCGCAAAACTCCTGGCGAATTTCGGCAGCGAGGCGCTGAAGGCAAAATATCTCGATGGTCTCACCCAGACCGACATGAGCAAGCTGACGCAAGGAGGCCAGTTCATGACCGAGAAGGAGGGCGGCTCCGACGTCGGCACGCTGACCACGCGCGCCGTGCAGGAGGGCGACCATTGGCGCCTCACTGGCGAAAAATGGTTCTGCTCGAACGCGGATGCGAAGGTGGTGATGTTGCTGGCGCGTCCCGAAGGCGCCGGTCCCGGCACGCGCGGCGTCGGCCTGTTCCTGATGCCGCGCTTCCTCGACGACGGCTCGCAGAACCACTGCCGGATCGTGCGTCTGAAGGACAAGCTCGGCACGCGCTCGATGGCGTCAGGGGAGATCAAGCTCGAAGGCGCGATCGCCTACGCCGTCGGCAAGCTCGACCGCGGTTTCGTGCAGATGGCCGAGATGGTGAATTCGTCGCGGCTCTCCAACGGCGTCAAATCCACCGCGCTGATGCGCCGCGCCTATCACGACGCCATGACGGTGGCGAAGAACCGCGTGGTGTTCGGCAGCCGCATCATCGACCTGCCGCTCGGCCGGCGGCAGATGCTGAAGATCATGCTGCCGGTCGAGCAGGCGCTGTCGATGAGCTTCCTCACCGCCGACGCGCTCGACCGCGCCGAAGCCGGCAGCCAGGATGCGGCGGCGCTGCTGCGTATCCTGACGCCCACGCTGAAATTCCGTGCCACGCGCGATGCACGAAAAGTCTGCGGTGATGCGCTCGAGATGCGTGGCGGCATCGGCTATATCGAGGAATTCGCCACCGCCCGGCTGCTGCGCGACGCCCATCTCGGCTCGGTCTGGGAAGGCACCGGCAATATCGTTGCGATCGATGCGCTGAGGCGTGCGGTCGGCCGTCACGGCGCCGAAGCTGCGCTTGCCGCCGACCTGCATGCCCGGCTCGATGACAGCGCGTCTGTGCCGCAGGCCTGGCGCGACCGTTTGCGTACACTCACCGATCGCGCGGTCGGTTTCGCGCGCGAGGTCGCGGGAAAGTCAGAGAACGAAGCTGATGCGCGCCGCGCCACAAGCCTGCTCTATCATGTCGCAAGCGCCGTCGCGCTCGCGTGGGAAGCGCATCGCATCCACGCCATGCGAGGCGATGCGCGCCGGCTGCTGCTGTCGCGTCTGGTGATCGATCACCGCGTGGCGCCGTGCGATTCGTTCCGGCTGACGGAAAATGCCGCGCAAGCGAAGATCGCCGCGCTGCTGCTCGGCGATCGCGCGGCCGGGATGAGCGAGGTTGGCGAACTGGTTCTGGCAGCGTAGGCTGCGCCCGCGTTCAAAACAAAAAAGCGACAGGGAGTGCTCGATGAAGGCCGCCGTCCTCTATGAAGTCAACAAGCCGCTGGTCATCGAGGATGTCAGCCTGCCGAAGCCGGGCCCGCGTGAGGTTTTGATCCGCACATCGGTCGCCGGCCTTTGCCATTCCGACCTGCACTTCATGGAAGGCCTCTATCCGCATCCGCTGCCCGCGGTGCTCGGGCATGAATCCGCCGGCGTGGTCGAGCAGGTCGGCTCCGACGTCACCTACGTGAAGCCGGGCGACCACGTCGTCACCTGCCTGTCGGTGTTCTGCGGCACCTGCGACAATTGCACCACCGGCCGTACCGTGCTCTGCACCGATACGACGGTGAAGCTGCTGCCAGGCGTCTCCGACCGCATGCAATGGTCGCGCTCCGAGAAGCTGCATCAGTTCCTCAATCTCTCGTCCTTCGCCGAGCAGATGCTGGTGCACGAGAACGCGATCGTCAAAATCCGGAAGGAGATGCCGCTCGATCTCGCCGCGCTGATCGGCTGCGGCGTCATCACCGGCTATGGCGCGGTGGTGAACACGGCGAAGGTGACGGCCGGCGAGACCGTGGCGGTGATCGGCTGCGGCGGCGTCGGCATGGCCGCGATCAACGGCGCGCAGATCGCGGGCGCCGGCCGCATCATCGCCATCGACACCAACCCGGCCAAGCTCCAGCTCGCGACCAAGCTGGGCGCGACCGACATCATCAACCCCGCCGACGGCGACGTCGTCAAGCAGGTCCGCGATCTCACCAATGGCGGCGTGCATCATTCCTTCGAGGTGCTCGGCCGCAAGGAAACCGCGGAGCAGGCGTTTGGAATGCTCGCCTCCGGCGGCACCGCCACCATCGTCGGCATGATCCCGTTCGGCCAGAAGATCGAGCTGCACGGCTTCGACTTCCTGCGCGAACGCAAGATCCAGGGATCGTCCATGGGCTCGAACCATTTCCGCGTCGACATGCCGCGCCTGGTCGATTTCTACCTGCGTGGCCGGCTGCACCTGGAGGACTGGATCTCGGCCAAGCTGAAGCTGTCGGAAATCAACGAGGGCTTTGCCAACATGAAGGCGGGCAAGACGCTGCGAAGCGTGATCGTGTTTGATAGTTGAGCCACAATGACGGTGTCATCGCCCGCGAAGGCGGGCGATCCAGTACGCCGCGGCGGGGATTGTGTGTACCAACTATCGCCGCGGCGTACTGGATGCCCCGCCTTCGCGGGGCATGACAGCGGTGAGTGTGTGGGCGGTGTGCCCGCCTCACCGCGACACGTGCGCCGACACCGCGAGCCATCTGCCGTTCTTCTTCGACCAGCAATCGGTGTAGCGGCCCGTCGCCTGCTGGCCGTCTCCCGTGGTGTAGCTTGTCGCGGCGTGGATGATGGCGAAGTCGCCCATGATGCGGATGATGACGTCGTGCTCCCTGAGGTTCCGGATCGCGATGGGCCGTGCCGTCTGCTCCAGGAAAGCGGCGCGGTCGACCAATGTCTTGTCGGGATTGGAGCAATAGAACTCCGGCGCCAGGATCTGGTCGAACCGCTTGACGTCGCAGTTCTGAACAGAGGTGACGTAGTCGCGGTTGAGCGCGGTGAGCTCTTCCATGTCCTGGCTCATGACGTCCTCTTCGCTGTGGTCGTTGACGACAGGACTAATCATCGAACAATGGCGGCGGTGTGAAGCCGCCGAATTCGCGCTCGATCAGTTCGGCGAGCTTCAAGGGCGTGCGATCCTCGAGGAAGGGGCCGACGATCTGGACGCCGACCGGCAGGCCGTCCTTCGACAGACCGAGCGGAACGGCCGTCGCCGGCAGGCCCGGGAGCGTCGCAATGCCCGGCCATGCGAGCTGGTCGGAATAAGGATGGTCCGTGCCGTCGATGTCGATTCTTCGCAGGTGCTGCTCCGGCGAATGATCATGCGGAAAGGCCGGCGTCGGCATGATCGGGCAGATCACCGCGTCGAAGGTCTTGAACAGCGCGCGCCATCGCGCGCGCAGGACGGCGCGGGCGCCGGCGTCGAGCACCCAGGCGCGGTGGCTTGCAGTAATGCCGCGCAGTCGCTCCGCGCCGAGGCTCCGGTCCTCCGGTGACAGTTGGCTCGCTCGAGCTTGCGCATCCGCCAGCTCGTCGGGCAGGAAGAACGCGCCGAGGAAGCTCAGCAGCATGCGCATGTAAAGCCGCGACGTCTCCGCGAAGTCCGGAAGCAGCGAGCTCTCGCGCGCGACCGTCACGCCGGCCTTCGTGAGGTCGGTGGCGAGCTTGTCGGTCGCGCCGCGCACGTCCCGGTCAGCCGGCAGCAGCGGATGGCTCTCGATCACCAGGACGCGAAAATCGCGCAGCGACTGATGCCGCGCAACAGGCAAATCGAGTTTGTAGGCGACGCCGGCATCGAGCGGATCCGGTCCGGCCATGACGTCGAGCAGCAAGGAAAGATCCGCTGCCGTGCGCGCCATCGGACCGATGACGGCTAGGTCGCCTTCGCGCGGAATGGCCGGAAACGGCGGCGGAGTCTCGCCGCGCGCTGCGCAGAGATTGATGGTCGGCTTGTGAGCGAAGATGCCGCAATGAAATGCCGGCACGCGCAGGGAGCCGCCGATGTCGGAGCCGGTGGCGAGCGCGCAATAGCCCGCGGCGAGGGCTGCCGAAGATCCTCCGGACGATCCACCTGGCGTGCGGCCGAGATCATAGGGGTTGTTCGTGGTGCCGTAGATGTCGTTGTAGCTCTGCCAGTCGCCGAGGCCTACCGGGACATTGGTCTTGCCGAGGATCACGCCGCCGGCCTGCTTGATGCGTACCACCGGTAGCGCGTCTTCGACAGGCTTGAAATCCTTCTGCGGAACGAAGCCCCAGGTCGTCGGCAGGCCGGCGATGTTGAAGGATTCCTTGATCGTCAGGGGCAGGCCGAGCAGCGGCTTGCGCTCGCCGCGCGCCAATGCGGCGTCCGCCTCGCGCGCCGCACCGAGCGCGCGATCGAAATCGCGCACGCAGACCGCGTTGATCTTGCCGTCGTGTCGTTCGATGCGGTCGATCGCGTCCCGCGTGAGCTCGACCGCGGAGACCTTCTTCGCGGTCAGTGCCGCCGACAGCTCGACCGCGCTCTTGAAACTCCATTCGGATTTGGCCACGGCGCGTCTCCCGCTCTGGTTGTTGGAGGATGATGCGCAGTTTGGCCGAACGCTGCAACCGCTGTTTGATCGCGATTGATATGTGGGCAGGTCCGAGCGAGAAGGAGGATAAATGGGCGCGACAGCCACGCCACACATTCCGTCGTCGTCCCGGCGAAGGCCGGGACCCATACCGCGTGATCTATCGAGAGTGCGCGGTGCGAGTTGCAGTCGCACGAAGTAACTGAGGATCTTCGCCAAATTTCTCCCTGTGGTTATGGGTCCCGGCCCCCCGTGCGCAATTGCGCACTAGGCCGGGACGACAGCGGAGGATTGGCGATGATGAAGACCGAAGTTACGCCGCTCCGATCAATATCCCTACCGCCAGCACGATCGCGCCGCCGAGCACGATCTGGAACACGGCCTGGAGGAACGGCGTGTCCATGTAGCGCGAGCGGATGAAGGCGATCGCCCATAGCTCGAAGAACACGACGATTCCGGCGATCGCCGTTGCGATCCAGAATGCATTGGCCCAGCTGTCGGGCACCAGATAGGGCGCGGTATGGCCAAGCCCGCCGAGCGTCGTCATCAGGCCGCAGGTGAGACCGCGCAGCCACGGCGAGCCGCGCCCCGTGAGCGAGCCGTCGTCGGACAGCGCTTCCGCAAATCCCATGCTGATGCCGGCCCCGATCGAGGCGGCGAGGCCCACCAGAAACGTCTGCCAGTTCTGGTGGGTGGCAAACGCGGCGGCAAACAGCGGCGCCAGCGTCGAGACCGATCCGTCCATCAGGCCGGCCAGGCCCGGCTGCACATATTGCAGCACGAACATGCGGCGGTTGGTGCGATCTTCCTCGGCGCGCACATCGGGGCTGAGGATCTGGTCCGCCAGCTTTGCGGCCATCTCTTCGTGGCCTTTCTCGGCTTCGGCGAGATCGCCGAGCAAACGGCGCACGCCGACATCCTGCGCCTGTTCGGCGGCCTTCACGTAAAAGCGCTCGGCCTGCAATTCCATGGTCTCGACTTCCCTGCGGATGGTGTCGAGCGACAGGTTCTTGGTGAGCCAGACCGGGCGGCGGCGCAGGAAGCCTTTAACGTCCTCGCGGCGGATGGGAGGCAGGTGCGGACCGAAACGCTGCTCGTACGTTTCCAGCAGCATGTGACGATGTCCGCGCTCTTCCTCGGCCATCTGCTCGAAGATCTTGGCCGAGTCCGGGTAACGCTCCCTCAGATCCTCGGCGAAGGTCATGTAGATGCGGCTGTCCTCCTCCTCGGAGGAGATCGCGACCGCAAGCACCTCGCGCTCGGTCAGATCGGCAAAATTCTTCACGACGGCCCTGTCCCACTAGTTTAGAATTATTCTAAACTATATAGGCCGCCGTGGTTCCCGGGTCAAATCAACCGGCGCGGGCCTTATTCAGTAAGTCTTGGCAAGGAAGTCGAGCAGCAAGCGGCTCACCTCGGTCGGCTGCTCCTGCTGCACCCAATGGCCGGCGCCATCGACGAGATGACAGCCGAGCATCTTGGTGCACGCGCTCTTCTGCATCGCCTCGAACACGCCGGGGCGCTGATAGGTGCCCCAATCCTGTTTGCCCGAGATGAAGCAGGAGGGAACGTCGATGCTGCGGCCCGCAAACAGCTGCAACTCGTTGTTGAAAGCGGCCGAGGTGCCGCAGCGATACCATTGCAGCCCGCCCTGGAAACCGGTGCGGCCATATTCGGAGCTGTAATAGGCGAGGTCGTTGTCCGGCAGCCATTGATTGGCGGCGATCGCTGCCGGCGAAGGCATCTCCTTGGCGACCGTCTCGGCCATGGTCTCGTTCAGATCCATCACATAATAGGTTGGCAGCTTTGCCAGCTCACCTGCCGACCACGATTTGAGCGGATAGGGCTTGTTGTCGGTCCAGTCCGCGCTCTTGTGATGGTAATAAGCGCGCAGGAAATCATGCACGCCCTGTTGTGCGTGATGCATGTCGGCGTTGGCGGTGCGCGTCGAATAGTACCATTGATAGTGGATTCGCGGACGCGGCAGGGCCGCGAGTTCGCGATGCACGGGATCTTCGGCCAAAACCTGCGCCGGCGCATCGACCGTGCCAAACGGCAGCGGCGGTGGTCCGCCGAACGGCGCGCTCATCATCGTGACCGAGCGGAATATGTCGGGCCGGATCAGCGCGCACCAGGATGCGACCGGGCTGCCGAAATCATGCCCGACCAGATCGACCTGCCTGTAGCCGAACGCCGACACCAGACCCAGCGCGTCGCGCACCAGGTTGAACAGACGGAATGGCGCGAGGTCGCCGTCGTAATCCGCGGTCCATCCGGTGGTGCGGCCATAGCCGCGCTGGTCCGGCGCGATCACGTGATAGCCGGCGGCAGCCAGCGCCGGCATCACCTTGCGCCAGGAGAAGGCAAGCTCCGGAAAGCCGTGCAGCAGCAGGATGCAGGGGCGGCCCTTGGTCTCGAAGCCGGCCTCCAGCACATGCATGCGCAAGCCGTTGATGCCGTCGACATAGCGCGAGCGGATGCCGGCGGGCAGGGGGACGTCGGGGAGATCGGCCATGATGTTTCCTCGTCATGGCCGGGCATAGCCGTCCGAAGGACGGCGTCGCTTCCGCTCGCCTATGCCCGGCCATCCACGTTCTTCGTTGTCGTTGATTGTAAGAACGTGGATGCCCGGGACAAGCCCGGGCATGACGTGAAAATACAGGACGTGTTAAACCGCCGCGCAAACGAACGCGTTGCCCTTGCGCCTGATCTTCCCGACCGACGGGGAGGGGAAATGCGCCGTGCAGCACAGCGTGTCGGTGTCGCAATAACGCTCCAGGAAGCTGCGGCGCGTCGTTGCGGCCTTGGCCGGGTCGACGTCGAACTTGATCGACAGCTCCGGATAAAGCGTCTGCAGCGGCGAATGCATGAGATCGCCGGAAAATACGGCATCGTCCTTGCCGCGGCCCATCGTAAACGCAACATGCCCCGGCGTGTGACCGGGCGTCGGCAGGATGCGGACGTGATCGCCGATCTGGTGGTCGTTGCCGACGAGCTCGTGGCGGTTCGCCTCGACCACCGGCAGCACACTGTCCACGAAGGGCGGGATCTCCGTCTTCGCGTTCTGAGCCGACCAATGGTCGAACTCCTGCTTGGCGAAGACGTAGCGCGCCTTGGGGAAGGTCGGCACCCAGCGGCCGTTCTCGAGCCGCGTGTTCCAGCCGACGTGATCGACGTGGAGATGCGTGCACATCACGAAGTCGATGTCGTTAGGCGAGAATCCGGCGGCGCCCAGCGCGCGCAGATAGGTGTCGTCGGTCTTCATGTTCCATTTCGGCCGCTGCGGCCGCGGCTTGTCGTTGCCGATGCAGCTGTCGATCAGGATGGTGTGGTGCGGCGTCTTCACCACGTAGGACTGGAAGCACAGCAGCAGCACATCCTGCTCATCCAGCGCCTTGGCCTGCCGCATCCATGCCCGGTTCTCGGCCAGCACCTCGGGTGTCAGTCCCGGCAGCATCTCGAGCGCCGGGACGAACGAGGTTTCCTGTTCGATGACGCGATGGATGTTGAGATCGCCGACTGAAAATTTCAGGCTCATGCTCGCTTCCCTCGTGATCAGTGCGCGTCGCGCACGGATGGAATGACGATATTGGAAAGGATGTCGATCGCGGCCAAGCCTTCCTTAGGCTGGCCGTATTGCGCGGCGGTCGTCATCATGACGAGATCAAGCTCGGGCACGATGAAGATGCGCTGGCCGCCCCAGCCGAAGGCGGCAACCCATTTGATTTCCTTGCCGCCGGCAAGCGAGCGGCCCATCCACCATTGATAGCCGTAGAACAGCGTGCCGCCGAAATAGCCGATCGCCTGGAACCGCGGTGTGATCGATTGTGCGATCCAGTCGGCCGAGACGATTTGCTGGCCGTTCCACTGGCCGCGATTGAGCACGAGCTGGCCGATCTTCGCCGCATCGCGCGGTCGCAAGCGCAGGCCCGCGGCCGCCGCGATCTTGCCGTTCTTGTAGGCCTTCCACTCGACATCGGTGATCCCGAGCGGCTGGAACAGCACCTCGCGCGCAAATGCCTCCAGCGGCTTGCCCGAGACGCGTTCGAGGATGTTGCCGAGCAGCTCAGTCCCGCCGCCATTGTAGGCCCACAGCGCATCCGGCGGCGCGGCGACCGGCTTTGCGAGCACATAGCCGATCGGATCGGCTTCAAAGGTGAGATGCGGCTCGTCGTTGTTCGGATCGGTCCAGGCCCGCGCCTCGTCCCATTTCATCCCCGAGGACATCGTCAGCAGATGGCGCAGCGTGATGGCGTCCCAGCCCGCCTGCTTCACCGTCTGATGGTCCGGGAAGAATTTGAGCACGGGCTCGTCGACCCCTGCGATCAACTTGCGATCGATCGCGATGCCGACGAGCAGCGAAACGACGCTCTTCGAAGCCGAACGCATGTCGTGCTTCGTCGTCGCGGTGAACTCGTGCTGGCCGTCCGGCTGTCCCCAGGGTTGATCGTAGCCCGGAAAATACTGCTCGAAGACGAGCCTGCCGTGGCGTGCGACGACGACCGAATGGACCTTGGTCGCCCGCTGCTCGAGCCTCGCGGCGATGCCGCAGAGCTGCGTGCCGTCCATGCCGACACTGTCGGGTGACGCAGTGGACCAGCCGTCGTCGATCGACGATGGCGATCCGCAGGCGAGGTTTTGTCGTCCAGGCGCCATGCCGTCGGCCTGCACGGAAGTGGCTGAGACGGTCAACGCGAGCACGAGGCTCGCGCCGAGAATGCCGAGGTGGGGGAAGCGGTCGCGCATCGTCCTTCTCCCCGCAGTCGCGATACTACGCCGCTGGCGGCACCGAGATCTTCACCGACGGCCGCTCCAGCATCTTCTGATGGAAGGCGTCGAGCTTCGGATAGGCCTTGCGCCAGCCGCAATCGGCAAAGCGGAAATCGGCATAGCCGAGCACGCAGACGAGGCCGATCTGCGAGATGTCGAACGGACCGTTCAGGACATCGGGCATGTCCTCGAAGCGCGCCATGCCGGTCCAGGCCCGGTTCCAGTGGTCGTCCGACCACGCCTGCCATTGCAGGCCCTGCGGCCGCACCATTCTCTCGTAGCGGCACAGCAGCATGGAATCGAGCATGCCGTTGATCAGGGAGTGATTGGTCTTGGCCTTCCAGCGCCGCGGGCCGTAATCCGGGATCAGGCTGCCACCGGCCAATTCGTTGAGATATTCGACGATGACGTAGGAATCCAGGATCACGTCGCCGTCATTGGTGATCAGCACCGGCAGCTTCTTCAGCGGCGTGATGCGCGAATAGTCCTCGTTGGCCGTGCCCGGCGCGACGGTTGCGGGCGTCAGCTCGATCTTGTCGATCAGCCCAAGCTCGATCGCGGCGATGCGCACCTTGCGGGCGAAGGGCGATGCGGCGGAGAAGGAGAGTTTCATCGGAAATAACCTCTATCCAGACACACGGTCCTCATCCTGAGGAGCGCGCCCCCTGGCGCGCGTCTCGAAAGGATGGACAACGAGAGAAGGTCTCTCGTCACCCGGCGCGAACGCCGGGCGACGGTGCTTGTGGCGCATCCTTCGAGACGCGCGCGTTGCGCGCTCCTCAGGATGAGGGCGGAGGCTTACGCCGCAATAATCTCCTGCCGCTGCTCGCCGAGGCCCTCGATGCCGAGCGTCACGACGTCGCCGACATTGAGGAAGGTCGGCGGCTTCATGCCGAGGCCGACGCCGGGCGGGGTGCCCGTGGTGATGATGTCGCCGGGCAGCAGCGTCATGAACTGCGAGACGTAGGAGATGCACTTGGCCATGGAGAATATCATGGTCGTGGTCGAGCCGGTCTGGCGACGCTGACCGTTGACGTCGAGCCACATCGACAGGTTCTGCACGTCCTTGATCTCGTCCCTGGTGGCGAGCCACGGGCCGACCGGGCCAAACGTGTCGTGCGACTTGCCCTTGGTCCACTGTCCCAGGCGCTCGGTCTGGAAGTTGCGCTCGGAGACGTCGTTGCAGACGCAATAGCCGGCCACGTAGTTCAGCGCATCGGCTTCCGAGACGTACTTGGCGCGGGTGCCGATGATCGCGGCGATCTCGACCTCCCAGTCGAGCTTGGTCGAGCCGCGCGGCTTCTCGACCGCGTCGTTCGGGCCGGACAGCGAGGTGTTCGCCTTCATGAAGATGATCGGCTCGGTCGGAATCGCTGCTCCCGTTTCCTTGGCGTGGTCGCTGTAGTTGAGGCCGATGGCGACGAATTTCGAGATGCCGGTGACCGGCGCGCCGAACCGCGGCTTGCCGGAGACGGCGGGCAGCGCGGCGGGGTCGAGGGCGGCGAGCTTCTTCAGGCTTTCCGGCGAATAGGCCTCGCCGGTCAGGTCCTTCACATGCGCCGACAGGTCGCGCAACTGGCCGGATTTGTCGATCAGGCCGGGTTTTTCCGCACCCTTTTCGCCATAACGAACAAGCTTCATTCTCGTTTCTCCCTGGAGATGGACCGATCGGTTAAACAGCTTCATGGAACAGGGCGGCGGGAAATTCAACCGCTCAAAACGGGGCGCATTGCAGCCCCTCGCTCGTAGGGTGGGTTAGCACGCGGCTGCGCGAAGCGCAGTCCGGGCGTAACCACCTCTTCTGTGTCCGAGGGGATAGACCGTGGTGGGTTACGCCTTCGGCTAACCCACCCTACGATTGCGTCTCATCCCAGCGCCACAAACCTGAACGCGTCCCCGTCCCGCCTGATGTGTCCGGCCGAGTAATGCCCGCCGATCACCAGCGTCGGGGTGTCGGCAAAGCGCGAGAACACCTTGTGCCGGGTCGCCGCCGATTGGGCGGGATCGGTATCGACGACCGAGCACCAGTCGAGATGCGCCATCTGGCAGGGATGATGGGCGACGTCGCCGGTGAGCAGCCCCTGTTCACCGCCGGACTCGATCAGGACGCTCATGTGACCGGGGCTGTGGCCGGGGGTCGGGATCACGCTGATCTCCTCGCAAAGCCGTTGGTCGCTCGGGATCAGCTCGGCCTGGCCCGCATCGACGACCGGTTTCACGGAATCGACGAACACCGCGACCTTGTCCTGCTCGGTCGAATGGTCGCGCCAATACTCATATTCGGTCCTGCCGAACACATAGCGCGCCTTCGGGAACGTCGGCACCCATTTGCCGTCGACCAGTTTCGTATTCCAGCCGACATGGTCGACATGAAGATGCGTGCACAGCACGGTGTCGATGCTGTCAGGGGCAAATCCCGCTGCCGTCATGGTCTCCAGAAACGGCGTGCTGCGGTTATTCCAGACCGGGACGCCGCGGCCCTGCTTGTCGTTGCCGAGACCGGTGTCGACCACGATGCGGCGCGTCGGCGTCTCCACCACCAGCGCGTGGATCGACATTTTCAGCCGGCCCTCGTCGGTGGCGAAATGCGGGATCAGCCAGGGCAGCTTCCGGATTTCATCGTTGGACGCGGCCGGCAGGATGAAGCGGGTCGAGCCGACTGTCTCCATCTCGACGAGCTTCGTAATCCTGACCTTGCCCACCTTCCACGACATCCGGCGTGTCCCCATGTTCTTGCTTTGCGCCTCGCTGTCATTCCGGGGCGATGCGCAAGCATCGAACCTGGAATCTCGAGATCGTTGCGTGAGATTCCGGGTCCGCGACTACGTCGCGCCCCGGAATGACGAGAGAGGACGCTTTGGCGCGGAAACATGCGGGTTTCCGCCATGAAGCGCAATGGATCATCTGATGGCGCGCCGCGTTATCGCTGGAACACAGGACAAGCCGGAGGGAAAGACGATGCCAGAGCTTGCAATTTCCGCCGAGAAAGTCGCTTTCATCATCGAGAAGGCCCGCGAATTCGACGTCAAGGAAGCTGCATCCGATCCGGACTCGGGCTCGAACCCCTCCGACGATGACGAGATCGACGTGCTGGAGGACACGACGTCCGATCCGGTCGCAAGCGAGTTGATCGGCTTCATCGGGGCGCTGAACGAGGACGAGCAGCTCGACCTCGTGACGCTGATGTGGCTCGGCCGCGGCGACGGCTCCGTCGACGAGTGGGACGACCTGCGCGCCCGCGCCGCCGAGGCCCGCGCCGAATACAAGGCGCCCCGGCGCGAAGCTGTGCAATATCTACTGGGCGAGCCGATGCTGGGCGATCTGTTGGCCGACGGCATGGACGAGCTGGGCATCGACTGGACCGACGAGCGGACCACGCCCGTATCCTAGAGCTGAAGATCTACACGAGGTCGTCATGCCCGGGCTTGTCTCGGGCATCCACGTTCTTAGTGCTGTGAGCAAGACGTGGATGGCCGGGACGAGCCCGGCCATGACGCTGTGGAAGCTTCAACGGACCAACTCAGCTCTCACCGTGCGCAGTCGACGATCACGGTACCAAGCTTGTCGCCCTTCTCGACGGCGAGATGCGCCTGCGCCGTGTCGGATAACGCAAACTGCGCCGCGATAGTGTGGAGCCGCGGCCCCGCCGCCAGCCATTTTGTGATGTCCGCTTGCGCCGCCGCAAGCATCGCTGGCGGCAACGCAAACAGCACCAGCGCGCGCAGCGCGATGCATTTTTCCATCAATTCGCGCATCGGCACGACCGGCGTGCGGTTGCCGTTGGTGGCATAGACCGCAATGGTCGAATTCAGCGCCATCAACTTCAAGGTGGTGGCGATGTTGCCACCGAAATCGACGTCCACCACGCGATCGACACCACGTCCGCCGGTGAAGGCCATCGCCTTGGCAACGACGTCTTCGTCCCTGTAATTGACCACGAGATCGGCGCCCGCACGCCGCGCCTGCTCGGCCTTCATCGCCGAGCTGACGGTCGCGATCACCTGCGCGCCGCCCCATTTGGCGAGCTGCACGGCATAGTGGCCGACCGCGCCGGCACCGCCGGTGACGAGCACGGTCTTGCCGACGATCGGCCCGTCCGCAAACAGGCCGCACCATGCAGTCATCGCGGGGATGCCGAGCGTTGCGCCCTCCGCGAAAGAGAGGTTATCCGGAAGCGGCGTCACCAACTGCTCGGCCAGCACGATATATTCCGCCGCCGTGCCGAACGCGCGGCCGTTGCGCTGGCCGTTGAACAGCCAGACGCGGTCGCCGAGCTTAAAGCGCGTCACGTCATCGCCGACCTGGTCGACGAAACCCGCGCCGTCGCTGTTCGGAATGACGCGCTCGTATTCCATCGCGCGATAGCCGCCGCCGCGCCGGCCGACATCGGCCGGGTTCACGCCGGAGGCTTCCAGGCGAATGCGAACTTCGCCCGGGCCCGCGACCGGCGCCGGCATCTCACCATAGGTGAGGACCTCGACGGCCGGCCCCGTCTGTTCGTACCAGACCGCCCTCAAAGCGTGCCCGGGAACGCGCCGCCGTCGAGCAGGATGTTCTGCCCGGTGATGAAGCCGGCCTTGGCGCCGCAGAGAAACGCGCAGGCATAGCCGAACTCGTCGGGCTGGCCGAAGCGGCCGGCGGGGTTGAGCTTGGCGCGCTCGGTCAGGATCTGCTCGGGCGTTGTGCCGCGCTTGTCGGCCTCGGCCTTGGCGGTGCCGGTCAGGCGATCGGTCTCGAACGGGCCCGGCAGCAGGCCGTTGATGGTGACGTTGTTGATCACGGTCTTGCGCGACAGGCCGGCGATGAAGCCGGTGAGGCCGGCGCGTGCGCCGTTGGAGAGGCCGAGGATGTCGATCGGTGCCTTCACCGCGGCCGAGGTGATGTTGACGATGCGGCCGAACTTGCGCGCCATCATGCCGTCGACGGTCGCCTTGATCAGCTCGATCGGGGTCAGCATGTTGGCGTCGATCGCCTTGATCCAGTCGTCGCGGGTCCAGTTGCGGAAATCGCCGGGCGGCGGGCCGCCGGCATTGTTGATCAGGATGTCGGGCTCGGGGCAGGCCTTCAGCACCGCCTCGCGGCCCGCCGGCGTCGTGATGTCGCCGACGATCTCGGTGACCTTCACACCCGGATAGGCTTTGCGGATGTCGTCGGCCGTCTTCTTCAGGGCTTCGGCGCCGCGCGCGGTCAGCGTGACGTCAACGCCGGCTTCCGCCAGCGAGACGGCGCAGGCGCGGCCGAGGCCCTTGCTGGATGCGCAGACGATGGCGCGGCGACCTTTGATCCCAAGATCCACAGTTTCACTCCCGTAATGTCAGGCAGGTTTTGGACGGGCGGCACTCTAGCCAATCGTGGTGCCGCTGGTAAGGGACGGGCTCGCACCAAAATGCATGGCGCGCGGCGCGGCGATGCAAATGCGCAGGCATGATCCGGACCCGAAGGGCACGTTAGCGAAAAGTATGTAGCGGTTTCCCTCGCGACAAACGCGGAACGCGTCTGCGCGGAGATCATGCTCAAACAAATGAGCTGGAGCGCGATTTCATCGCGCTCTAGATCCGCCGCTCCTGCTTGAGGCGGTCGATCGCAGCGGCGGCCTCCGGCGGCAGTATCTTGAAGCCCATCTGCCCGACCGCCGAGAACAGCGGCCGCAGATGCGAGCCGGCGAGGAAGGGCGGCTGGCGGTTGGCCGGCACGATCTGGTCGAACACCAGCACCAGCGTGGTGGCGACGAGGCCGACCCTGACGGCGCCGAGCGCGGCGCCGCCGAGGCGGTCGCCGATCCCGGCTTCGCGTATCGTGTCGTTCAGCGCCAGGCGGCCGATATACCCAAGCAGCATGCCGACAACCACGAAGATGCCGAAGAACCAGATCCAGTTTTGCAGCAGCGGCGCGTTCGGATTGCTCGCGACCTGCGGTACGATCAGCGGCATCAGTGCGACCGCGATGGGTGCGGCGAGCAGATAGGCGAGGATGGTCATGGCGCTGCGCAGCAGGCCAGTCCTGAATCCGAAGCCGATGGCGATGGCGAGCGCCGCATAGACGGCGAGATCGAAACTGTTCATGAGCAAGGCCCTGCTTCGGTGGAACGAATGAACGCCGAACCAATCATTCCGGTTTCCGATCGCTAAAATCGTCTGTACTTTTGCTCCAGAAGCTCAGGGGTTACGCCCAAGGACACCGTCATGTCAGGCCTATTCGACGTCAGTAAAGAAACCATCCTCGTCACCGGCGCGAGCCAGGGGCTGGGGCGGCAGTTTGCCCGGGTGCTGGCGGCGCATGGCGCGGCCGTCGCGCTCGCGGCACGGCAGACCGACAAGTTGAAGAATCTGGAACAGGAGATCCGCGGCAACGGCGGCCGCGCCGCCGCCGTCGCGCTCGACGTCACCGACATGTCATCGATCGCCAAGGCCGTGGATGCCACGGAAGCCGCACTCGGTCCGATCACAGTGCTGATCAACAATGCCGGCATCGCGATCGAGAAGCTCGCGACCGAGCAGACCGAATCCGATTGGGACGCCGTGATCGGCGCCAATCTCAAGGGCGCCTATTTCCTCGCGACCGAAGTCGCGCGGCGCATGATCGCGCGCAAGCAGGACGGCAACATCGTCAACATCGCCTCCGTGCTCGGCACCGGCGTCTTGAAGGCGGTGTCGCCCTACGCGATCTCCAAGGCCGGCATCATCCAGGCGACGAAAGCGATGGCGCTGGAGCTCGCGGGGCAGAACATCCGCATCAACGCGCTGGCGCCCGGCTATATCGACACGGAAATGAACCACGCCTTCTGGTCGACCCCGGCGGGCGAGCGTTTGGCAAAACGCATCCCCCAGCGCCGCGTCGGCGCCGAGTCCGATCTCGACGGCGCAATCCTGCTGCTGGCCTCGAAGGCCTCGCGCTACATGACGGGGAGCGTGGTGACCGTGGATGGCGGGTTCTTGTTGAATTGATCACCGCCGTCGTCCCGCGGCGCGCGTAGCGCGAGCCCGGGACCCATAACCCCAGGGAGGAATTTGACGAAGACTCGGAGATACTATCTCGCTCCCAAACTCCTCCCTGTGGTTATGGGTCCCCGCCCCCCGTGCGCAATTGCGCACTAGGCGGGGACGACGGCGGAGAATGACGCGGCAGCGTCGCTACCTCGCCCGCATCTCCCCCCGGATCATATCCGCCGCCTTCTCCCCGATCATGATCGTCGGCGCGTTGGTATTGCCGCCGATCAGCGTCGGCATGATCGAGGCATCGACGACGCGCAAGGCCTCGACGCCGTGGACCTTCAACTGCGGATCGACCACCGCCATCGCGTCCGTGCCCATCTTGCAGGTGCCGACGGGGTGGTAGACGGTGTCGACGCGATTGCGCAGGATGGCGCGAATGTCGTCGTCCGTTCTCACATCGGACGTGAACATGTCCTTTTTCTGCAACGCGCGCATCGCAGGCGTCTCCATCAGCCGTCGCGTGGTCTTGAAGCCCGCGACCATCGTCTCGAGATCCTCCGCCTCGCCCAAGAAGTTCGGATCGATCATGGGGGCAGCAAGCGGATCGGCGCTCTTCAGCCAGACGCTGCCGCGGCTCTTCGGTCTGAGCAGGCAGACATGGCATGAGAAGCCCGCTTCCTTATGCTTCTTGCGGCCGTGGTCGTCGAGCATCGCGATGATGAAGTGCAGTTGAATGTCGGGCACGTCGAGGTGGGCCTGCGTCTTCAGGAAGCCGCCACACTCGGCGAAATTGGTGGTCATCAGGCCGCGTCGCTCGCGGCGGTACCGCTGGATCGCGTGCAGCAGGGATGGCAGCCGACCGAGTGACGCGTGAACGAAGTGCGGATAGTCGGAGGCGTAGACGAACACGAAATCCGGATGGTCCTGCAGATTGCGCCCGACGCCCGGCAGGTGATGCACGACGCCGATGCCGCGCGCGGCAAGCGCATCGCCGTCGCCGATACCCGACAGCATCAGCAATTGCGGTGACTGGAAGGCGCCGCCGGCGAGGATCACCTCGCGGCGGGCGCGCAGCTGCTTCAGCTCCTTGCCCTGCCGGTACTCAACGCCCACTGCGCGCCTGCCTTCCAACAAGATGCGCGTGGCATGCGCCTGCGTCTCGACGCGCAGATTCGCCCGCTTGCCCATGTGGGGATCCACATAGGCGCGCGCCGCGCTCCAGCGCTCGCCACCGTGCTGCGTCACCTGATAGCTGCCGAGTCCTTCGTGGTTCTCGGCATTGAAGTCCTCGCGGATGCGGAACTGCGCTTCGCGCGCGGCCTGATGGAAGACGTCATGGATCGGATTGTCCGAGCGTAGCTTGTTGACATGCAGCGGGCCGCCCTTGCCGTGATATTCGCCGTCGAAATCGGCGTTGTTCTCCGAGCGCTTGAAGTAGGGCAGCACGTCCGCATACGACCAGCCGGAATTGCCGAGCGCGGCCCAGTGGTCGTAGTCCCATTTGTTGCCGCGGATGTAGACCATCGCGTTGATCGCCGAAGAACCGCCGAGGCCCTTGCCGCGCGGTTGATAGCCGATGCGGCCGTTCAATCCCTTCTGCGGCACAGTATCGAACGCCCAGTTGGCCGCGCGGTATGGCAAAGCGAGCCCGAATGGCGTGGTGATCCGCCAACTGTCGTTCCGTCCGCCCGCATCGAGCAGCGCCACGGATGTCGCCACATCCTCCGACAGCCGCCCCGCAACGGTGCAGCCGCCGGAGCCCGCGCCCACGACGACGAAATCGAATGTCTCAGTCAATGTTGTTTCCCCCGTTATTGTTATTCCGGGCGATGCGGAGCATCGAACTATGGTGCGCACTTGCGCACCAGAGAATCTCGAGGTTCCGGGTTCGCTTCGCGCCCCGGAACGACTTCCCCTACGACATGAACCGCATCAACTTCTCCAGCCGCGCGATCTTGCCGCCATAGGGCGGGTAGAGGTCGGCGAGGCGGTTGAATTTCGAGCGGTAGAACACCGGCTTCAGCTTGCTGAACATCTTGAAACCCCATTCGCCGTGATAGGCGCCGCTGCCGGATGCGCCGACGCCGCCCATCGGCTGGTTGATTTGCGCGAAGTGGAACAGGCAGTCGTTGACGGTGACGCCGCCGGAGACGGTGCGTGACAGCACCGCGTCGCGCGCGTCGCGGTCCTTGCCGAACCAGTAGAGGGCGAGCGGCCGGTCGCGGCGGTTGACGAAGGCGATGGCATCCGCCGGCTCGCGGTAGCCCAGCACGGGCAGCACCGGGCCAAAGATCTCCTCCTGCATCACCGCCATGTCTTCGCCGGCACCGAGGATCAGCGTCGGCGGGAATTTGCGGTGCGCCTTCCAGTTGGGATCGTCGGCCCTTGCCGGTTGCAGGATCTTTGCGCCGCGCTGGGCGGCATCCGCGACCAGACCTTCGAGCCGCGCGTAGTGCCGGTCGGAGATGACGGAGGTGTAGTCCTTGTTGGCGGGATCGGTGCCGAACATGCGCCGCATCTGCGCGCGCACCTTTTCGGCGAAGGCCTGCAACGAGTGCTCCGGCACCAGCACGTAATCCGGCGCGATGCAGGTCTGCCCGGCATTGAGCAGCTTGCCGTAGGCGATGCGCTCGGCCGCCTCCTCGAGATCGGCGGATTGATCGATGATCGCCGGCGACTTGCCGCCGAGCTCGAGCGTGACAGGCGTGAGATTCCGCCCCGCGGCCTCCGCGACCAGCCGCCCGACCCGGGTCGAGCCGGTGAACACCAGATGATCGAACGGCAGGCTCGGAAAGGCCTTGGCGATCTCGTCCTCGACGCCGGTGACAAGCAGCTCGGTCGCGTCGAACCTTGCGGCGACCGTCTCCTTCAGCAGCGTCGAGAAGTGCGGGACCAGCTCGCTCGGCTTGATGATGACCAGGTTGCCGGCGGCGATGGCGCCGATCGTCGGCGCGAGCGTGAGCTGGAGCGGATAATTCCAGGGCGCGATGATGCCGGCGACGCCGAGCGGCTGCGGGATCAGCCGGTTGCGCGCGGGCAGGAATTGCAGCGCGGTGGCGACGCGCTGCGGTGCCATCCAGCTCTTCAGGTGCTTTGTGGCATGCCGGATCTCGCTGTAGACCATCATGGTCTCGGCGATGGTGGTCTCGACCGCCGAGCGGTGGCCGAAATCGGCCGAGATCGCCTGCCGGAAGCGCTCTTCATTCTCGGCGACGACGGCGCGCAGCCGCGCCAGCCGGTCGAGCCGCCCGGCCAGATCAACGGCCGGCTCCGCCCGCGACCGCGCGACCATGGCGTGGAAGGAACCCTCCAGAGCCAGCTGCGCGGCGCTCGCCGGGGATCGATCCAAGGAGTGGTCCATGGAGCGGTCCAAGTACCGGTCCAGGAAGCGGTCCGAGAATCGGTCCAAGCCGTTCTCCCCTGACATGGCGTTTCCCTTCGATTTTGTTGCCGCAAGCTGGCCCTTTGCGGAACTTCTGGCAAGAGCGCGCCAGACCGGCCGGAATCCGGTCCATCTACCTGTCATAAAGTCGAAAAAAACGTCCCGGCAGCCCTTTCCAAAGGCAGCCCGGGTTGGTACATACCCCCCGCACCCAACGGGCTTTGCCCCGGGGTTGCCTTCCAAGGAAGCCTTTGGGACGGAAGAGAAAAGCCACGCGAACAGCGTCGGCCTTACCTCATCGTCCCCGGCATTTTGACGAAGGCGCGCAAGTGTTTAACGCGGGGTGGAGCAGCCCGGTAGCTCGTCAGGCTCATAACCTGAAGGTCATAGGTTCAAATCCTATCCCCGCAACCAAATTCGGACTTCACCGGTTCCGATACGAAAATGGCCCGCATGATGCGGGCCATTTTTGTATCTGGCGATGTGATCACCGCTACCGGGCCGCAGTCTGCCAGGCGAGCAGTCGCTGCTCGACGAGCGACATCGCAATCGACGTCAAATATCCGGTCGCACCGAGCAGGATGACGCCGGCGAAGAGGTCGGCGGATCGGAACGCGCGTGCCGAGAGCAGGACCCACTGACCAAGGCCGTCGAGTCCGGCCAGGATTTCGCAGACCACGGAGAGAATCAGCGCAACCGTCAGGCTGAGGCGCATGCCGGCGAGGATGTCAGGCAATGCCGAGGGCAGGGCGATCTTGCCGATGATTGCGGCGCGCGACATCTGCAGCGAGCGGGCGACCTCATAGAGCCGCGGCTCGACCGCAGCAAAGCCGTGAATGGTCGCAAGCATGATCGGCCAGATCGCGCCGAAGGCGATCACGAACAGCGCCATGCCTCGCGTCAGCCCGAGCATGGCGATCGCAACCGGGATGATCGCCGAGACCGGCAGGGGCCGCAAAAATTCCAGCGACGGCGCGACATAGGCGCGCATCATCTTCGACGATCCGATCAGCGCGCCGAGCGCAATGCCGGCGATCGATGCGGCGAGCCAGCCATAGGCCATGTGCTCGAGCGTGCCGATCAGCTTGCCCGCGAGATCGCCGCTTGAAAAGCCTCGCACCAGGGCGGCCCAGGCGCGGTCCGGACCGGGCAGGAACACCGGCGAGACCAGCCGCAGATTGGCGGCGAGCTGCCACGCCGCGATGAAGCCGGCCGCGACGAGGATGCTTGCGACGCGCCAGAGGATCGCAGCGCGGTTCATGGATTGTCTCCGGCGAGCGCGGCGCGGCCGAACAGGCGGCGCTGGGCCGCAATCAACAGGATGTTCAGTGCGTAGCCGATCACGCCGATCCAAAGCAGATAAGCGAGCATCAGGTCGGCGCGCAGCGCCTGCTGCGCCAGCATGATGCCGGCGCCGAGCCCGATCGGATTGATCGCGATCTCGACGGTGACGGCGACGATCAGGGCAATGCCGGCCGACAGGCGGAAGGCGACGAAGATCCGCGGCAGTGCGGCCGGGATCACGATCTTCGCGATCCGCTGCGGCGCACTCAGCCGCAGGGCCCGCGACATCTCCATCAATCGCGGCTCGATGCTGCGCACCGCGCTGCGCGTCAGGATCAGCATCGGCCAGACGCAGGCGAACGCCACGATCACGATCTCCATCCGGTAGCCGAAGCCGAGCGCGATCAGCGCAATCGGCAGCAGCGCGATCGACGGAATCGGACGGATCGCCTCGACCGTCACCTCCATCAGCCGGTCAAGGGGACGCGAGATGCCGAAGGCGATGCCGAGTGAAAGCCCGATGGCGCTGCCGATCGCGAGGCCCGCAAAGGTGGCGAACAGCGTGTCGCGGGTCGCGATCGGAATTGAGAGGTCGGCAAGCGCAGCGGCCAGCGCCGCGAGGATCGCGCTCGGCGGGGCCAGGCTGTCGCTTTGCAGATGGGTGAGGCGCGCCCACAGCTCGAACGCCAGCGTGAGCGCCAGCGGCAACAGCAAGGGCCTGGCGCGGTCGAGGCTCAATGTTCGGTCGCCTTGATGAAGTCGAACAATTGCCGGCGCAGCCGCAGGAATTCCGGATGCTCGCGGGTGGCGAGCTGGTCGCGCGGACGCGGCAGGTCGACATCGAGCTCGATCCCGATCCGGCCCGGATGCGGCAGCAGGCCGACGACGCGGTCGCCGAGATAGATTGCCTCGTCGAGATCGTGGGTCACGAAGATCACGGTCGTCTGGCTCGCGTGCGTCAGCGACAGGACCTCGTCCTGCAAGCCCTGGCGCGTCATCGCGTCGAGCGCGCCGAACGGCTCGTCCATCAGCAGCGTCGTCGGCTCCTGCGCAAGACAGCGCGCGATCTGCAGGCGCTGCTGCATGCCCCCCGACATTTCGCTCGGATATTTGTCGGCATGGCCGGGCAAGCCGACCTTGCGCAGCAGCGCCTCGATGCGCGCGCCGCGCTCGCGCGCCGGCACACGAGAGGCTTCCAGCGCTAGCGAGATGTTTCCGGCTGCGGTCCGCCACGGCAACAGCGCCTTGCCATAATCCTGGAACACGATCGCGACCTCGCGGCGCGGCTCGGTGATCGGCTCGCCGTTGAAGGTGACGGCGCCGCTTGTGGGGCGATAGAGGCCCGCGGCGAGCCGCAGCGCCGTGGTCTTGCCACAGCCTGAGGCGCCGACGATGCAGACGAATTCGCCCGGCCGCACCTCCAGATCGAGATTCTCGATGATGGTCTTGCCGCCGAGCCGCAGCGTCGCGGCGTTGAACGCGATCAGCGTTTTTTGCCGCCGCGCGGCGCGTGCTTCGTCGAGCATGGCAACGACACTCATGATTGCTCCCCGCTCGCCTGCGGATAGACGAAATCGATGGTCGAGTGCAGATGCGCCGCCAGCATTTTTTGCGCGGCGGCCAGGTCACGCGCAAGCACATGGTCGGCGAGCATCTGGTGACTCCGGATAAACCCTTCGCCGCTGTCGATCGCACCCATCATCACGCGGCGGTAGCGATAGGCCTGGTCGTAGAGGTCGGAATGGGCCGCCAGCATGCGCTGTGAGCCGCAGGCGGCGAGCAGCGCGGTGTGAAAGCCCTTGTGGAGCCGGTCGAAATCGGCCGCGCCTTCGCGGAATTCATTGCCGGTGCGCTCGATATGCCGGCGCATTTGATGCAGCGCGCTGACGATGCCAGCCTCCCAGGCGACATCGCCATGGAGAATGGCGAGCCTGACGGCCTCGATCTCGACCGCCGTCCGCATGCAAGTGATGTCAGCGAGATCCTCGCGGCTGACCTCTGCGACGCGAAAGCCGCGCTGGCCGATGCCGACGATCAGGCCGCGTGACATCAGCCGCGACAGGCCTTCGCGCAGGGGCGTCGCCCCGATCTCGTAGCGCTGCACGAGATCGACGATGCCGAGCCGCGATCCCGGTGCGAGATGTCCGGCCAGGATGTCCTGCTCGATGAGGGTTGCGGCGCGCTCGCTCAACGTTCCGGCTTCAGCCGGAGCACGGTCGAGAGCGCGTTCGGGAGCAGGCATCGCCAATGTCCTTTAGTTCAGCACCAGTTTCGCGGTGACGAGCTTCGATTGCAGCATCTTTTGCGACGACATCACGTCGATCCACCAGCTGAGGTTTTCCGGCTTGAGGTTCGGCTCGGACTGGTTCGGCGGCGTCGCCTTGACGAGCTCGAGCGGCTGCTTGGTGAACTTGGCGATCGAGGCGGAGGCCTTCTCGCGATCGCTGTTGACGATTGGGGCGGCCTCCGCGATGGCCTCGCGGAATTTCTTCACGGTCGCAGCGTTCTTCTCCGCCCAATCTCGCGACGCGGCGTAGAAGATGATCGGATCGGTGCGGCCGAGCTCGGCGCCGTACCGCGCGCCGACTGAGCCTAATCCCGCATTGGTCATGCGTGTGACGAACGGCTCGGCCGTGAGCACGGCATCGACGCCGCCGGACTTGATGATGTCGGCCATGGTCGGGAACGTGACTTCGACGAAATTGACGCTCTTGGGATCGACGCCTTTCTCCACCAGCCATTTCACGAACAGCACGTGGAGGAAGGCGTTCAGGCCCGGCGCGCCGACCTTCTTGCCGACGAAATCCTTCGGCTCCTTGATGGTGAGGCCGTTGCGGACGAAGGCGGCGATCGCGGTGTTCGAGGTCGTGTTCATGACCGAGGCGCCGGCGATCGCGACGAGGTCGAGGCCGCCGTCGACGGCCTGGAGGAAGACGGTGGAGGTGGGGCCGCCGACCTGAATCGAGTTCGACAGGATTGCCGCCGGGATGTTGGAGTTGATCGCGATCGGCGTCATCTCGACGTCCAGCCCGTGCTTCTTGAAGATGCCTTCGTCAACCGCGACCATGGCCGATGCGCAGTCGGAGGTCGCGGTGCAGCCGATCTGGATCTTGGCCTGCGCCAGCACTGGCGCCGTCAAGGCAACAGACACCCCAACTCCGAGCGCGAGACCCGCCAACATCGCCCCTATCTGCGTTCGCCTCACCGCGCTCTCCCTAATTTGTATTTTTCAGGCTTGTTTATCGATATTTTATCTGATCATATATTTGAAACGATAGCAAGGGGTGCCCAAGGTGAAGCTCGCAACATTCAGATCTGCCGGTCAGGAGAAGATCGGCGCCGTCCACGCCAATGACAGCCAGCTGTTCGACCTCGCCGCCGCCGCCGCGCGGGACGGCCAGGCCGATCCGGCCTTCGGCTCGATGCTGGCGCTGATTGATGCCGGGCCCGGCGCGCTCGATCGGGCCCGGGCCCTGCTCGACAAGCAGGGCCAGGACGCCACGCTGTCGGCGGCGGTCAGCGCCGTCGACATCCTCGCGCCGGTGCCGGAGCCGCGGCAGATGCGCGACGGCATGTCGTTTGCCCTACACATCCTGCAAGCGCCGCGCGGGCAGCGAAAGCTCGCCGCGCGCGCCAAGGGCGACATGGCGGAATTGGCGCGAATCGACGCCGAGCCGCTCGGCGAGCTGCCCGAGGTCTATCGCAAACAGCCGATCTTCTACATCACCAATCGCTTCAGCGTCCGCGGCACCAACACCACGGTGAAATGGCCGCGCTACAGCAAGGTCATGGACTACGAGCTCGAATTCGGGATCATCACCAAGAACAAGGGCGCGAACATCTCCGCCGCGAAGGCGAAGGATCACATCTTCGGCTACACCATCTTCAACGATTTCTCCGCGCGCGACGCACAGCGCATCGAGATGGAAGGACGACTCGGCCCGGCCAAGGGCAAGAGCTTCGACGGCGGCAACGTGATGGGACCCTGGATCGTGACGCCGGACGAGATCGGCGATCCCTATCGTTTGAAGATGGAAGCGCGCGTCAACGGCGAGACCCGCTCGCAAGGCGTCAGCGAGGGCATGCTGTTCTCCTTCGAGGAGATCATCGCCCACGTCACCCAGGACGAGACGCTGATGCCCGGCGAATTCATCGGCTCCGGCACTGTCGGCAATGGCTGCGGCCTCGAGCTCGGATGGTTTCTCGAGCATGGCGATACGATCGAGCTCGAGGTCGAGAAGATCGGCATTTTGAAGAACCGCGTCGAGCGGCAAGAAGTCTGAAGGGGCGCCTGACGGCCGCCAACGAGAACAATCAACGAGGAAGCGCCATGACGAGCAAGCTGATCGACATTTCCGTCCCCCTCCAGAACGACGTGCCGGCCGACCCGCCTGGCAATCATCCGACGATTCAGTACGTCAACCACCAGCAGGGCCTGCCGCGCATGCTGCAGTTCTTCGAGGGGTTGAAGGCCGAAGATCTGCCGGACGGGCAGGGCTGGGCGGTGGAACAGGTCAGTCTCTCGACCCACAACGGAACGCATCTCGACGCACCCTGGCATTTTCACCCGACCATGAATCGCGGCGAGCGTTCCTGGACCATCGACGAGGTGCCGCTGGAATGGTGCTTCCAGCCCGGCGTGAAGCTCGACTTCCGGCACTTGCCGGACGGCTATGTCGCAACGGCCAAGGACGTCGAGGCCGAGCTCAAGCGCATCGGCCATGAGCTGAAGCCGCTCGAGATCGTCGTGGTCAACACCAGCGCCGGCGCCAAATATGGCCGGCAGGACTACGTCACGTCGGGCTGCGGCATGGGCTATGAAGCAACCATGTACCTGCTCGAGCGCGGTGTGCGCCTGACCGGCATCGACGGCTGGAGCTGGGACGCGCCGTTCGTTCATACCGCGAAAAAATACGCCGAGACGAGGGACGCAAGCCTGATCTGGGAAGGTCACAAGGCCGGCCGCCATATCGGCTATTGCCATCTCGAGAAGCTGCACAATCTCGAACTGCTGCCGTCAACCGGCTTCAAGGTGTCATGCTTCCCCGTGAAGATCGAACGAGCCTCGGCAGGTTGGACGCGAGCGGTCGCGATTTTGGAGAGCTGAGCTTCTTAAAGCCCGCGTTGAGCAGGCCATTTTGCTTTGGTGACTGCACGGGGGCCCCTTAATCGTGCCGAGCTGCTCGACAAAATCGGCTTTCTCGGATGTCGCTGCGACAGCTATACCATCGCTGTCCTGCTTTCCTTGAAGTGAGCTATCCGATGACCGAGGTCGAGCTTGTCAATGTGTTCACCCACATGGGGCGGGGCGGCAATCCCTGTCCAATTGTCATCGATGCATCGAACCTTCTCGCTGCGGGGATGCAGTCGGTGGCTCAGCAATTTGGGCATGAGTCGGGCTTCGTTCTGCCGTCACCAGGGCTCGAGTCTGACTACGTCTTCCGGTTCTGGGTTCCGCGGCACGAGATGGAGATGTGCGGTCACGCGACGATCGGCGCGCTTTGGGTCCTCGCGACCAAGGGGCGCTTGCCGGGCGAACAGGTCCGCATCGAGACGCGCAGTGGATCGGTGACGGGTTATGTCGACCGTGCGGACTCGGGCGATCCGTCCGTCGAGATCAGCCAGCCCGTCGGCAAGGTCGTTGATCTCTCGCATGCCGAAGAGGAGGACGTTCTGTCGACGCTCGAGCTGTCGCGCCGCGATCTGCTTGACCTGCCCGTGCAGAACGCCGTCACGTCACGCGTGAAGACGCTCATCCCGATCAAGGGCGTCTGCGAGCTCAACGAACTGGTGCCGGACCCGGCGCAGATCGAGGCGTGCTGTGGACGGATCGGGTCCACCGGACTCTACCCCTACGCCATCGACCATCAGGACGAACGACGTTTCGAGGCGCGGCAGTTTCCGAAGTCGTCCGGCTACCCGGAAGATGCTGCCACCGGCATTGCCGCCGCGGCGCTTGCGTTCGGACTGCTCAAGAACGAACTGGTCGAACCCAACAGCGAGCGGATCACCATCATGCAGGGTCGCGCGATGGGAGCGTTGTCCGAGATCCGGGTGCGCCTCGGCTTCGCGGGCAGTAGGCCCGTCGGTTGCCTGCTGGGAGGCTCGGTCACGCGCGCGGAGCAGCACGTCTTGCAGCCGTAGCAGGTCAGCGCAGGGACGGCGGCTACAGCTGTGCCTTCAGCGCGAATGCCCTCAGTCCGGAAAGCTCAGGATCATCTTGAGCAGTTTCGGAAACCGCGCGTTGACGTCCTCCTCGCGCAGGACGTTGCGGTGCTGGACGCCTTGCTTTGACGTCCGGACCAGGCCGGCCTCCCGCAGAATGCGAAAATGGTTCGACAGGGTCGACTTCGCCATATCGGGGCAAGGCGCCGCCTCGGTGCACGACATGCAATCCTTCTGCGCGGCCAGACTCTTGACGATACGCAGGCGCATGGGATCCGCGAGGGCGCCGAGCACCCCGGCCAGTGTAATCTCCTCCCGCGCCGGGTGAACGAACTGCGCCATGCCCAAAATATAGCACGTCCCTTGAACTGGTCCAATAGTTCATTAGTATTGAACTATTGAATATCGGCATCCTGCCGAACAATGGAGACATGCGATGACCAAGAGACTCGAAGGAAAAGTTGCGCTCGTGACCGGCGCATCCAAAGGCATCGGTGCCGCAATCTCCGCCCGGCTCGCGGCCGAGGGTGCGGCGGTTGCTGTGAACTACAGCGCCAGCAAAGAGGCCGCCGACCGCGTGGTCGCCGCCATCGTCGCCAAGGGTGGCAAGGCCGTCGCAGTCCGCGGTAATCTCACCGATGCCAAGGACGTGAAAAGCGTCGTCGCAGAGACCGTGAAGGCGTTCGGTGCGATCGACATCCTCGTCAACAACGCGGGCGTCTACGAATTCGCGCCGCTCGAGGCCATCACGCCCGAGCATTTCCACAGGCATTTCGACCTCAACGTGCTCGGCCTTCTCCTGGTCTCGGGTGAAGCGTCGAAGCACTTCAACGCCAAGGGTGGGAGCATCATCAACATCAGCTCCGGCGTATCGACCATCGCGCCGGCGAACACCGCCGTCTACACCGCGACGAAGGCATCGGTGGATGCGATCTCCGCCGTGCTGGCGAAGGAGCTGGCGCCGCGCAAGATCCGCGTGAACGCCGTCAATCCGGGCATGATCGCCACCGAAGGCGTCGTGTCGGCCGGCCTGCACGAGGGTGACATGCGCAACTGGATCGAATCCGTCACCCCGCTTGGCCGCATCGGCAAGGCTGAGGAGATCGCTGCCGCAGTGGCCTTCTTCGCTTCGGACGAGGCGTCCTACGTCACGGGCGAGACGCTTCACGTCACCGGCGGCCTGCGCTGACGAGGCGCGTGCTCTCGCGGGCGACGGTGCCAAAGGCCGTCGCCCCAGCATGGTCGGTGGTTGCGTAACCCAGCAACCGGGTACGGATCTGAGCACTCTCGATGAGGAAATGGCCCGCCTTGCGCGGGTCATTCTTGCCCCGCGACCCCTGCGCCTCAGAACTCTGTAATCGGCTTCCCGTCCGCCCCGACCAGGCTCGACGGTGCCTCCCCGAACACCAGCCCCTCCGGCTGAAACTTGATCGTCTTTCCGCCCTCGACGAACTCCGCAAAATTCCGCGGCGTGGCCGAGTGCACGCCATTGGTCAGGAAGTCGTCGATCACGTAGCAGGTGTCCGGTTTGCCGCCGGAGCCTTCGCCCAGGAACTTCTGGAAATTCTGGCTGGTCACCTTCGCCTTCTTGCGCGCCGACCAGTTGGTATAGCGGCGGTAGAGCTTTGGCATGATCACCGGGCCCTTGTCGGTCGCGAGCACGTCGGTCTCGTTCTTCCTGGGCTCGCGCAGGTCGAAGTCGAACGCGGGAATGGTCCTGGCGAGATGCTTCCAGACCAGCAGCTTCTTGGTTCGCGCGGTCTTGGCGAGGGCGAGGAAGGCCTTGATCTCGTCGTCGTTCATCGAGGAGTAGAACGTCGGATAGGCAAAGCCCTGTTCGACCAGCCAGTGGTTGATGTCGACCGTCCGGTTCGCGACCGTCAACTCGATGTCGCCGACCAGCCGGCCATAGGTGTCGAACACCTCGTTCGGCGCATCGACATGGGTGAACACCCGGCAGGCCAGCGTCGGTCCGCCGGCACGGCTGAGGAAATCATGCAGCGCCTTGCTCGACGTCGCGCCGAGGAATTGCCGGTAGGGGTGCGTGACCTCGTGATAGGCCTGCCGCTTGGCATCCGTCAGGCCCTTCTTCTCGGCCGGCGACAGCGGTGAGGGCTGGTAGTGCAGCTCCGGCGCGTCGATGCCCTGAAGGCGAACGGTCAGCTTGCCGTTCTTGATCGGCGCCGTGTTGGTTCGGCCCTTGACCTTGGCGTTGTCGAAGACGTGGGTCGACCGGAACGGCGAGGTGTCGTTCTTGCGAAAGCGGATCGCATCGGGCGCGACGGCCACCACGACCTTGGTGGTGTCGGCGTCAGACCGTCCCTCCGGCCAGAAGTGGCTGACCTCGATGGTGCCTTCGACCTCCAGCAGTCCCACGGGCATCGGCCGCTCCTGTCAACGGGCGCGACGGTCGCCTCAAGCAGGCGACTCGCGCGCACGGCTGGAAGGAACGGATCATTTTCGTGCGACAGGCCCATGACGGGGCGCGGCGGCGAAGCCGTGGTGACGCCGCCCGCGGGCGAAGAGAACAGGGCCGCCATCCTTGCCGCCCTCCGCGCGGCGATCGCGATCGCATCCGACAGCGGCGCGCTGCCGCTGAAGCAGAAGGCGGAGGCGATGCTGAACGAGATGCTCGCCCGGGGCGACGAGCTCACCTGATCTTGCCGTTCCATCGGCCTGGCGTGCGATCGTACCGTCGGCGGCGATTGTCGGGCCCGATATGCCGTTTTTATTTATTAGATAAAACAAAGACTTAGTCTGCCGCTTCTACGGTGCATGGGGTTGTTTTCGAAGTTTTTGTGAGCCTGCCGCCGCTTCGGCGCGGCCCGGGGCGGTCACCGTCGCCCATGATGACGAAGTCTCTTGCGCGGGCATCTGGGTCGGCTACCGTTGGCAGTCAGCTAGCCGCAGGGCCAGGTGATCTTTTGATGCAGATTTTTTAGCATTCCATTTTGCCGGCGCCGCCATGGCGCGACGCCCACCGGAAGAGGCGGGGCCATGATCACACGAGACCAGTCGGCACTCCTGGCGCCGGTCGAGCGCGACCTGCGGCTCGATCTCTTCCGCGGCATCGGGCTGTGGATGATCTTCCTCGACCACATCCCGCACGACGTCGTGGCCTGGCTGACGCTGCGCAATTACGGCTTCAGCGATGCCGCCGAGTTCTTCGTCTTCATCTCCGGCTACCTTGTCGGCTGGATCTACGGGCCGATCATCGCGGGCGGCTGGTTTCTGGCCGCGCTCAAGCGGCTGTGGCGGCGCGCCGCCGAGATGTACGTCGCCCACATCATGCTGTTCCTGCTGTTCACGGCGCAGATCGCGCGCACCGCGCGCCGCTTCGACAATCCGATGTACGAGCACGAGTTCAACGTGTTCAATTTCCTGTCGCATCCAGACGAGCTGATCGGGCAGGCGATCCTGCTGAAATACAAGCCGGTCAATCTCGACGTGCTGCCGCTCTACATCGCGCTGGTGTTCGCCGCGCCCTTCATCGTCTGGTGCCTGGTGCGGCGGCCGAACCTGACGCTTGCGGCGTCCGTGGTGCTCTATGTGCTGTCGCGCTGGTTCGACTGGAACATCGCCTCCTATCCGCCCGGCACGAAATGGTACTTCAACCCGTTCTGCTGGCAGCTGATGTTCGTGTTCGCGGCCTGGTGCGGCATCGGCCAGATCGGGACGATCGCGAAATGGGTGTGGTCGAAGGCGACGATGACGCTCGCGGCGGCCTGGCTCGTCTTCGCGCTCCTGATCGTGATGACCTGGCACGTGCCCGCGCTCGAGGCCCTGATCCCGAAATGGATGATCAAGGCGATCTACCCGATCGACAAGACCGATCTCGACATGCTGCGCTTTACGCATTTCCTGGCGCTGGCGATCTGGGTCACCCATTTCATCTCGCGCAAATGGCGGTTGCTGCACAGGCCCTGGCTGCGCCCCGTCATCCTCTGCGGCCAGCATTCGCTGCCGATCTTCTGCTTGGGGGTGTTCCTGTCGTTCTCCGCGCACTGGATCCTGACGCAATACACCAAGGGCGTCTGGGAGCAGCTCGCCGTCTCCGTCGCCGGCATCGTCATCATGATCGGAGCCGCCTGGCTGCTCGATCGTGCCGAACGCGTGCCCAGCCTGTTCGTGAAGGTGACGGAGGTCGAGGATCCCGAGCCCGCAGTCGAAGGTGCTCCGGCCACGGCCGCCACGCCTGCGAGCCGTTGAAAGCATCGTGGCCGCCAGCCTGCCATCTCACGGAGAGATCCAACGGAGAGGTTCATGTCCAGACGTTTGTTGACGATCGCCGGCGCTCTCCTGTTCCTGGTCTGCGGCGCCTCCGCACAGGCACCGTCGCCGGAGGCGATGAGTGCGGCGCGCAAGTTGGTGGTCACGTTGAAGATCGCGGATCAATACCGCGTATTGCTGCCGCAGCTCCTGCTCAAACTCAGGCCCGTGGTCGCGCAGGACAGGCCTGAGATCGAGCGCGACTATGATGCGCTGACGGCGCGTGGCTCCGAGATCTACGCTCCGTTCGTCGCCTCGATGATCGATCAGATCGCGGCTCTCTACGCCGCCAGCTTCACCGTCGATGAGCTGCGCCAGATCGAGGCGTTCTACGCCCAGCCGGCCGGACGGAAGTTTCTGGAGAAGTCGGATGCGCTGGCGCAGGCGAGCACGCAGATCGGCCAGGACGTCAGCCAGAAGGCGGCCGACGAGCTGAAGCAGCGCCTGATCGAGGCGCTGCGGCAGAAGGGGCACAAGCTCTAAGCGAAAAACAGCGCAAGGCCACGAGCGGCTAAGGTCCGGTGCGAGCTTCACCCCCAGGCTGTGCACGTCGGAGATGAACATCACGATCGCCGCCAGGTTCTTGCGTCATGACGCCGGCGCGCAGCCAATTTGACGGCGCCGACAGCGCCGACTACGCTTCGCGCAAATTGCAAATCTTGGGGAATGGAAATGTCCGGCGATATCGCAGCCACCATCTCGAAAGCGCGTGAGCATTCCATTGGCGATCTCCTGCGCCGTTCGGCAGGGCGTGAGCCGAACAAGCTCGCAGTGAGCTGCGGCAGCGTGAGCTGGACGTTCGCCGAGATGGACGCGATCTGCAACCGGCTCGGCCGCGGCCTGCTCGGTCTCGGTGTCAAGAAGGGGGATCGCCTCGCCGTGCTCTCGCGCAACTCGCACGCCTTTGCCGCCCTCCGCTTCGCGGTGGCCCGAATCGGCGCGGTCTTGGTGCCGATCAACTTCATGCTCAATCCGGACGAGATCAATTTCATCCTGAAGAGCTCTGGCGCAAAGCTGCTCGCGACCGGACCTGATTTCGTCGAGCCCGCGCGTGCCGCCTCGGCCAGGGACTGTGCGGTCGAGAAGATGATCTGGCTGCCGGGCGAGGATCCCGCCACCGCGCCGACCGGCCTCACCACCTTCGACGATCTGCTTCATGCCGACGGCGCGTTCCTGGAGGCGTCGGTCGACAGCCGCGACCTCGCGCAGATCGTCTACACCAGCGGAACGGAGTCGCTGCCCAAGGGCGCGATGCTGACCCATGAAGCGGTGATGTGGCAGTATGTCAGCTGCATCATCGACGGCGGCATGAGCCTGGACGACAAGTTCCTGCATGCGCTGCCGCTCTATCACTGCGCCCAGCTCGACGTGTTCCTGGGGCCGCAAGTCTATCTCGGGGCCTCCGGCGTGATCACGGGCAAGCCGACCGCCGACAACATCCTGGCCCTGATCCAGGCCCACGGGATCACGTCCTTCTTCGCGCCGCCGACGATCTGGATCGCGATGCTGCGCTCGCCCAATTTCGACAAGACCGACCTGTCGACGCTGCAGAAGGGCTATTACGGTGCCTCGATCATGCCGGTGGAAGTCCTGCTCGAACTTCAGCGCCGTCTGCCCGCCGTAAAATTCTGGAACTTCTACGGCCAGACCGAGATCGCGCCGCTCGCAACCGTGCTGCGCCCCGAGGACCAGCTGCGCAAGGCCGGCTCGGCCGGCAAGCCGGTGCTGAACGTCGAGACGCGCGTGGTCAATACCGCGATGGAGGACGTTAGGGTCGGCGAGGTCGGCGAGATCGTGCACCGCTCGCCGCACCTCCTGTCCGGCTATTACAACGATCCCGTCAAGACCGCGGCGGCGTTCTCCGGCGGCTGGTTCCACTCCGGCGATCTCGCTACCGTCGACGAAGAGGGCCACATCACCGTGGTCGACCGCGTCAAGGACATGATCAAGACCGGCGGCGAGAATGTCGCGAGCCGCGAGGTCGAGGAGATGGTCTACCGCATCCCGGCGGTGTCGGAGGTTGCCGTCGTCGGGCTGCCCGATCCGCGCTGGATCGAGGCGGTCACCGCGATCGTCGTGGTCAAGAGCGGCGAGAAGCTCGACGAGGAGTCCGTGATCAAGCACTGCGCCGGCCAGATGGCGCATTTCAAGGTGCCCAAGCGGGTCATCTTCGTCGACGCGCTGCCCAAGAACCCGAGCGGCAAGCTGCTCAAGCGCGAGCTGCGCCAGCGCTTCGTCGGCGGCGAGACGCTCGACAAGGCGATCCAGAAGAATTTCGGGACGTGAGGGCGGGCGAAGTGGTGACCCCCCGGCTCGGCTCGCGCAGTCGTCGCGGCAGCACCGCGGCGGCGTCTAGCCGACGTCGCCGGCCAGCTTCCTGACATCGTCCGGTGTCCGTCCGAAGCGGCGGCGAAACGCGCGATGGAAGTAGGAGACGTCGTGAAATCCGGCAAGATGCGCGATCTCGATGATCTTGCGCGTGCGCAAATTTGGATTTCGAAGCAGCCGCTCGGCGCGCAGCAATCGCTGCTCCAGCACGAATCCACTGTAGGTGATGCCGGCCTGCTCGAACAGCAACTGGATCGTGCGCGGGCTGACCCGGTGCGCGGCTGCAAGATCGGTGAGCGACAGCGCGGGGTTGCCCAGCTGCATCAGGATGTCGGATTTGAGGGTTTCGAGACGCGCCGCCGCAAGGCCACGCATGCGCGCTTCCTCGGCGACATCGCCGCGCGCTCCGATCATCAGCACGGCGAGGTCGAACAAATGCTGAGAGACGGCGTCGAGCTCCGCGGGCGCGAGCTTGTCGGCATAGGCATGCGCGAGATCGTAATATCGCAGGTACATCGACGTGATCGGATTGGCGCCGGGGATCGACTGCGCGATCAGGTCTTCGGCATTCGGGCACGCGCGCAGCAGCGCCTTGCGCGGCAGCAGCGCGGTCTGGAAATTTCCGTAGGCCGTCTGGGTGATGTGGGCGCCCTTGATCGAGGGATCGCCGATCGTGATGTCGCCCGCGGCGATCTCCAGCGGGCGTTTTCCCATGGCCCCGCTCAACGCCGAATTCGGCGACATCGTGATCACCAATTCGTCGTTCGTCCCCAGTGACACGAAGGACAGCGGCGTGCCGAACGACGCCGAGAGTCTGAGGCGTGGAAGAATGGCCGGCGCAATGGTCCGGTGAACGTGCCCTTCCCCGACCGGCACGAAATCGACGTTCGCCACCTGGCGGCAAAACTGCTCGCGCCATCTTTCATAGGCCTGGCCGTTCGGGTCGCCATCGAACGAGAGTTGAGGCTGGGTCATCGATCGAGAAGGAAAAGTTCGTTGCGATATGTCGCAGGTTGTATCTTCGGACCGATGCGCCGCAAGCGGCAAAAGCGCCGGATTGCGTGATAAGCCACTCGCGATGACGCGTTGAGACCGCGACCAGGTGCCGCAGCCTGGCATGCCCGGATCGCAAAAGCAGTTGGCGCCGTGGCCGATCCACTCCGCGATCCAGCCGCCGAGCGCAAAACTGATCGTGATGGCCGGCCAATTGCGCCGGCGTGGACCAGAACGTAGCCTGCGTTGACAACATTGGTTCCTCCCCACTTGCTCCGTGGGGCGATGTCACGTCCCTCCGTCCCGGCCTCTTTCGGATCCTGGCCATGCCCCTCTGGACCTGCGAAACCTGCGGCGCGCAATTCCCGGCCAGCGGCGATCCGCCCGTGTCCTGTCCGGTCTGCGAGGACGAACGGCAATTCGTCGGCTGGAAAGGACAAACCTTCCTCACCCGCGAGGCGTTGGCGGAACGCCACCGCGTCGTCTGGCGCGACGATCTCGGCCTGAGCGGCCTTGCACTCGAGCCGAGCTTCGCCATCGGTCAGCGCGCCTTGCTCGTGCCGCTCGCAGACGGCTGCGTGATGTGGGACTGCGTACCGCTGGCAACGCCGGAGGCGATCGCGCTTGTGCGCTCGCTCGGCGGACTGAAGGCGATCGCGATCTCGCATCCGCATTATTATGGCGCGCTCGCCGACTGGAGCGAGGCTTTCGGCAGCATTCCGGTTTATCTGCACGCGGATGACCGCGAATGGGTGACGCGACCGCACGCGTCGATCGTGCACTGGACCGGCGACAGCCATCGCATCTCCGGCGACGTGGTGCTGCTGCGCAGCGGCGGCCATTTCGCCGGTGCGACCATGCTGCACTGGCGGCAGGGTGCGGACGGCAAGGGGGCGCTGCTCACCGGCGACATCGCGCAGGTGACGATGGACCGCCGCTTCGTCAGCTTCATGTACTCCTATCCTAACTACATGCCGCTCAATGCCGCCGCGGTGCGGCGGATCGCCGGCGTTGTCGAGCCGTTCGCCTTCGACCGCATCTATGGCGCCTGGTGGGGGCGCAACATCGCCACCGGGGCCAAGGCCGCGTTCACGGCGTCTGTCGCGCGCTATCTGGCAGCCATCGCCTGAGCCGGCAAGCCAACCAGATTTATCTTGCCGCCCGCTAATATATGTACTATTTGTACAGTTATTAAGCGTGGCGCAATGATGCGTGAACGGCCCGGCATGATCGATGCATCGCCATTTCAGCGGCGCGTTCTGCGGCCGCGTGAGCGGGAGTTCGTCCCATGACGGCGCAGCGCGACTACGAGATCTTCGAGGCCGGCGACGTCACGCTCCAGTCCGGAGCCATCTTCCCCTCGATGAAGCTCGCCTACAAGACGTACGGCGCCCTGAGCCCGGCCAAAGACAACGTCATCCTCTACCCGACCTCGTTCAGCGCGCAGCATTACGACACCGAATGGCTGATCGGGCCCGGCGGCCTGCTCGATCCCGAACGCTACTTCGTCATCATCCCGAATCTGTTCGGCAACGGCCTGTCGTCCTCGCCGTCGAACACGGCTGGCCCGTTCCCTGAGCTGACCTATCACGACGCCATCGCGGTCCAGCACCGGCTCCTCACCGGGCGCTTCGGCATCTCGAAGCTCGCGCTGGTCTATGGCTGGTCGATGGGCGGCATGCAGGCCTATCATTGGGCCGCCTCTCACCCCGAGATGGTCGAGCGCGCCGCGGTGGTCTGCGGCAGCGCGCGTTGCGCGCCCTACAATTATGTCTTCCTGGAAGGCGTGAAGGCCGCGCTATCAGGCGATCCCGCCTTCCGTGACGGCCGTTTCGTCGAGAAGCCCACGGTCGGCTACCGCGCCATGGGGCGCGTCTATGCCGGCTGGGCGATGTCGCACGGCTTCTATCGCGACGAGCTCTGGCGCGAGGCCGGTTTCAGCTCGCTCGAGGACTATCTCGTCCGGGGGTGGGATGCGACGTTCGCGCGGCGCGATGCCAACGACCTGCTGGCGCAGATCGGTATCTGGCAGCGCGGCGATATCAGCCGCTGCGCCGCATTCGGCGGCGATCTCGATCGGGCGCTCGCCGCGATCAAAGCGCACATGCTGCTGATGCCGGGCGCCACCGATCGCTATTTCGACGTCCGCGACAACGAGGACGAGCTCGGCCGGCTGGCCAACGCAAAATCGGCGGTGCTGCATCCGATCCCGTCGCTGCACGGCCATCGCGCCGGCAACCCCGTGAACAATCCACCCGACCAGGCCTTCCTCAAGGCCGAGATCGCAGAGCTCCTCAGCAAGTAAGACAGGCATCCGATCATGACTGACGCAACCGTTTCAGAGCCGGCCCACCGCCTGAAGCCGCTCACGCCGGCGATGCTGCGTGAATTGTCGGTGCGCTCCAATCTCAGAGGGGCCGCGAAAAGCCTCAGCCATTACGGCCTGGTCGTGCTGGGCGGCGTGCTGGTCTGGAAGGTCTCTTCGGCCTGGGGGGTGTTATGGGCGCTGCCGCTGATGGCGGTGCACGGCTATTTCGTCGCCTTCCTGTTCATGGCGCTGCACGAGACCGCGCACAAGACCGCGTTCAGCAGCCGTGGCCTCAACCTTGCGGTCGGCTATCCCTCGGCCTTCATCATCGGACAGCCTTACGAATATTACTGCCTGTTTCACTGGGACCATCACCGCTACACCCAGGATCCGGACAAGGACCCGGAGCTGATCGTCGGCGTGAAGCCGAAATCCGACACGCAGCTTGCGCTCGCCTATAGCGGCCTGCTCCAGGTCGCCGGCCGTCTCCGGCTGATGTTCGGCCATGCCGTCACCGGCAAGGTCACCGTGCCCTGGATTCCCGAAAACAAGCGCGCCACAATCGTGCGCGAGGCGCGCGCCTATGCTGCGCTCTATGCGCTCCTGCTCGCGCTCTCGCTGTGGTTCTCCTCAGCGCTGCTGCTCTGGGTCTGGATCGTGCCGCTTGTCATCGGGCAATTCTTCCTGCGGCCCTATCTCTATGCCGAGCACACCGGCTGCGATCGCACCCGCAGCGCCTTCCAGAACACGCGCACCACCTACACCGCCGCGATCGTCAAATGGTTCGCGTGGAACATGCCCTACCACGTCGAGCATCACGCCTATCCCTCGATACCCTTCCACGCTTTGCCGAAGCTGAACGAGATCGTCGACGGCGAGATCGTCCATCGCGGCCGCGGCTACATCGCGACGACCCGCGAGACCTGGGCCTGGTTTCGCCGGCAGCGGCAGGCCGGCTAGGCCAATGCAAAACCCCGATCGCGGAGCGATCGGGGCTTTGTCGACGGCGCGAAGTATCAGTAGATGCCGTAGGCGCAGACATTCACGACGCGAACGCGCAGGCCGTGGCGGGTCTGGACGACGCGCTCCTGGTAGCAGTTGTTGACGCCGGTGTTGACGTAGATTCCGCCGAAGCCCCAGCCGGGACCCCAGTGATGGTGGAAGCCGTGGGCCGAAGCGGCGGTGGGGGCGAGGGCGGCAACGCCGAGCGAGCCGGCAGCGATCAGACCGAGTGCAAGCTTACGAAACATCTTCATTCTCCAGTTGGCGCGAGGCCGTTGTTGTGTCCCTGCATCTCCGTCGGGTCGAAATGCGAATGCGTTCACGGCGCCGGCCGGGAATCGTGTTTCAGGATTGTTTCGTCGGCTGCGGCGCGTTGCGCCGCTGTCATGCTTTCCGCGCCGCGCGATAGCGCGCGGCCATTGCCTGCGTCAGCTCGGCCATTGTCTCGCGGAGATCGGCGGGCTCCAGCACCTCGGCCTCGGGACCGAGCCGCAGCAATTCGGCCGCGGCGTGCCATGACGTCTTGCCGGTCGGCACTCTGGCGATGCGCCAGCCGTCCCCGTCGGTGGCGTCTTCGATCTGCGTGCGCGCCCTGACGTAAGGCTGGCTCAGCGCGTCGAGCATTTTCACGCCGAACGGCGACAGCCGCACGATCGCGACATTCGGATGCATCTCGGCCTCGAGGCGCAGCGTTGCGGCCTGCCAATAGGCGGCGAGATCGAAATCGGCGGGACGATCGAAGCGGTCGTCGAGCGCCGTGCAATCGAGCACGCGCGCGACGCGATAGGTGCGCACGCTGCCGTCGACCTGTCCTGCGAGATACCAGCTGCCGCCCTTCAGCACGAGGCCGAGCGGCGCCACGCGGCGCTGCTTCTCGGCGCGCCAGCTCTGGTAGCGGATCTTGATCAACGTCCCGCGCAGAGCCGCGCCGGCAATGGCGCGCAGATGCTTTGGCTCCTCCGCCTCGCCGAACCAGCCGGGGGCGTCGAGGTGAAAACGCTCCTGCATCCGCCCGGCGTCCTCGCGCAGATTGGCGGGCAGCGCCGCCATCAGCTTGTTCTGCGCGGCGATCATCGCCGCATCCAGCCCGAGCGCTGCTGCCGGCCCCGGCAACCCGGTCAGGAACAGCGCTTCCGCCTCGTTCTGCGACAGGCCGTTCAGCCGCACGCGATAGCCGTCGAGCAGGCGATAGCCGCCCTCCGCGCCGCGGTCGGCATAGACAGGGACGCCTGATGCCGCGAGTGCGTCGATGTCGCGATAGATCGTGCGCACCGACACCTCGCAGGCCTCCGCGAGCTCGGGCGCGGTGACTTGCCCCCTGGCCTGGAGGGTGGTGAGGATCGACAGCATCCGGCTCGCGCGCATGATCCCTTAAACCATACCTGACACAGGATGTCAGGTATGGGTCGCTACAAGGTGCGCATCGCCAGACGGCGCCCGAGGAGACCTGCCATGACCGATCCGAACCGCATCACGCTGTATTATTCGCCGCAAAGCCGCGCCACCGGCACGCGGGTGCTGCTGGAGGAACTGGGGGCTCCCTACGATCTCCATGTCCTCAACATGAAGGCCGGCGAGCAGCGGCAGGGCGCCTATCTCGCAATCAACCCGCTCGGCAAGGTGCCGGCGATCCGCCATCGCGATGCGCTGGTGACCGAACAGGTCGCGATCACCATCTATCTCGCCGACCTGTTTCCGCAGGCGGGATTGACGCCCGCGCTGAACGATCCGCTGCGCGGCCCCTATCTGCGCTGGATCGCCTATTACGGCGCATCGTTCGAGCCGGCTTTGATCGACAAGTTCATGCAGCGCGAGCCGGCGCCGATCACCCAATCGCCCTATGCCGATTACGACACCATGTTGGGTGCGCTCGAGACGCAACTGTCGAAGGGGCCGTATCTGCTCGGCGAGCGCATGACCGCCGCGGATGTCCTGTGGGGCGTCGCGTTCAGCTGGACGATGATGTTCGGCATCGTGCCGAAAAAGGACGTCTTCGTCCGCTACGCCGAGCGCATGACCTCGCGGCCCGCGTTTGAGCGCATCAATGCGGCGGATGAGGAGATGGCAGCCCAGCATGCGGCGGCTGTTGGTGGTTGAATGATCCGGGGTTGCAGATGATACACACGACCAACTGCTTCAACACCTTCATCCGGGTTGCTGAAGACTGTCCCGCGCGTACTGGCGAGGAGCCGCCGCTCCGCGGGGGAAAGCAGACGGTGGCGTGCCTGCAATACGAGATGATCGCCAAGGCGCCCTACAAATACACGTCCGACGACGTGATCTTCGCGACGTCTGCGCCGGGACGCGAACTCGATGTGAAGGCGACGAAGACGGACAAGCGTGCGGCCCGTGAAGCGTTCTTCTCCCGGGGGCAGGCGTGCATGAGGGCGTCGAGCCTCGGCAAGCGCTTTGGCTGGGGCGTTCATGCCGACAGTGAGGGCCGGATCGCGATTTACGCCGTCGACAGCAAACGCTACCAGGCGCTGGTCCGCGATCCCAAGCTCACGCAGGTGCGCGCGATGCGGTCGAAGCGGGCGTGATCAGAATTTTGGCGCTCGCTTCTCTGCGAACGCCTTGATGCCTTCCTTGATCTCGTCGCCGCGCATGCTGTCGCGGTGGCGCTGGTCGGCGGCTTGTTCGTCCAATTCGCCGCGGGCGAACTCGTTGATGGCGCGCTTCGTGCCGCGCATCGCCTGTGGCGCGTTGCCGGCGAGGACGCCGGCGAGCTTGTCGACCTCCTCGTCCAGGAATTCCACCGGCACCATGGCGGTGAGATAACCGATGCGCAGCATCTCGGGCGCGCTGATCTTCTGCGCGGTCAGGAACAGCCTCTTGGCATTGTCGACGCCGAGCCGCGTCACGTAGCGTTTGATGCCGCTCCTGTAATAGTGCAGCCCGAGCCGCGCCGCCGGCATGAACATCTCCGCGGTGTCGACGCCGATGCGGAAATCGCAGGCGAGCGCGAGGTCGGTCGAGCCGCCATAGACGCCGCCATTGAGCCGGCAGATCGTCGGCACGCCGAGATCCTCCAGCCGGTTGACGACCACCTCGAAGGCGGAGCCCGCGCTCTGCTGCTCGTTTGCGCTCACCGCGCGCTCGGCGACCGAATTCAGATCATAGCCCGCCGAGAAGGCGCGCCCGGTGCCGGTCAGCACCAGCACGCGGATCGCAGGATCAGCCTCGATCCGGTCGAACAGTTTGACGAGCTCGCCGAGGTCTTCCGCCTGGAGCCGGTTGAGATGCTTGGGACGGTTGAGGCGGATGGTGGCGCGCGCGCCGTCGATGTCGAGCACAGGGCCGCTGGCCGCCTCGGCGGTATCGGACATTCTTGTCTCCGTTTACTTGTTCTCGAGCGTGCGCCGTTTCGCCTCGGCGTCGATGGTCTCGGCGAGATCCGGATGCCGCGCCATCAGCACGCGGAAATCGACGAGGTCGAGCACCAGGAGCCGCGACACCTTCGTGGTCGAGACATTGGCGCCGCGCATGTTGTTGCCGAGCAGCGCCATCTCGCCGAAGAAGGCGCCTTCGCCGAGCTGCACCTTCTTGCCGGGCAGGTCGACCTCGACCTCACCTGCGGCGATGAAATACATGCAATCACCCTGCGCGCCCTTGCGGATGATCATGGTGCGCGCCGGCAGCTCCATGGTGCGCAGCATGTGGGTGACGTCGGCGATGGCCGCCGGTCCAAGCGCTGCGAAGAACGGCACCTTGCTGACGGATTCCCAGGTCTTGAGGAAATTGTCGCGCCGGGTCTCCGCGGCAAAGCCGGTGGCCAGGATACCGGTCCAGAGGCCGAACACGCCGAGGCCGGAGATCATCACCAGCGCCGCCACCATGCGTCCCAGAGGCGTCACCGGCACGACGTCGCCATAGCCGGTCGTCGTCAAGGTCACCACCGCCCACCACAGCGCCGCCGGCACGCTGCCGAAGGTCTGCGGCTGCACGTCCCGCTCCAGGAAATATTCGGCGACGGAGGCGAGGAAAACCACCATCAGGAAGATCACGAGCACGCTGACCAGCGGCCCCGATTCCAGCACCAGGACGCGGCGCAGCTGGCGCAGGCCCGGAATGCCCGGCACCACCTTCAGGACCCAGAGCACGCTGAGCAGCCAGGCCGTCCGGAGCTCGACGCCGAGCATCAGCGCGACCGGCACGGCCAGCGCTCCGATCGCATCGACGATGCCGGCGGAGGAGGACATGTACAGCGCAAGGCGCTCGGTTCGCCTCATGTGGCGCAGCCGGACGACCCATTCGAACACGAAATAGGCGAGGCAGGCCCAGAGCAGGGCATCGACCCAGCGGGGCGCCGTCTCATAGGCCGGGCCAACCGTCAGCAGCACCATGCTGAGCACGCCGACGCCGACCGCCACATAGGCTGCCTTGGTCATGTTGCGGCCGGCCGTGGCGGCCACGAACTGGGCCAGTGCGGAGATCAGCGGCTTGGACATGCGGGAAGGCGGCTCGGTGCTGGCTTTTGCGGTCCCGGCTGGGACTTCGCTGCCAAAGTGCCCGCCCGGGCGGAGGCCGTCAACGACGGGCGCGGGCCGTGGCAAATGGGGAGACGAAGGCGGGGTGCGGGAGCTGGCCGAGCCGCTACCTGAAATGCGGCGGCTCGTCGTAGCCGCGGCGGCTGCTGAAGAACAGCAGGACCATCAGGCCGACGCCGACGACGACGGAAAATCCCGCCCCCAGCGCGAGGGCCACATAGCCTTCCGTCGGGATCGGCTCGCCTTCGACCGCCATCGCGGAATAAGCGAAATAGCCAACCGCTGCGAGCATTCCCAGGAGGCAGGCCATGAGGAGTATACGCATGGCGCGTTCTCCGGCTGGATCCGGAAACCAACGGTTGCGGATGGGGAGGGTTCCAGGGTTCCGGCCGTCGATCCACCGGCAAGGTTTCCGCCAGTCCCGCCCTGAGGGTGCCGGCCCGGCGGATCAAGCGCTCTGCGCGGTCTTGACCACCACGACGTTGCTGTCGTCGTGCGGCGGAGGGCCGGCATCGTGGGCGGTCTTGTCGATCTCGCCTGCACGGCGTTTCAGGTAGTCGCGACGCATGCCGATCTCGTCGCGGACGAATTCGTAGCCGAGCTTGAAGGTGTCGAGCCCGTCGGTACTGATCGTGCCGTCCCGGAGCCCGATGACCGCGCCGCGCAGGATGCCTTCCAGCTCGTCCTGGAGACATTCGAGCTGATCCAGCGAGTGGGCGTGCTCGATGCGCTCGCCGATGTCGAGGATGGCGGTGGAGAGCTCGCTGGCCTTCTCCGGCGCGATCCGGGTGATCTTGGCGTAGATCGCGGCGAAGATCGAGCCGATGACGCTGAGCGCGGCGGCGCCGAGATACATCAGGTCGCTGTACTTATCCATGAACGACTTTGTGTCGTCGTTGATGTAATCGGCCGCGCCCTGATGCGCCATCACATAGGCGTCCTTCTCGACGGAGGCCGGCTCGATCCTGCTGGCGAAGCCGCTGTCGAGCCCGAGGGCAGACTTGTTCTCGTAGACGGTCCGCGCCAGTTCGCCCGCCGTGGTCGCCGACATCCTGGATTGCGCGACCAGCAGCCATTCGAGCCCGATCGTTTCGAGATCGTCGTCGGGAATTTCAGGCGAGGCCGACAGCGTCCCTGCCGTCAGCGTCTCGTCGGAAATCCCGGGGAATTTGCGTGCCAGCGCCTTGGTCTCGTCGATCGCGTTGAGCGTGAAGCCGCCGCGTTTGGCGACCTGCTCATAGGCCTTGTCCCGCACCGCTTTCGAGGCGTGGACGATGGCGATCACCGCGCCGAAGCCGGCTCCCGGCGCAAACAGCTTGTCGAGCGTTGCGCCCTGCGGCGCCATCTGGATCTTCGCGGCGTCCGGACCGTCGGGGATGTCGAGGATGCTGCGAACGAAGGCGAGCGAGGATTCGTTCTCGGCGAGGACTGCGACCTTCTTCTTCTTCAGCTCGGCAAGCGACTTGATCTTCTTGTTGCCGGGTCCGAGCAGGAGGACGAGATCGTGCTCGAGGATCGCGAGCGCGCGCGCCCGCAGCGGCACCTTGGCATCGGTGCGCAGCACCGCGAGATCGGCCTGCTTGCGGTCGAACTGGGCGAGCGCCTTGGCATTGTCAGGGTTGTTGACGATCTTGATGCGGAAGCGCGAGGCGTTGTTCTTCAGCAGTGCGGCGAGCTTGGCCGCGAACAGCGCCTCGTCGCTGTTGGGTGCGCCGACGGCAAAGGTCAGCGTCTCCGAATTGTGCACCAGCGTGCGGCCGGCCCAGACGGTGGCAAGCGACAGCAGCAGGGTCAGCACGACGTAGAGCAGGACTTGCTGCTGATTGGTCTTGATCACCTTGGGACGCCGGGGCGGCGGTTCGACCGACGATATGGTCGGGCCTTCAGTACTCATGGCAGCACTCTGGCCTTATTCTGGGTCTCGGGCGGCTCGCGGATCTGATCGCTGCGTGCGGCCCTGCAATTCGTAAACGCCTGAAAAAAGAACGATATTCTCTACCGCCAATGATAGCGCTAAGGTCACGGAATGCAAATTTCGAGCCGAAGGTAACCTTACTCGGCGCCGGCGCGGCGATTGGTCATGCTATCACCAGTTAGCCACAGTTGGCGATTTTCCGGTTCCCCCCGGCTGCATTCCGCCGCGGGAGGTGTCATAAATCGGAGGTCCCGGCGATTTGACCGGCCCAAGAAGAAGTTGCGCTGAACGCTCCAATCTTTCTTGATCACGTCAATGAGGGCGTCAGCTTTGTCGTTTCCACCCATGTCATCGGCGGTTCCGGTTGAGGCGCTCATTGGCTGGATGTTGTTGCTCACGTTCAAGCACATCATCGCTGATTTCGTCCTCCAGACCGCCTGGATGGCGCATGGCAAGGACCAGAAGCACGGCTGGGCCCTGCCGCTCCTGGTGCATTGCCTGGTTCACCTTGCGGTTGCGCTGCCGCTGATCCTGATCGTGGCGCCGAAATTCTGGTTCGTGGCGCTGATCGATTTCGTGATCCACATCACGATCGACCGGGCCAAGGGCTTCGTCTCGGCCAATTTCGGTGTCGACCTCGCGCATCCCTGGTTCTGGACCCTGATCGGTATCGATCAGGCGCTGCACCATCTCACCGGGTTCGGCCTCTCCATCTACATGGCGGCGAACTGATTGCTTGCATCCGTCATTCCGGGGCGGTCCGCAGGACCGAACCCGGAATCTCGAGATTCCGGGTTCTCGCTTCGCGAGCCCCGGAATGACGGCAAGTGGCAATTCCCGTCCGCCTCTGATTCGCGGGGGGCGCGCACGCACCCCGGGTGACTACCGTCCCGGGTGGTTAACCTTTCGTTAGAGAATTGCGCTGCATCTTCCCCACACGAGGGAGAACTGCAATGTTTTCAAGCCGCGACGCCTTTGAAAGCGATTTCTGCCCGGTCCGCGACGAGCTCCTTGGCGAGATGTATCGCGCCAGTGCGAGCGGGCTGCCGAGGCTGGTTGAGAGTGTTTCCCCTGACGCACGCGCGAAGCTGGCGCTGTTCTGCTATCGCCGCAGCCATTTGCATTCGCTGGCGGTCGCGATCGCAGGCAGCTGCAGCGAGCGCGACCTGATCGAGAACGGCGGCCGTGTCGGCTCGACGCTCTACGCGCTGTCGCGCGAAAGCGTAACCAAATCCTCGCCGTCGCTGTCGGGAGGCCGCAAGCCGATCACGCTGTCGACCAAGCCGCTCTCGGTGCTTGCACCGCTCGATGACGAGCTCGACGACGAGATCAGCGAAGCCGTCCCCGCTTAAGAGTTCGCGATCATCGGCAGCCCGAACTTCCGCCGCGCCATCGCGCATTCGGCATCGCCCGGCATGCAGGTGCGACAGACCTCCGGCCGCACGGCGTAGATGCCGCAGGCGGTCTCTTTCCCGATCTCCCCACGCAACGCCGAGCAGCGGTCGCCGTCGCAGCGCATGCCGGATTGCCGCGCATTGACGAGCGCCTCCGGGATCGCAGCAAGCTCCTCGTCGCTCTCGACCGAGAAGCGCGGCCAGTTCTCCGAATAGCCGCAGCAGGCGCCGCAGCTCTGGCAGCAGCTCGACAGGTCGATGGGGGATGTCTCGTCCATCGTCGTCATGTGTCCTTTGGCGGGCCCCAGACCAGGCTCTGCCGCCATTTTGCGCGCAGCACGTCGCGCCTTTCCGGATATTTCTCGTCGAGATAGGTCGCGTCCACGACGCGGTCGGTGCGGAAGCTGCGGAAGTCGCTGCGCAGCTCGCACCAGGCCGCGAGCAGGCGCACGGCTTCGAGATAACCGACCGAGATCGGCCAGATCATGCGCTCGCTGGGGCGGCCCTGCTCGTCGCGATAGCGCAGCATGATCTTCTTGCCTTCGTGGATCTGGGTGCGCGTGCGCGCCATGTCGAGGCGGTCCGGCTCCCTGTTCCAGCTCGGCCGCGCGCGGCTCGCAGGCTCCAGCACGAAGGGACGCAGGCGCTCGGGCACGGTGTCGGCGATCTTGGCCATCAGATCTTCGGCCGCGCGCGCCAGTGTGGAATCGGCATGGCCCGCGACCCATTGCGCGCCCAGCACCGCCGCCTCGATCTCGTCGGGTGTCAGCATGAGGGGCGGCAGGTCAAAACCCTTTTCCAGGATGTAGCCCATGCCGGCCTCGCCACGGATCGGCACGCGCTGGCCGATCAGCGTCGCGATGTCGCGATAGATGGTGCGCTTGGAGGTCTCGAGCTCGGCCGCGATCGCATCCGCCGTCAGCGGCTTACGCGTGCGCCTCAGCACCTGGATGATCTGAAACAGCCGGTCGGCGCGTCTCATGACAATTCTCTTTCCAAATTCCTGACCGCAGCCCGCTCAAAATCCGGCGCGTGGATGCTGACAGGATGTTGGCAGCAGGGGGGTTCTATACCGGGACAACACATCGACTGAAGAGGATTTGTCCATGATCGTCCCAACCCATTTCGGCCCGGCCGGTCCGCTGTGGCGGGCGCAGGCCATGCTGCACGCTTTGGCCTTCAGCCGGCTCATGTTTTTCGATCTCACCGTCGTCGACCTCCGCGTTGCGTTCGCGACCATGGTGACACGCTCGCTGATCCAGGCTGCGGACGCGCTGGTCCGCCACGTCATGGGCCGCGCCTGGCGAGGGGCCCGTTTCGCAGAAGATATCACGGCTGCTGCCACCATGGTGGCAGCAGCCCGTCGTTAGGTTCCGTCGACTTTCGCAGGTTCAGGAGAGCTCGCATGATCACGCTTTACGGCTTTGGCACCGGCTTCGGCCTGCCGGAAATCAGCCCCTTCGTCACCAAGACGGAGGTGCAGCTCAAGATGGCGGGACTGCCCTACCGGAAGGAGCGCGCGATGCCGCCCGCCTCGCCCAAGGGGCAGCTGCCGTTCATCGACGACGGCGGCGAGGCGGTGGCCGATTCCACCTTCATCCGCGCCCATATCGAGCGCCGCTACGGCTTCGATTTCGACGCCGGCCTGTCACTGGCCGAGCGCGCGCAGGCCTGGGCGTTCGAGCGCATGATCGAGCATCACCTCTATTGGGCGGTGGTCGGCGCGCGCTGGGTCGATCCGGTCAACTTCGCCAAGGGCCCGTCGCATTTCTTCGACGGGGCGCCGGAACACAATCGCGAAAAATTGCGCGAGGATGCGCAATTCCGTGTCGCCGAGAACTATCTGCTCTCCGGCCTCGGCCGTCACGCGCCCGACGACGACGTCGATCTCGCCGTGCGCTCGCTGTTCGCGCTTTCGGTGCAGCTCGGCGACAAGGCCTATCTGATGGGCAACAAGCCCTGCGGTGTCGATGCCACCGCCTTTGGTATGCTCGCCGGAATGCTGACGCCATTCTTCGAATCCGGCTTGCGGCAGCGGGCCGAGGGCTTCCCGAACCTCACCGCCTATGTCGACCGCATGATGGACGATTACTATCCGGAGTTCGCCTGGACGCCGCTGCGGCAGGCGGCCTAGCTCACAAGACCGTAGGTCTCGAGACGCTGAACTCTCCACATCGTCATGGCCGGGACAAGCCCGGGCATGACGACCCGAGAGTCTGGAAGTAAAAGGAAAAGAGCCGGCCCAACGGGCCGGCTCTTGCCAGTCTCAAGATTATCGTCGCGCTTACTTCACCAGCGTGTACTTGCCGTTTTTCACGGTGAGCAGGATGCGCGAGCGCTCGTCGAGGCCGTAGCGGTCCTTTTCGGTGAAGTTGTAGACGCCCTGGCTCGCCGCCAGTTCCTTCTCCGACAGCAGCGCCTGGCGGATCGCTTCGCGGAATTCCGGCGTGCCGGGTTTTGCGGTTTTCAGCGCCGTCGGAATGACGCGCTTGAGGATCTCGAACGCATCGTAGGAATGGCCGGCGAACTGGCTGCGGCTGTTCGGGCCGTACTTGGCCTCATAGGCCGAGTTGAGCGCAAGGCCCGGCTTCTTGGTTGCGGCTTCGTCCGGCTGGTCCTCGGGATCCATCACCGGGCCCGAGGCCATCAGCACGCCTTCGGCCGCTTTGCCGGCGATGCGGATGAAGTCCATGCTGGCCGCGCCATGGGTCTGGTAGATCAGGCCCTGATAGCCGCGCTCGCGCAGCTCGGTCTGCGGCAGCGCGGCCGCGGTGCCGGAGGCGCCGACCAGGATCGCGTCGGGATTGGCGGCGACGAGCTTGAGCACCTGTCCGGTCACCGACGTATCGGGACGGGCGAAGCGCTCCTCGTCCGCGATGGTCATGCCCATCGGCACGGCCTGCGCCTTCAGGTCGTTGAACCAGAGGTCGCCGTAGGAATCGGAGTAGCCGATATAGCCGAGGGTCTTCACACCCTTCGACTTCATGTGATCGTACAGCACCTTGCCTACGATCGGGATCGGCTGCGGCATCGCCACCGACCACTTCATGCGTTCCGGCGTGATCGGGAACGGCGCGAGGCCGAAATGCGGGATGCCGGCTTCGTTGGCGACGTTGGAGACCGCGATGGTCGGGGGCGTCAGTGCCGAGCCCATGATGATGTCGGCCTTGGATTCCGTCACGAAGCGGCGGGCATTGGTGGTTGCGGTGGTGGGATCGCCGCCGTCGTCGAGCACGATCACCTTCAGCGGCACGCCGCCGATCTCCTTCGGCACGAATTCCAGCGCGTTGCGCTCGGGAATGCCGAGGGCGGCGCCCGGGCCGGTCGTGGTGGTGGTGATGCCGATGGTGATTTCGCTGGTCTGCGCCAGTACGGGCAGGGCCGGCAGGGCAAGCGTCGCCGCGGCGATGGCGGCGGTCAGGTAAAAGCGTTTCATCTATTATTTCTCCCTTGACGTGTTTCTTTGAAAGCAGAAATCGGGGGGTAATTCAGCCCCCTCTTTTGGTGATGCGGCGATTTAGCTCCCCGTGAACTTGGTCACCATTTCCGCCGGAAACGGTGCCGATTTCAGCTTCTCCGGATTGGCCGGGTCGCGGCCGACCAGGACGCGGGTCTCGAATGCCTCGATGGCGAGATCGGCGGCCTTGTAGACGTTGTGTTTCACCTCGAAGCTCGAGCGCTTGATGCTTTCGATCTTCGTCTCGATGGTGATCCAGTCGCCATAGGTCGAGGGGATGTAGAACTTGGCCCGCGTGTCGACCATGGGGATACCGACCAGGCCGTATTTGTGGACCAGGTCCTGTTTCGAGAAGCCGGCGACCTCGAACAGGGTCGAGGTCGAATCGTCGAACATCGCGAAATAGCGCGGGTAGTAGACGATGTTGGCGGGGTCGCAATCGCCCCACTGGATCTGTACGTCGCGCCGGTTCACGAACATGCGTCGCGCCTTACTTCGGCGCCATGCGCAGCGAGCCGTCGAGGCGCACCACCTCGCCGTTCAGGTACGAATTCTCGACCATGTGCAGCGCGAGCGCGGCAAACTCGTCGGCGTTGCCGAGCCGGCGCGGGAAGGGGATCGCGGCCGCGAGCGAGTCCTGGGCTTCCTGCGGCAGGTTGGCGAGCAGCGGGGTGAGGAACAGGCCGGGCGCGATCGTCAGCACGCGGACGCCGAACTGTGCGAGCTCGCGCGCGATCGGCAGCGTCATGCCGACGATGCCGCCCTTCGAGGCCGAATAGGCCGACTGCCCGATCTGGCCGTCATAGGCGGCGACGGAGGCGGTGTTGATGATGACGCCGCGCTCGCCGGTCGCCTGCGGCTCGAGCTTGGACATCTCGGTCGCGGCGAGGCGCAGCATGTTGAAGGTACCGATCAGATTGACCTTGATCACCTTGTCGAAATCGGCGAGCGCCATCGGGCCGTCGCGGCCCACCACGCGCTTGGCAACGCCGATGCCGGCGCAATTGACCAGCACGCGCGCGGGGCCGTGGGCCTTGGTTGCCTGCGCGATCGCAGCCTCAGCGGAGGCGGCATCGGAGACGTCGCAAGTAACGGCCACGCCCTTGATCTCGGCGGCAACGGTTTCTGCGAGCTTGGCGTTGAGGTCGAACACCGCGACCTTGGCGCCCTGTGCCGCCAGTTTTCGCGCGGTCGCCGCGCCGAGCCCCGATGCGCCGCCGGTAACGATGGCTGCCTGATCCTTCAACAACATGGCGTTCTCCTGTAGCGATGATTTCTTAGCCGACCGATATCACACGGTCCGACGGATTGGCAGCGTAGAGCTCGTCGATCAGCGCGCCGCGATGCTCCAGCACCGCGCGCTGGTTGATCGAGCCCTTGTCGGTGACCTCGCCCTTGTCGATCGAGAGCGGCGTATCCATCAGGATCGCGCGCGTGATCCGCGTCGAGGAGCCGGTGGCCGAGCCGAGGAAACGGGTCAGGCGCTCGCGAAAGGCCTCGCGCACCAGCCGGTCGCGCGTCGCGACGACGAGATCGTCGGCCGGCAGCGTCGGGTTGATCAGCCGGCAGCCGTCGAGGTCGAGCACGACCAGCGCGGAAACCTCGTCGCGGTTGATGCCGGCAATGACGACGTCGCGCACCAGCGGTGCGCAGGCCGCGACGAAGCGCGCGCGCAAGGGGCCGACGCTGACCCAGGTACCGCTGCCGAGCTTGAAATCCTCGCTGACGCGGCCGTCGAAATCGAAGCCGGCGTTGAGATCATCGGGATCGGCGGGCTTGAGCGCATCGCCCATCATGTAAAATCCTTCCTCGTCGAAGGATTTTGCGGTGATGTCCGCCTGGCGCCAGTAGCCGGGCATCACGTTCGGCCCCTTGGCGCGGACCTCGAGCTTGCCGTTGTTTGGCACCAGCTTGGCGTCATTGCCTGAGACCGGCAACCCGACATGGCCGGAGCGGCTGGTGCGCGGATTGACCGACATGAAGAACGGTGCGGTCTCGGTGGCGCCAAGGCCGGTCAGCATCGGCACGCGATAGCCTTTTTCCTTCACCGCGAGCTCGTCGAGGCTGTTCCAGACGAACGGCGACAGCGCCGCGCCCGAGAAGAACATCGCATGCAGCCGGTCGAAGAATTTTGCGCGCAGGCCCTGGTCGTCGCGCAGGTATGGCAGCAGGGACTCGTAGCCCTTGGGTACGTTGAAATAGACCGTCGGCGAAATCTCCTGGAGATTGCGCACGGTCTCCTCGATGCCGCCCGGCATCGGCTTGCCGGCGTCCAGATACATCGAGCCGCCATTGTAGAGCGTCAGCCCGATATTGTGGTTGCCGCCGAAGGTGTGATTCCAGGGCAGCCAGTCGATGATGACGGGCGGCTCGTCCTTGAGGAAGGCGAGCGTCTCGCGCAGCATCACCTGGTTGGCGCAGATCATGCGCTGGGTGTTGATGACGGCCTTGGGATTGCCGGTCGAGCCCGACGTCAGCAGGAATTTCGCGATCGTGTCGGGGCCGATCTTGCCGTGGACCTCGTCGAGATCGCCGCGGATCGGCGTCGCCATGAGGTCGGCGAGCAGGGTGACGTCGCGGCCCGGCACGGTGCCGTAGGACGCGGCGATCTCGGTGCCGAGCGAAACATTGGCGGCGAGCGCATCCGCGAACTTGTCGGCGTCCTCGGCGAAGACGAGGCCGGGCGTCAACAGCTTCATCAGATAGGACAGCTTGCCGTAATCCTTCGACACCAGCGAATAGGCCGGCGACACCGGGCAGAACGGAACACCGGCATAGAACGCGCCGAAAGCCAGAAGCGCATGGTCGATCGAATTGCCGGAGAGGATGACCACCGGTCGCTCCGCCGACAGGCCGCGCTGGATCAGCCCGGAGGCGATGTGCCGGCTCGCGGTGAGCAGCTCGGCATAGGTGATCTTGCGCCAGCCGCGGCCGCCTTCGCGCTCGGCCATGAAGACGCGGTCCGGCGTCGTCGCCGCCCAATGATGCAGGCGGTCGGTGATGCGGACGGGATAGTCGCCGAGCGGCTGCTTCGGCCGCAGGTAGATCGTCCCGTCCTCGCGCCGTTCGATGTTGACGACGGGATCGCCGAACGAAATGGGTCGCAGCGGGAAAGTGCTTGCGCCGCGCTCCGTGTTGGAAGAGGACGGCTGTGCACTCATGACTTTGGCTTCACCTTGGCGGTCTTGTGCTCGAGGAATTCGCGGATCCTGCGTTTTGCCTCTTTGTCGCTCTGCGCCACCGTCGCCATCAGCGATTCCATCAACAGGCCGGCCTGCGGATTGGCCTCCGCGATCATCGGTAGCGCCTGGAGCACGGCGAAATTCGTCAGCGGCGCGTTGGAGGCGACCTTGGTTGCAAGCTCCAGCGCCTTGCCGAGCCCGTTGCCGGCCTCCGTCACATATTGCGCAAAGCCGTAGGAGGCGCCTTCGGTCGCGCTATAGACGCGGCCGGTCAGCATCATGTCCATCATCCTGGCAACGCCGATCAGCCGCGGCAGCCGCACCGAGCCGCCGCCGCCGACGAAGATGCCGCGCTGTCCTTCCGGCAGGGCGAAATAGGTCGAGGGCTCGGCGACGCGGATATGTGCGGCGCAGGCGAGTTCCAGCCCGCCGCCGATCACCGCGCCCCTGAGCGCGGCGATCACGGGCACGCGGCTGTACTGGATGCGGTCGAACACCCGGTGCCACATCTGCGAATGGAGGAGACCGCCGGTCGCGTCGTGGTCGGTCAGCTCGGAAAGATCGAGGCCGGAGGAGAAGTGATCGCCGATGCCGTGGATGACGACCGCGCCGATATCCTCGGGCAGGGAGGCAAAGCACTCGCCGATTTCCAGGATGATGCCGTCATTGAGCGCATTGCGCTTGGCCGGCCGGTTCAGGCCCACGGTCAGAACCCGGTCCGCCCTCTCGATCCTCAACAGCCCGGAGGCGCCCGCGTCAGCGGTCTCGGCGTTTCCCTGTGTCATTTGCGTCCTTATCAGAATAGTTATGTTGTATAACGAATTTACAAGGAGTCAACAAGGGAAGCCCTCCCTGGCGTCGGGGCAGCTACGCTCGTCTCGGCTCCCCCAGGAACGGGTAGCCGCCGATGTCATCAGCCCATCGCCACCTGGTCGCCCTTGGTCCCGTGCTCGCGTTGGTCGAGCCACATCGTGCCGAGCGCAAACGCCAGCCACCCGAAATTGTAGGCAAAGCCCCCGATCAGAACGACCCAGCCGGGAATCGGTCCGACGGCGGCGCGATCGATAAGTTCCGTCAAGGTCACTGCAGGCGTCGGATGGATTGCAATCTTGCCGTAATAGGCGGTCGCCTGGATGGCGAGAATCCAGACGTAGTTGCGACGTAACCGCCGTCCGGCAGCGCGGACAAATGAAATGTGATGGCGGGGCGCAGTGTAGTCGCGCGCGAGAACAGCCTTCCAGCTATCATCGTGCGCTTCTCCGGTGAAGATTGGCGCATAGAAATTCCTCTCCAACCAACGAGCCCGGGCACGCCAGACATTGAAATAGCGATAACGCCGTGCCTCCATACCAAGGAACACGGCAAGGAGCAGTCCGACGAGTACGAGTGGTAGAGGCGAAGCCTCCGGGCTCGAAAATGTCGTCGACAGCGCGATGCCCATCGTGACGATCGCCCAATTGGTCGTGTTGTCGAGCCGCGTTCGCCAGATCGTCGATCGATAGACCTCGCCGCGGTAGAGATGAGCGATAGCGCCCATTTCGGCGGAGTCGAAGGTGTGTTGGGGGACTGGTTCGCTGGAAGCCATAAGAGACATGGTGGGACTCCCGTGGGCTGCACAACTTGGCGCAGATCACATTCTGAACCAGGTTCGCCCTGGGTCAAAGACCGATTCCTCACATCACCTGATGCACGTCGATCACCACGCGGTCCGCGTGGCGCGCGGCTGAGGCGACAAAAATGTGCTGCATCAGCCAGCGATAGTTTTCATGCCCCGTCTCGAACTTCGGCACGGTGCGGAAATAGATCAGTTTCGGATCGACTGCCTCGCCGCGCTTGAGCTTCTGCAACAGCTCGACCGGGCCGAAGCGGATGCCCTTGTTCTCGACATAGACGATGGCGCCGTCGTCGGTCTCGAAGGCGTATTTGGCTTCAAGGTCGATCAGCTCGTTGGGGCGAATGGTCTGGAAGTCGGCGCCGAAGGGAAGAACCTTGCCGGTGATCGCGCCCGTCACCTCGCCGCCGACGATCGGGATGATGCGGCGCACGCCGATGCCGGTCTCGCCCGCGGTGACGACGTCACCGATGCGCGCGGTGATGGTGAAGACGTATTTCGTCTCTAACGTCGGCGTGGTCATCGCCTCACCTCGTCAATGCGCCATCATCCGTGTCGGCAGCCACGTCGCCAGCAGCGGGAAGGCGATCAGGATCACCAGCCGCACCAGATCCGTCGCCACGAACGGGATCACGCCCTTGAAGATGGTGGAGAAGGAGACGTCCTTCACCACGCTTTTGATGACAAAGACGTTCATGCCGACCGGCGGGTGGATCAGGCCGAGTTCGACCGTCATCACGATGATGACGCCGAACCAGATCGGGTCGAAGCCGAGATGCATGATGACGGGGAAGATGATCGGCACGGTCAGGATGATCATCGCCATGGCGTCCATCAGGCAGCCGAGCACGAGATACATCACCATGATCAGCGCCAGCACGCCGTAGGGGCCGAGGCCGAGGCCGGTGAGGAATTCCGTCACCTTCTGCGGGGTCTGCGTCACCGTGAGGAAATAGCCGAAGATCAGCGCGCCGATCAGCACGGTGAACACGGCGGCCGCGGTGCGCGTCGCCTGGAGCAGCGAGGCCAGAATCTTCTCGCGGTCGAGCCGGCCGGTCAGCACGCCGATGATGAAGGCACCGGTGGCGCCGACGCCGCCGGCTTCCGTCGGCGTGAAGCGCGGCAGGAAGGGCAGGCCGTAGAGGCCGCCGATGACGAAGACGAACAGCAGAACCGGCGCCCAGATCTCCTTCAGCCCGGCAAAGCGCTCGCGCCACGGCAGCACCTTGCCCTTGGGCAGGAAGTCCGGCCGGAAGTATCCGATCAGGGCGATCGTGATCATGTACATGGTCATCGCCAGCAGGCCCGGAATGATGCCGGCGATGAAGAGCTTTCCGATGTCCTGCTCGGTGATGATGCCGTAGACCGCCAGCACGGTGGAGGGCGGCAGCATCGCGCCGAGCGTGCCGCCGGCCGCGATCACGCCGGTGGCGAACGACTGCGGATAGCCGAAGCGGCGCATCTCGGGATAGGCGACGGCGGAGAAGGTCGCGGCGGTCGCAACCGAGGAGCCGCAGATCGCGGCAAAGCCGCCGCAGGCGCCGACGGTGGCGATGCCGAGCCCGCCGCGCAAATGCCCGACAAAGCCGTTGGCGGCGCGGAACAGCTCGCGGCTCATGCCGGAATTGCTGACGAAGGAGCCCATCAGCAGGAACATCGGGATGACGCCGAAGGTGTAGTCGGTGACCGTACGCATCGAGGTCTGGCCGACCAGCTTCAGCGCCGGCGTGGCGCCGACCAGATAGGAGAAGCCGGAGACGCCGACGAGGCCCATGGCCATGCCGACGGGCACGCGCAGCAGCATCAACGCAAACAGGGAAACGAAGCCGATTACGGCGACGACATCGGTGCTCATGGTTACTCCGTCGCCTTCAGCTTGGGGTCGTGCATTTCTTCGGGATGGAGGATCAGCCGGTAGGTGCGGATCGCGATCAGCAGCACGGCCGAGACGTCGCCGATCCAGGCGATCGCGAAGAACGGCCAGGTCGGCATGTGCATGTCGAAGGTCTGGACGTTGTCGTTGTAAGTGCCGCGCACCTTGTCGAACAAGGTCCAGGTCTGCACGGTGACGACGAACAGCAGCACCATGGTCGCGAACACGTCGATCCAGCGCTGATAGCGCGGCCCGACATTGCCCCAGACCAGGTCGACCGTGATGTGGGTGCCGCGATAGGAGGTCGCGGCAATGCCCCAGAAGATCAGGATGCCGAGCAGCATGCGGCCGATATCGAAACTGTCGGGGATCGAATAGTTCAGCGTGTTGCGCAGCAGCACCGACAGGAAGATGTCGAGTGCGACGAGGCCGACGAAGCCGGCCGCGATCCATTCGATCGTGTCGATAAAGCGATCCATCCAGGCGCGCTTCATGGGAGATCCTTAAGTGCTGTCATTCTTGCTTTCGACCCGGCGCGCCCTTCGCCTCTCCCCGCTTGCGGGGAGAGGCCGGAATTCGCGCGGAACGCGCGGATTCCGGGTGAGGGGGACTCTCCGCGAGTCCAATTGTCACCGTCCCCGCGGAGACTCCCCCTCACCCCAACCCTCTCCCCGCAGGCGGGGAGAGGGGGACGAAGCAGAGTGCGCTCCTCACCTTCAACCCGCTTGCAGAACAACAGCGGCGAGATGTCTCCCCCCGCCGTGTTCTTAGTGACCAGGCCTCACTCCGCCAGCGCGTTGTACTTCTTCAGCGACGCCTTCAAATCCGCGAGTGCTGCGTCCGGATCGGCGCCGGCCTTTTTCGCGCCCTCGGACCAGGTCTTGACCAGCGGCTCAGCGGCCTTCTTCCAGGCGGCGGTCTGCTCGGGTGTCAGCTTGTAGACTTCATGATTGGATTCCGCCTTGACCTTGTCGATGCCGGCATCCTCGAACTTGCCCCAGTGCTCGCCGACGACGCCCGCCATCTCGACCGAGCAGTTCTTGTCGATCGCGGCCTTCTGCTTGTCGGACATCGCGTTGTACTTGTCCTTGTTGATCACGAACACGAAGGTCGTGGTGTAGAGCGGCGCCTCCATGTCGTACTTGGTCACCTTGTCGATGCCGAACAGCACCAGCGAGCCCCAGGGGAAGGTGACGCCGTCGGCGACGCCGCGCTCGATGATGTCACGCACTTCGGGCGCGGAGGACTGCACATTGGTGCCGCCGAGCGAGGTGACGAAGTTCGCCATGGTGGCGTGCGCCGGGCGGATCTTCAGGCCCTTCACGTCCTCCGGCGTCACGATCTTCTTGGTGCGGGAGTGGAAGGACGAGGGTGAGTGGACGAAGGCGAGGCAGTATTTGACGTCCTTCATCTCCTTCTCTGCATATTTGCGATACCAGGCGTCCAGCCCCATCGAGCCGCCCTTGGCATCCGAGATCAGGAACGGCAATTCGCCGGCGCCGACGATCGGGAAGCGGCCGGGCTGATAGCCGGGATTGACATAAGTGACGTCGGCGATGCCATCGCGCGCCATGTCGTAATGATCGAACGCCTTGCCGAGCTGCTGGGCCGGAAACACCTTGCCCTTGATGGTGCCGCCGGAATCCTTCTCGACCGCAGCCGCCCAGTCTTCCAGCGATTTCTGGAGGGGATGCGAAGCCGGCACCCAGTGCGAGATCTTCAAATCGAAGGTCTTGTCCTGCGCGAACGCGGGCGTCACGCTTGCTGCGAGCAACAAAGCCAGACAGGCTTTCCTCATCACACGTCTCTCCCTGTTTTCGACGGCGGGCTTCGATGGCCCGGTCTCGTTATTTAACATGTTATCTAATTTGACGGCGCGTTCAAGCCGGAACTGGCGCGGCGTGCCGCCGCGTCATCTACGTCAGCCATGTTGCATGGATTTGTCGCTGCTCGGGCCTCCCCTTTTGCCCAACGATTATATGATATAATTATCTTGCGCGGACCGACGCGACAAGCGAGCCGCGGCGAAAGCCTACAGGATCGGGTGGAGCAAGTATTGCGGACAAAAGTCGCAATCATCGGGGCCGGGCCGGCTGGATTGTTGCTTGGGCAACTGCTGCACCATTACGGCATCGACAATTTCATCCTGGAGCGGCAGAGCCCGGACTACGTGCTCGGCCGCATCCGCGCCGGTCTCCTGGAGGAGGGAACCGTCGCGCTGCTCGACCAGGTCGGCGCCGGTGCGCGGGCGCATGCCGAAGGCCTGGTGCATGAGGGCATCGAGCTCGCCTTTTCCGGCCGCCGTCATCGCATCGACATGAAGGCGGCGACCGGCAAGACGGTGATGATCTACGGCCAGACCGAGGTCACGCTCGACCTGATGAACGCGCGCAAGGCGGCCGGCCTCAATACGGTCTACGAGGCCAGGGACGTGCAGCCGCATGATTTCGACGGCAATCACCCGCGCGTAACCTGGGTCAAGGACGGCGTCACCCACACGGTGGATTGCGATTTCATCGCTGGTTGCGATGGTTTCCACGGCGTCAGCCGCGCCAGCGTCCCGGCCTCGGCGATCGAGGAGTTCGAGCGGGTCTATCCGTTCGGCTGGCTCGGCATCCTCTCCGAGACGCCGCCGGTCAGCCACGAGCTGATCTACTCCAACCACGCCCGCGGCTTTGCGCTCTGCACCATGCGCTCGATGAAGCGCAGCCGCCACTATGTGCAGTGCTCGCTGGACGACCACGTCGACCAATGGCCGGACGACCGCTTCTGGGACGAATTGAAGCGCCGGCTCGACCAGGAGGCGGCTGACAGCCTCGTCACCGGTCCCTCGATCGAGAAGAGCATCGCCCCGTTGCGCAGCTTTGTCGCCGAGCCGATGCGCTTCGGCAGGATGTTCCTGTGCGGCGATGCCGCCCACATCGTGCCGCCGACCGGGGCCAAGGGATTGAACCTGGCTGCCAGCGACGCGCATTATCTGTCGAGCGCGCTGCGCGAATTCTACGACGAGAAGTCCAGCGCCGGCCTCGACGCCTATTCCGCCAAGGCGCTCGCGCGCGTCTGGAAAGCCGTGCGCTTCTCCTGGTGGATGACCTCGATGCTCCACAAATTCCCCGACACCGGCAGCATCGGCGCCCGGATCCAGCTCGCCGAGCTCGACTACGTCACGCACTCGCAGGCCGCGATGACCTCGCTGTCGGAGAATTATGTGGGGCTGCCGTTTTAGGGAACGTGGCGGCCCCGCACACTCCGTCATTGCGAGCGTAGCGAAGTAATCCAGAGACCCTCCGAGGAGGCAGTCTGGATTGCTTCGTCGCAAGAGCTCCTCGCAATGACAGCGGAGGCCATTTCAAACACCCCCGCAAATTCCGTTTAAAACTTTGTAGGCGGTGAAACCGTCATCCACATCGCGTTCAATGCTGGCAACCAGCAACGCGAGACAGCCATGACCTCTACCGACATTCCCGCCGGCTTCGAGCCGCATTTCCGTAAAGCGCCGCTCACCGATCCCTGGGAGCCGCTCTATTCGAAGAAGACCGACAAGGCCGTGATCATCGGCCTGCGCCTGGCCAAGCCGCACACCAACGCGCGCGGATTGATCCATGGCGGGCTGATCGCGGCGCTCGCCGATGCCGCCATGGGTTACAGCTGCGCACAGGCGACCGGCTGGACGACGTCCTTCGTGACGATCTCGTTGTCGGTCGACTTTGTCGGCGCCGCCGAGATCGGCCAATGGCTCGCAGTCGAGGGCGAGGCGATCAAGACCGGCAGCACGATCTGCTTCGCGCAGTGCCTGGTCAAGGCCGACGATGCCGTGATCGCGCGCGCCAGCGGGACGTTTCGGGTGGTGCCGAAGAAGGGATAGCACCGCTCTCTCCATCGTCATGCCCGGGCTTGTCCCGGGCATCCACGTTCTTCGTGCCTTGTGAGAAAGACGTGGATGGCCGGGACATAGGCGAGCGGAAGCGACGCCGTCCTTCGGACGGCTATGCCCGGCCATGACGGAGAGGGTGAGGCTATCCGAACCGCCACTCCGCCGTCTCCACCACGAGATCGATGAACGCGCGCACCTTGGCCGAGAGCAGGCGCGAGGTCGGATAGACGACATGGATCGGCAGTGCCGGCTGCTCGTATTTCGCCAGCACGATTTTCAATCGTCCCCGCTTCAGCCCCTCGGCGGCCTGATAGGCCAGCACCCGCGTCACGCCGCCGCCGGCCTCGGCATATTGCAGCGCTGCGTCTGCACTGTTGCTGATGAAGCGGGGCGACGGCGTCACCTCGATGTCGCGGCCGTCATGCGGGAAACGCCATTCGGTCGCCGGGCCGAACTGGATGGTCTGGTGCGAGGCGAGCGCTTCCGGCGTCTTCGGCTCGCCATGGCGCTTCAGATAGCTCGGCGCGGCCACCACGATCCGCCGCATCTCGCCGACTTGGCGGGCCACCAGCGTGGAATCGGCGAGATGGCCGATCCGAACCGCCACGTCGACGGCGTCTTCCACGAGATTGACGAGATGGTCGGACAGCCGCAATTCGCCGGCAACCTCGGGATAGCGCTTGAGATAGGCCGTCATGACCGGCCCGACATGCAGCCGGCCGAAGCCGACGGGCGCCGACACCACCAGCCGCCCGCTCGGCCGGTTGCGCTCTTCCCGCGCCGAGCCGTCAGCCTCCTCGACATCGGCGAGGATGCGCCGGGCGCGCTCCAGGTAGCGCGTGCCGACGTCGGTCAGGGTCACCTGCCGCGTGGTCCGCTGCAACAGCCGGGCGCCGAGATGCTCTTCCAGCGCCGCGATCAGCCGCGTCACCGCCGAGGGCGACAGGTGCAGCTTGCGCGCCGCCGGCGCAAAGCCGCGCAGGTCGGCGACGGTGACGAAGACGTGCATGGCGTCCAGGCGGTCCATGGACATTATTGCATATATTGCAATGATGAAGTGTCAAGCCGGCTGATTGTTTTAGAAGCCGAAGGTTGCCACCTTAGCGGTCGAAAGACGCAGATTTGCGCCGGAATTCCAGGAGAACTTCCGATGACGGCAACTCATACCTACGCCAGCGACGTGGCGTTCACGCCGGCGGTGAAATCGATCCAGACCCGAAAGGGATCACGCGAAGGCTATGCGCAGGCCGAGCAGCGCGGCTGGCGCACCGAGGTCGACGAGAACCTCGCAACGTTCCTCGCTGAAGCCAACAGCTTCTATTTCGCCACCGCCTCGGCGGACGGCCAGCCTTACATCCAGCACCGCGGCGGCCCGAAGGGCTTTTTGAAGGTGCTGGACAAGCAGACGCTGGCTTTCACGGACTATGCCGGCAACCGGCAATACATCACGCAGGGAAACCTGTCCGAAAATCCCAAGGCCTACATCTTCGTGATGGACTACGCCCATCGCCGCCGGGTGAAGATCTGGGGCGAGGCGCGCGTGGTCGAGGACGACGATGCGCTCGCGACGTCGCTGATGCCGAAAGGCTACCGCGCGCGGCCCGAGCAGGTGATCCTGTTCAAGATCGCGGCCTGGGACACCAACTGCCCGCAGCACATTCCGCAGAAATTCGACGCGGCGGATGTCGCGGCCGCGCTGGCGGCGAGGGATCAGCGCATCGCCGACCTGGAAGCGGAGGTGGCGGCGTTGAAGGAGGAGAAGGCGGCGAGCATCTAGGTGCGCATCTCGTCGTATTCTTCGGTGTCATGCCCCGCGAAGGCGGGGCATCCAGTACGCAGCGACCTATCGATTCGATCACAGTCTTCTCGGAGTACTGGATCGTCCGCCTTCGCGGACGATGACAGTTTTGCGGATGATACGCCAGTGAGCGCCGCTAGCAGAACTACATCACGCCCGCGCCTTCGTGCTGGAAGCCGAGATAGCTCGCCGCAACGCGTTCGTTCGCGGCGATGTCGCTGGCCTTGCCGCTGAGCACGAACTCGCCGAGCTCCATCACATAGGCCTGGTCCGCGATCTTGAGCGCGGCCTGCGCGTTCTGCTCGACCAGCAGCACCGAGACGCCGCTGGCGCGCAGCTCGGTGACGATGCGGAAGATGTCGGCGACGATGATCGGCGCGAGGCCGAGGCTCGGCTCGTCCAGCATCAGGAGCTTCGGCTCGCCCATCAGCGCGCGGCCCATCGCGAGCATCTGCTGCTCGCCGCCGGAGAGCGTGCCGGCGAGCTGCTTGCGCCGCTCCTTCAGCCGCGGGAACAGCGTGTAGACCCGCTCCATCGAGGCTTTCGCCTTGCCCCGCTCGATGCGGAAGGCCCCGAGCTCGAGATTGTCCTCGACATTCATGGTCACGAACAATTCGCGGTGCTCCGGGACGAGGCCGAGGCCCATCGCGACGCGGTCCTCGATGTCGAGCCGCGCGAGATCCTGGCCGGCAAAGACAACGCGGCCCTTCAGCGGCAAAATGCCCATGATGGCGGACAGCAGCGTGGTCTTGCCGGCGCCGTTGGCGCCGACGATGGTGACGATCTGGTTCGCCCCGACCTCGAGCGAGACCGAGCGCACGGCCTCGACCTTGCCATAGGCGACATGCGCGTCGGTGACGGACAATAGCGCGCTCATGCCGCCACTCCGAGATAGGCCTTGATCACTTCGGGATTGGTCTTGATCGTGGCGGGCGTGCCCTCCGCGATCTTGGTGCCGAAATCGAGTACGACGATGCGGTCGGCGAGGTTCATGACGAAGCCCATGTCGTGCTCGACCAGCAGCACGCTCATGCCGCCGTCGCGCAACTCGCGCAGCAGCCTGGCAAGCTGCTGCTTCTCCATGTGGCGGAGGCCCGCGGCGGGCTCGTCGAGCAGCAGCAGCATCGGATCGACGCAGAGCGCGCGCGCGATCTCGACGATGCGCTGCTGGCCGAGCGAGAGCGAACCTGCGAGCTGGTGCATCTGGTCGGCGAGGCCGACGCGCTCGATCTGGCGGGCGGCCTCGGCGAGCAGCTTTGCCTCGTCAGCACGGTCGAGCCGCAGCATCGAGGCGATCGGCCCCGAATGGCCGCGCAGATGCGCGCCGATCGCGACGTTCTCCAGCACGGTCATGTCGGGGACCAGCTTCACGTGCTGGAAGGTGCGGGAGATGCCGAGCTTGACGATCTCCTGCGGCGGCGCGTTGTCGACCTTCTTGCCGAGCACCGAGATCGAGCCCGATGTCGCCGACAGCACGCCGGTGATCAGGTTGAATGTCGTGCTCTTGCCGGCGCCGTTCGGCCCGATCAGCGCGACGATCTCGCGGGCCTGGACGTCGAAGGAGACGTTGTTGACCGCGATCACGCCGCCGAATTGCTTGCGCGCCTTCTCGACCTGGAGCAGGACGCTGGCCTCGCCGGCCGCGCGGGTGCGCTGCTCCAGTTTCAGCGAATTGTCCGGCTTCTTGCCACCGGTGCGCTCGGGCAGGAACGACATCAGCCACGGCCAGACGCCGCCGGGCGCGAGCTGGAGCAATGCCACCAGCATGATGCCGAACACGATGGTCTCGACCTGGCCGGAGCCCGGCAGGAGCAGCGGCAGATAGCTTTGCAGCACCTCTTTCAGGACCACGACGATCGCCGCGCCCAGCACGCCGCCCCAGACATAACCGGCGCCGCCGACCACTGCGATGAAGAGGTATTCGATGCCGGCCTGCGCGCCGAACGGCGTCGGGTTCACCGCGCGCTGAAGGTGCGCGTAGAGCCAGCCGGAGAGGCCGGCCAGCACCGCGGCATGGATGAACACCAGCAGCTTTGCCCGCGGCGTGTGCACGCCGAACGCCTCGGCCGCGATATGGCCGCGCCGCAGCGCCCGGATGGCGCGGCCGGTGCGGGAGTCCAGCAGGTTCATCGTGAGCAGGGCCGAGAGGATCACGGCGACCCAGATCGCGTAATAGATCGAGCCGGGCGAGAGCATCTTGTACGCGCCGATCGACAGCGGCGGGATCGCCGAGATGCCGTCGTTGCGGCCCAAAAACTCCAGCTTGCTGAAGAGATAGAACAGGCCGAGCCCCCAGGCCAGCGTGCCGAGCGGCAGATAGTGGCCGGAGAGGCGGACGGTGACGAGGCCAAGCAGCACCGCCAGCGATCCGCTGACCACGAGCGACAACGGCAGCGTCAGCCAGGGCGACAGGCCGTAGCTCGTCGACAGCACCGCGGTGGTGTAGGCGCCGAAGCCGACGAAGGCGGCCTGGCCGAACGAGGTGAGGCCGCCGACGCCGGTCAGCATCACGAGGCCCATCGCGACCAGGGCGGCAAGGCCGATATTGTCGAGCAGCACGATCCAGAACGGAGGCATGCCAGGGACAAACGGGATCGCCGCCATGACAAGCGCGAAGACGAGGATGGGAAGCCGGCTCTGCATCTTGGCGTCAGTCCTTCTCTTCCTCGACCGCGGGCGCGGCGAGCGAGCGCAGCAGCAGCACGGGGATCAGCAGCATGAAGACGATCACTTCCTTGTAGTTGGAGGCGTAGAAGGACGAGAACGCCTCGACGATGCCGACGAACAGCGCCGCGACGGCGGTGAGGGGGTAGCTGACGAGGCCGCCGATGATCGCGGCGACGAAACCCTTTAGGCCAATCAGGAAGCCGCTGTCGTAATAGAGCGTCGTGATCGGCACGATCATGATGCCCGACAGTGCGCCGATGACGGACGCCAGCAGGAAGGCGATCTGCCCGGACAGCGTGGTGCGGATGCCGGCCAGCCGCGCCCCTAACCGGTTCACGGCGGTCGCGCGCAGCGCCTTGCCGTAGAGCGTCAGGCCGAAGAACAGCCAGAGCCCGACGATGAAGGCGATGGTGATGCCGTAGACGGTGATGCTCTGGCCGGTGAAGCGCAGCGCGCCGGCGGTGAAAGAGCCGGACAGCACGGCAGGTCCGCGCTGGCCTTCGGCGCCGAAGAACAGGAGGCCCAGTCCCTGCAGCGCGAGGTGAACGCCCACCGAGGCGATCAGCAGCACCAGCACGGAGGTGTGCGCCAGCGGCTGGAACGCGACGCGGTAGAGATAGAGGCCAATCATCGCCACGATCACCAGCGACAGCACGATGCAGATCGCCACCGGCGGCTTCTGGGCGGCGAAATAAACGGTCAGCGCCAGCACGATGCCGGGCAGCACGATATTGGTGAGGACGCTGCGCAGGATCAGCCGGCCATGCAGCGCCTTGCGGGCCACGAACAGGTCGAAGGCGAAGGCGCCGATGCCGAGGGCGAGCGCGAGTTTTGCCGTGCCCGGCATCTGGCCCGCGGCCAGCGAGGCATAGGTCAGCGCGCCATAGGTGACGAACTCGCCCTGGGGAATAAGGATGACGCGGGTAACGGCGAACACCAGCACCAGCGCGAGGCCGAGCAGCGCATAGATCGCGCCATTGGTGATGCCGTCCTGCACCAGGAACAGCATGATAGTGGTGTTCAAGACCGGACGCTCCCCCTCAAAGATTAAGGACCGGTCTCCGCAATTGCGGTGGACGGTCCGCTCACAGCCATTGAAATGCGCTGGCGATATTTGATATGGTCCATAACAATTATCAAATATAACTTCAAGGGGCGGGGCGACCCGTCCCGAATTTAGCGGGATTACGAGCACGAGGCGATGACCGTTTCCAAATCCGCTGAAAAGTCCTCTGAAAAGCCTGCCGACACGGCCAAGGGCCGCAAGGACGCGGCCGAGGCCCAGGGGGCAGCCGAAGCCCTCCAGCTCGGCGAGCTCTCCGAGCAGCTCGGCTACGTCCTGAAGCGGGCGCAGCTTAAGGTGTTCGAGAACTTCCTGCGCTGCATGGCCTCGCTCCAGCTCACGCCGGCGCAGTTCTCGGTGTTGCTGCTGGTCGAGAAGAACCCGGGGCGTAACCAGACCGAGATCGCCTCCACCCTCGGCATCCTGCGCCCGAATTTCGTGGCCCTGCTCGACAATCTCGAAAGCCGCGACCTTTGCGCGCGGATCCGCTCCACCAACGACCGCCGCTCGCATATCCTGGTTCTGACCGACAAGGGCAAGGCCGTGCTGACGCGGGCGAAAAAGCTCGTCGCCACCAAGCACGAGGCGCGGCTGAACGACCTGCTCGGCCAGGCCAACCGCGAAGCCCTGATCGAGATGCTCTCGAAGATCGCCAACGAGTTTTGAGGCGCGCGGCTAACCGCGGTCGATCCACATTCTCCGCCGTCATCGTCCGCGAAGGCGGGCGATCCAGTATTCCAGGGGCCGTAGTGGGATACAGAGAAGCAGCGGCGTACTGGATTCCCCGCTTGCCGCCTACGCTAAAGCTTCGGCGCCCCTGGACCGCAACCCCGGCGAAGCCTTGGCGTAGCCGGGTCGCGGGGAATGACACCGTCGTCTGGGCAGGCGCCTCAATCCACCAGGATCACCCGGATATCGTTCACGTTCGTCAGCGTCGGGCCGGGCATCAGCAGATCGCCGGTCGCCTCGAAGAACGCCGTCGCGTCGTTGTTGTCGAGATAGGCCTGCGGCTGGAGCGCCAGCGCCTTCATCTTCGCAAACGTCGCCGCGTCGATCAGCGCGCCTGCGGGGTCGGTGGGGTGGCCGGCGCCACCATCGGCGCCGTCGGTGTCGCCCGCGAGCGCGGAGATGCCGGCCGTGTCCTTCAGCAGGGCGGCGAGCGCCAGCGCGTATTCCTGGTTCGGACCGCCGCGCCCCTGGCCGCGCACGGTGACCGTGAGCTCGCCGCCGGAGAGGATCGCGACGCGCTTGCCCTGCGCGCGCGCCTGCAACGCGAGTTCGGCATGACTGGCCGCGACCTCGCGCGCCTCGCCTTCGAGATCGGCGCCGAGATCGATGGTCTCGTAGCCGGCCTCTTTCGCGAGCTTCACCGCGGCGTCGAGCGACTGCTTGGGCCGCGCGATCAATTCGAACGACGCGCGCGCGAAGGCGGCATCATCAGGCTTGCAGCTCTCGTTGTTGGGATCGTCGAGCGCGCGGCGCACGGCATCGTCGATAGCGAGCTTGTACCTGGCCACGATCGCGCGCGCATCGGCCAGCGTGGTCGGATCGGGCACGGTGGGGCCGGAGGCGATCGCGGAGGGATCGTCATGCGGCACGTCGGAGATCGCGAGCGTCACGATCTCGGCGGCGTTCCTGCCGGCGCGCGCCAGCCGTCCGCCCTTGATCCGCGACAGATGCTTGCGCACGACGTTCATCTCGCCGATCGGCGCGCCCGAACGCAAGAGCGCCTTGTTGACCGCCTGCTTCTGCGCAAAGCTGATGCCGTCCACCGGCGCGATCCAGTTCGCCGAGCCGCCGCCGGTGAGCAGCACCAGAAGCAGATCGTCGGGCCCGGCCTCGCCCGCGAGCGCGAGCGTATCGGCCGCGCCCTTGAGGCCGGCTTCGTCGGGCACGGGATGGCCGGCTTCGACCACGCGGATGCGGCGGGTCGGCACGCCGTAGCCGTGGCGCGTGGTGGCGATGCCGACCAGTCGCTCCGGCGCGAGCTTCAGCGCGTCGAGATAATGCCGCTCGGCGGCCGCGGCCATCGCGCCGGCGCCCTTACCGGCGGCGAGGCAGATCACGCGTCCTTTTGGCGCCGGCGGCAGATGCGGCGCCAGAATTGTATTCGGATGTGCGGCGGCAACGGCGGCGTCGTAGAGCGCGCGGAGCAGGGGACGTCGGTCGGTCATGACGATGGCCTTGAGCAGACTGAAGCGATGGCGGCGAATTCGCCGTTCACCTGCCTACCGTATCATGCGCGAAAGCGTAAGCAGGGTTTACCATCATTCGATTGTGCAATCGCGTGATCATAATCGCCGTGCAGCAAAAAGCCCCCGCGAGAGGCTCGCAGGGGGCTTTCGCATATCTGGATCCTGCTGGCGGCTAGCCGCCGACGTCGGCGCTGATCACGTCGCCGAACAGCTCCCATTTCTCGCCCTTGAACTTCTCGAGCTGCAGCTGGCTGATCGGTGCGAAGTCGGTCGGCGAGGTGTTGATCTTCACGCCCGGCAGCAGCGCCTCGGTGCGGAAGTCCTTCAGGTTCGCCGCCTGCTTCATGACGTTCTCGCGAGTGAGATTGTCGCCGCACTGCTTCAGCACCTGGACCAGCGTCTGTGCCACGGCATAGCCGACGATGGTGCCCTTATCGAGCTTGTCGCCCTCGGGGAAGTATTTGGTCATGAATGCCAAAAACTCCTTCATGCCGGGATCGTTGTTCCACGCGGGATCCGACACGTCCTTCAGATAATCGGCCGAGATGATGTCCTGGCCGTTCTCGAAGCCGGCGGGCTTCATCACGCTGCCGACGGAGGCCGAGACGTTGTTGAGGAAGTGCAGCGGCTTCCAGCCGATCTCGGAATTCTTCTTGATCGCCTGCGCGGCGAATTTCGGCGTCGTGATGTTCATGAACACGTCGGCGCCGGTCGATTTCAGCTTGACGATGTGGTTGTCGATGGTCGGCTCGGAGGTCTCATAGCTCTCCTCGATCACGATCATCGAGGCCGCCTTGGCGCCCAGGCCGTCCTTCAGGCCCTTCAGATAGTCCTTGCCGTAATCGTCGTTCTGGTAGAGCACGGCGATCTTGGCGTCCGGCTTGTTCTTGAGCAGCCACTTCGCATAGATCTGCGTCTCGCTCTGGTAGTTGGGCTGCCAGCCCATCGTCCAGGGGAAGTTCTGCGGATCGTTCCACTTGGTGGCGCCGGTCGCGACGAACAGCTGCGGCACCTTCTTCGAGTTCATGTATTTCTGGATCGCCGAGTTCGGCGGCGTGCCGAGCGAGTTGAAGATGAACAGCACCTCGTCGCTCTCGACCAGCTTGCGCGCCTGCTCGACCGTCTTCGGCGGCGAATAGGCGTCGTCATAGCTGATATAGTTGATCTTGCGGCCGTTGATGCCGCCCTCTTCGTTGATCTTCTTGAAATAGGCGGCTTCGGTCCGCCCGATGATGCCGTAGGCGGAGGCCGGTCCGCTGTAGGGCATGATGTTGCCGATCTTGATCTCGGTGTCGGTCGCGCCGGTATCGTATTTCTTCTGGGCCGATGCAGTGGAGGCCGAGGCCGCAATGAGCGCAAGCGCCAGTGACGCGGCCGCAAGTTTGCCGGTGACAGCGGGCATTCCTATCTCCCTATTTTCTTGGTGTGTGCGCCCCGTTTCTTGTCTTGATTGTTTTTGGCGACGCCGCCGCAATTCAATACGATTTGTCCTGTGCCTTCAACAGAAAGCCCCTTCAACGGCGTCACAGGGGCTGCTTCTTTAGTAGTCAAGGACGGGCGCGGTCTCGTGTGCGAGTGCGAGACAGCGCGACTGTCTTGAGTTGCTTAACTCGTGCCTGGCGATTTTGAGTTGAGCTGGTTCAATTGCCGATCTCGCTCGAGATGATGTCGCCGAACAGCTCCCATTTCCTGCCCTTGAACCGCATCATCTGGAGCTGTTCGATCGGGGCGAAATTGTCCGGTGCGGTGTTGATCCTGATACCGGGCAGCAGCGTGTCCGGCGCGAAATCCTTCAGGCTGGCGGCCTGCTTGATGACGTTCTCGCGGGTGAGGTCGTCGCCGCACATCTGCAGCACCTTCACCATGGTCTGGGCCGCGGCGTATCCGAACACCACGCCGGTATCGAGCTTGTTCGCCTTGGGATCGTAGTGCGCGAGGAAGTCATAGAACTTCTTCATGCCCTCATCGGCGTTCCATTGCGGGTCGGAGCCGTCCTTGGTGTAGCTGGCCGACAGGATGCCTTGCGAGATTTCGAGCCCCGCCGGCTCCAGCACGCCGCCGACCGAGGCCGAGACGTTGGAGAGGATGTGGGTCGGATGCCAGCTGATCTCGGCCGCCTTCTTGATCGCTTGCGCGGCGAATTTCGGCGTGGTGATGCTGATCAGGACGTCGGCGCCCGAGGCCTTCAGCTTCACGACGTGCTCGTCGACCGCCGGCTCCGAGGTGTCGTAGGCCTCTTCCATCACGATCATCGACGCCTTGGTCCCCAAGCCGGCCTTCAGCCCCTTGAGATAGTCCCTGCCGAAATCGTCGTTCTGATACAGCACGCCGATCTTCGCGTCCGGCTTCTCCTTCATGATGTACTTGGCATAGATGCGCGCCTCGCTCGCGTAGCTCGGCTGCCAGCCCATGGTCCAGGGATATTGCCTGGGATCGTTCCACTTCGAGGCGCCGCTCGCCACGAACAATTGCGGCACCTTCTTCTCGTTCATGTACTTGCGGATCGCGCCGTTGGTGGAGGTGCCGAGCGAGCCGAAGATGAGCAGCACCCCGTCGCTCTCGACCAGCTTGCGCGCCTGCTCCACCGTCTTCGGCGGCGAATAGCCGTCGTCGTAGGAGATGAACTTGATCTTGCGGCCGTTGACGCCGCCCTCGGCGTTGATCTTGTTGAAATAGGCTTCCTCGGTCCTGCCGATCGCGGCATAGGCGGAGGCCGGCCCGCTATAGGGCATGATGTTGCCGATCTTGATCTCGGTATCGGAAGCGCCGCTGTCGTATTTCTTTTGCGCCAGCACCGGGCCAGTCATCGCAGTGCACAACGCGAGTGCGGCCGAAAGGGCCGCAATCTGAAAACGACCGGCAGTCATTGTTCTCCTACCCCGAGCTGGATCAGGGCCGCATTGAACAAGATTGACGCCCGACGTCAACAAAAAGCCCCCGCGAGCGATCGCGGGGGCTTCTTTGCGGTTGGACTATTGCGTCAGCGTGTCACTCGGAGGCGACGTCGCCGCTGATGATCTCGCCGAACAGTTCCCACCTCTCGCCCTTGAAGCGCTGCATCTGGAGCTGCGCGATCGGGGCGAAGTCGGTCGCGCCGGTGTTGATCTTGACGCCGGGCAGCAGGGTGTCCGGTGCAAAGTCCTTCAGGCTCGCCGCCTGCTTCATGAGGTTGGCGCGGGTGAGATCGTCACCGCACATTTCCAGCGCCTTGGCGAGCGTCGACGCGGCGCCATAGCCGTAGACCATGCTGGTGTCGGACTTGTCGGCACCCGGCATGTACTTGTCGACGAACTCGTTCCACTTCTTCATGCCGGGGTCGTTGTTCCACTGCGGATCCGTGGAGTCCTTGGCATAGGCTGCCGACAGCACGCCCTGCGCATTCTCGAAGCCGGCCGGCTTCATCACGCTGCCGACCGAGATCGACACGTTGGTGAGGATCTGGAGCGGCTTCCAGCTGAGCTCGGCGGTCTTCTTGATGGTCTGGGCCGCGAACTTCGGGGTCGCATAGATCAGCAGCACGTCGGGATTGGCGGCCTTGATCTTGACGATGTGGCCGTCGATCGACGGTTCGGACACCTCGTAGCTCTCCTCCATGATGATGGTCGACGCCGCCTTGGCGCCGAGCCCATCCTTGGTGCCCTTGAGGTAGTCTTTGCCGAAATCGTCGTTCTGGTAGAGGATCGCGACCTTGGCGTCCGGCTTTTCCTTCATCAGCCATTTCGCATAGATCTGCGCTTCGCTCTGGTAGGAGGGCTGCCAGCCTATGGTCCAGGGGAAGTTCTTCGGGTCGTTCCACTTGGTGGCGCCGGTGGCGACGAAGAGCTGCGGGATCTTCTTGGCGTTCAGGTATTTCTGGATCGCGCTGTTCGAAGGCGTGCCCAGCGGGTTGAACACGGCCAGCACTTCGTCGCTCTCGACCAGCTTGCGGACCTGCTCCACGGCCTTCGGCGGCGAATAGCCGTCGTCATAGGTGACGAAGTTGATCTTGCGGCCGTTGATGCCGCCCTTGTCGTTGATCATCTTGAAATAGGCTTCTTCGGTCTTGCCGATGATGCCATAGGCCGACGCCGGACCGCTATACGGCATGATGTTGCCGATCTTGATCTCGGTGTCGGAAGCGCCGGTGTCGTATTTCTTTTGGGCAAATGCCGCGCCGGAGTTGAAAGTGATGACCGCCGTTGCGGTGACCAGCGCGGCGGCTCGCAGTGTTCTTCCAAAAAGCAATTCGGTCTCCTTCGTCGATGACAGTCTTGGTGAGAGTATTTCAGTTCTTTTTGAGCTTGCCGAGGAGCTGCTGGCCCACGATCGCAACCTGCCTTGCGCCGTGCGGCACGAGGTAGATGACGGCGAACAGGAGTACGCCGAACACGGCGCCGGAGAGGCCCTTGGAGATGCCCTCCGCGATGTTCGGCACGAAGATGATGAAGGCGGCACCGACGATCGAGCCGGGCAGCCAGCCCACGCCGCCGACGACCATGCCGAGGAACAGCGAGATCGCCAGCGTGATGGTGTAGCTGTCGGGGGCCACGAACTGCACCGCGATGGCGCCGAGCGAGCCGGCGACGCCCGTGATGGCGGCGGACACGCCGAAGGCCAGGGTCTTGTACAGCGCGACGTCGACGCCCATGGCGGAGGCCGCAATCTCGTTGTCGCGGATCGCCATGAAGGCGCGGCCCGAGCGAGAGCGCAGCAGGTTCACCGAGAAGATGTAGATCGCAATCACGACCACGAGCGTGAAGTAGTACAGCCACATGTCCTGCGACATCGGCAGGCCGAACGGCGCGTCCGGCTTGGTGACGACGAGGCCCTGCACGCCGCCGGTCCAGTGCTCGAGGAAGTTCAGCTTGAGGAGCTGCGGCATGGCGGTGGCGAGCGCGAAGGTCGCGAGCGCGAGGTAGACGCCGGAGAGCCGCAGCGCCGGCTGGCCGAACAGGAAGCCGAAGCCGAAACAGACGACGCCGGCGATCGGCAGCGTCAGCGCGTAATTGACGTTGAAGTGCTCCATCAGCACCGCGGTCGTATAGGCGCCGACCGCGTAGAACGCACTCTGGCCGAGCGAGAACTGGCCGGAGCCGCCGGTCAGGATGTTCAGCGCCAGCACCGCGAGCCCGTAGATCAGGAGCATCGTCATCTGGAAGATGATGAAGTTCTTGACGAAGACGGGCGCGATCAGCAGTGCCGCGAGCACCACCAGCGAGGTGCCGGTGCCCAGCGTCATGGCCCGCTTCGGAACGGCCTCGACCGCCTGGTGGCCTTCTGCAACGACTTCTTCTGCTGCGCTCATGATCAAACTCGCTTGACGATGTGCCGGCCGAACAGGCCAGCGGGTTTGACGACCAGGACGGAGATGATCAGCGCGAGCGCGATCGGCAGTTTCAGCTCATTGCCGACGCCGGGGATGTAGGTGCCGGCGAGGTTCTCGAAGATGCCGACCAGGAAGCCGCCGACCACGGCGCCGAACGGGCTGGTGAGACCGCCGAGCACCGCGGCGGCAAAGCCGTAGATCAGCACGCCGCCCATCATGTTCGGCTCCAGGAACACGACGGGGGCGATCAGCATGCCGGCGATCGCGCCGATCGCGGTCGCCATGCCCCAGCCGAGCGCGATCATCCAGGACGTGTTAATGCCGACGAGGCGGGCCGATTCAGGCACCGAGGCGGCCGCGCGCATGGCCAGGCCGATGCGCGTGTACTGGAAGAAGAAGTAGAGGCCGAGCAGCAGCAGCACGGTGACGCCGATCATGCCGGCCTGGTGGGTCGAGATCAGCTGGCTGCCGAGGAACGGCGAGGAGCCGAACGGGGTCGGATATTGCTTGATGGTGAAGTCCCAGATCAGGCCGGCCGAGGAGTTGATGATCGCGAATAGCGCGATGAAGCCGGCGACGTTGGTCAGCACCGGCGCCTTCGCCAGCGGCTTGAACAGGATGCGCTCGATCGCGATGCCGGCGACGAAGGAGAGCGCCAGCGTGAGGATGAAGGCAGCCCAGTAAGGCACGCCCCACTGCATCAGCTGCCAGGAGATGAAGGTCGAGAACATCGCCATCTCGCCCTGCGCGAAGTTGAGATGGTCGATGGCCTGGTAGATCATGACGACCGCGAGCGCCATGCAGGCATAGATCGCGCCGGTGGCGATGCCGGCCAGCACTTGGTTGGTGAACAGCTCCATCGTGCCGGCTCCTCAGTAACCCAGATAGGATTTGCGGATTTCTTCGTTGTTCGCGATGTCCTTGGCATTGCCCGACATCACGATGCGTCCGGTCTCGATCACGTAGGCCTGGTCGGCGAGCTCGAGCGCGAGCTGGGCGTTTTGCTCGACCACCAGGATCGACACCTTGTCCTCGCGGTTGATCTTGCCGAGGATGCCGAACAGGTCGCGCACGACCAGCGGCGCGAGGCCGAACGACGGCTCGTCCAGCAGCATCAGCCGCGGTCGCAGCATCAGCGCGCGGGCGACCGCGAGCATCTGCTGCTCGCCGCCCGAGAGCGTGCCGGCCTGCTGGGTGTGGCGCTGCTTCAGCACCGGGAAATGCGCATACATGCGCTCGATGTCGGAAACGATGCCGGCGCTGTCCTTGCGGGTGATGGCCCCGAGCTGGAGGTTCTCCTCGACCGTCATCGTCGTGAAGGTGCCGCGGCCCTGCGGCACGTGGGCGATGCCGAACCGCACGATGCTCTCGGTGGAGCGGTTGCTCAACGGCTTGCCTTCGAACTCGATCGCACCGGTGGAACGCACCATGTTGCAGATCGCGCGCAGCGTGGTGGTCTTGCCGGCGCCGTTGGCGCCGAGCAGCGTCGTCAGCGAGCCCTCGTTGAGCGAGAAGGACAGGCCATGGAGCGCCTGGACCTGGCCGTAATAGGCGCGCAGGTCCTTGACGTTGAGCAGCGTCGTCATTGGTCCTTGCTCCCGAGATAGGCCTTGATGACGTCGGGGTCCGCCTGCACCTGCGCGGGCGTGCCTTCCGCGAGCTTCTTACCGAAATTGAGCGCGACGACGTGGTCGGCGATCGACATCACGAGGCCCATGTGATGCTCGACCAGCAGCACGGTCATGTGGCGGTCGTCGCGGATGCGGCGGATCAGGTCGCCGAGCACGTAGACTTCCTCGTGGTTGAGGCCGCCGGCCGGCTCGTCGAGCAGCAGGATCTTCGGATCGGCCGCCAGCGCGCGCGCCAGCTCGACGCGCTTCTGGGTGCCGAAGGGCAGGCCGGACACCACGGTGTGGGCGACGTCCTCGAGGTCGAGATAGGCGAGGATCTCGTGCACCTTCTTGTTGACGTCGGTCTCGCTGCGGCGAATCCAGGCGAGGCGCAGCGAGTCGCTGATGATGTCGCTGGAGGTCCGCGCATGCGTGCCGACGCGGACATTGTCCATCACCGACAGGTTCGGAAACAGCGCCACGTTCTGGAACGTGCGGCCGATGCCGATCTCGGCGATCCGGTGCGGCGGCCGCGACAGGATGCTCGCGCCCTCCATCAGGATGTCGCCGGACGACGGCTGGTAGAGCCGCGACAGGCAGTTGAAGAGCGTCGTCTTGCCGGCGCCGTTGGGGCCGATCAATCCGAGGATCTGGCCCTTGTGCATGTCGAAGGACACACCGTTGAGCGCAATGATGCCGCCGAACACGACGCTGACGTCGCGAACCGCGAGCAGGGGCGATGTCCCCTGCGCGAGCTGTGCCTGCGTCATCTCGTCTCGCCCGCGAATTTCAGTGGGCGACGGGGCGATGCGAACCGCTCCCGATCATGACAAAGGCTATCTGAACCCCTCGGCCACACGCGCAACTTTTCCTCCTGATTTCAGCTTTTTGCTGACTTCTTTTTTGGAATGCGGCATCAGACCCCCGAGTGCCGCTTCGATGTTCCTTACCATCGCAAGCAGACGCGGTCCAATGTCGTTGATCAAGCGCTCTTCCGTGAAGCGGAATGCGGGCGCGCCGCAATTGAAAGCGTAAGGCCCGGTTCCATCGTTGAGCTTGAGCGCGACGCCGGCGGCGCCGATGTCGTCGTGCCAGTCGCCGACGGAAATCGCAAAGCCGTATTTCGCGACGGTCTCGCCGGAACGTTCGAGGCCATCGCGCATCTTCGGCCAGCGGCTGCCGTAATGCTCGCGCAGGACGCGCGACAGCTCGGCGCGATCTTCTTCGGCCAGCGCCCAGAAATAGGCGCGGCCCATGGCGCTGGTTGCAATCGGCACGCGGGAGCCGACGTCGAGTTGAACGCCGACCGTCTCGCTGCCGCGGCTCTGCCCGAAATAGATCATGCTGTGACGGTCGCGGCCCCCGATCGCGACCGCGCCGCCGGTCGCGCGCATCACTTCCTCGCGAAACGGCTCGGACAAATGTCGAACACCGAGATTGGACAACGCCGCATAACCGAGCGCCATCGCGGCCGGCGCGAGCTGATACTTCTCGAAGCGGGGAACCGGCGTCAGATAACCGAGCTTCGTCAACGTATAGGTCAGGCGCGAAACGGTCGGCTTGGGCAGGTTGGTGCGGGCCGCGATCTCCTGGTTGCCGAGAAGGCCGTCGCTGGGTTGGAATGCGCGCAACACATCAAGTCCGCGGGAAAGCGCGACGACGAAATTCCGATCGGTCGCAGTCTTCTTTCCTGTACGCTTCATCCCTGATCTGCTTCTTGCGCGGAGTCGTTGACAACGTGCGTGCTTCAAAATAACCCTGCCGTCAAGATGCGGAATTAAATTCCGCACCGCGAAATCGAACAAAAGTAAATCCCCACCAAGGAGGGAAACCGTGAGCGAAGTGGTCAAGCTTGAGCGTCATGACGAAGTCGGGATCGTCACGGTCAACAGCCCTCCGGTCAATGCGCTGAGTGCCGCAGTCCGCGGTGGCATTCTGGAGTGCATCAAGGCCGCAGTCGCCGATCCCGCGATCAAGGGCATCGTGCTGACCTGTGCCGGCCGCACCTTCATCGCCGGTGCCGACATCACCGAATTCGGCAAGCCGCCGAAGCCGCCCGCCCTCAACGACGTGCTGTCCGAGATCGAGAACTCGCCGAAGCCGGTCGTTGCCGCAATTCACGGCACCGCGCTCGGCGGCGGCCTCGAGGTCGCGCTGGCCTGCCATTTCCGCGTTGCGGTGAAAGAGGCCAAGCTCGGCCTGCCCGAAGTGAAGCTCGGTCTGCTGCCCGGCGCCGGCGGCACCCAGCGCCTGCCGCGCGCGGTCGGCCCCGAGCTCGCGGTCAAGATGATCGTCGGCGGTGATCCGATTGGTGCGGCGGAAGCGCTGAAGAACGGCCTGATCGAGGAGATCATCGAAGGTCCGGCCTCCGGCGGCGAAGCCTTCGTCCGCAAATTGCTCGCCGAGAAGCGCCCGCTGCGCCGCCTGCGCGACGACGATTCCAAGATCGCGGCCGCCAAGGCCGACCGCTCGATCTTCACCAATGCGGTTGCCGCCATGACCAAGAAGGCGCGCGGCCTGGAAGCGCCGTTCGCGGCCGCCGACGCGGTCGGCTACGCCATCGATTTTCCGTTCGACGAGGGCCTGAAGAAGGAGCGCGAGGGCTTCCTCAAGCTGGTCGCCAGCGACCAGTCCAAGGCGCAGCGCTATGCCTTCTTCGCCGAGCGCGAGGCCAGCAAGATCGCGGGCGTCCCCGAAGGCACCAAGTCGCGTCCCGTCAACCGTGTTGCCATTCTCGGCGCCGGCACCATGGGCGGCGGCATCGCGATGTCGTTTGCCAATGCCGGGGTTCCCGTCACCCTGATCGAGACCGGCGAGGAGCAGCTCAAGCGCGGCCTCGGCATCATGCAGAAGAACTGGGAAGCGACCGCGGCGCGCGGTGGCATCCCGGCTGACGCGCCCGCCAAGCGCATGGCGCTGATCAACGGCGTCGTCGGCATCGAGAACGTCGGTGATGCTGACCTGGTGATCGAAGCCGTGTTCGAGACCATGGCGGTGAAGAAGGAAGTGTTCGGCAAGCTCGACCAGTATGTCAAGCCGGGCGCGGTCCTCGCCTCCAACACCTCGTATCTCAACATCGACGAGATCGCGAAGTCGACCAAGCGTCCGCAGGACGTGCTCGGCATGCACTTCTTCTCGCCGGCCAACGTCATGAAGCTGTGCGAGATCGTGCGCGCCGACAAGACCGCGCCGGATGCCCTCGTCACGGCTGTCACGATCGCGCGTAAAATCGCAAAGGTGCCGGCCGTGGTCGGCGTCTGCGACGGCTTCGTCGGCAACCGCATGCTGGCGCAGCGCGGCAAGCAGTCCGAGAAGCTGCTGTTCGAAGGCGCCTTGCCGCAGCAGGTCGACGCGGTCGTCACCAAGTTCGGCATGCCGATGGGGCCGTTCGCGATGGGCGACCTCGCCGGCCTCGATATCGGCTGGCGCTCGCGGAAAGACCGCGGCATCAAGTCGGAGATCGCGGACGCGCTCTGCGAAGCTGGCCGTTTCGGCCAGAAGACCGGCAAGGGCTACTACAGGTACGAAGCCGGTTCGCGCTCGGCGCTGCCCGACCCTGAAGTCGAGAAGCTGATCGACGAGACGCTTGCCCGCCTCGGCCGCAAGAAGCGCGCCGTCAGCGACGAGGAGATCCTCGAGCGCATGATGTATCCGATGATCAACGAGGGCGCGAAGATCCTCGAAGAGGGCATCGCGGCGCGCCCCTCCGACATCGACGTGGTCTGGCTCTACGGCTATGGCTGGCCGATCTATCGCGGCGGCCCGATGTTCTGGGCCGACACCGTCGGCCTCAAGCACATCGCCGATCGCCTGTCGTTCTACGCCAAGGAGACCAACGACCCCAGCCTCGAGCCCGCACCGCTGCTGAAGAAGCTCGCGGCGGAGGGCAAGACCTTCGCCTCGCTGGCGGCGGCGTCGAAAGCGGCGTGATGGTCGCTGGCGCCTCTATGGGGGTCATTCCGGGATGGCCCGTAGGGCCAGGCCCGGAATCCATTTCGCCTCCGAGTGCGCTGCCTGATGGATTCCGGGTTCGATGCTTCGCATCGCCCCGGAATGACGGTCTGTGTGGTTAAGGGAAGCAATGACCCATCCTGGCGAACAGTTTTATCCCGAAGGCGTGCGTTGGGACGACACCATCGTCCAGGGCTCGCTGCCTGACCTCTTGTCGAAAGCCGCCGCCGATTACGGCCCGCGCACGGCGCTGGAGTTCCGCGACCGTCCGATCACCTACAGCGAGCTCGCCGCGATGGCCGAGCGCGCGGCGGCGGCGTTCCTCCGCGCTGGCTGCGGCAAGAACACCTCCGTCGCGCTGTTCCTCGGCAACACGCCTGATCACCCCGTCAATTTCTTCGGCGCGCTGAAGGCGGGCAGCCGCGTCGCGCACCTTTCTCCGCTCGACGGCGAGATCGCGCTGACGCACAAGGTGTCCGACTCCGGCTCGCGCGTTCTGGTCACCTCCAACCTCGCCGCGCTGCTGCCGACCGCGCTGAAATTCCTGGAGAAGGGCCTGATCGACCGCCTCGTCGTCTGCGAGGACGACAATTGGGGCAAGGTCGGCACGCCGCAGGCGGCGATCCCCGACGATCCCCGCATCGTCACGTTCAAAGCCTTCGTCGAGGGCGCGGCCGCGCCGGCAGAATGGCCGAAAGTGACAGCCGACGACGTCGCCCTGCTGCAATATACCGGCGGCACCACCGGCCTGCCCAAGGGCGCGATGCTCACCCACGGCAACCTCACCTCGGCGGTGTCGATCTACGACGTCTGGGGCAAGCCGTCGCGCGCGACCCGCGGCGACGTCATCGAGCGCGTGATCTGCGTGCTGCCGCTGTTTCACATCTATGCGCTCACCGTCGTGCTGCTGTCCTCGCTCCACCGCGGCAATCTGATCTCGCTGCACCAGCGTTTCGACGTCGAGGCCGTGATGCGCGACATCGAGCTCAAGCGCGCGACATACTTTCCGGGCGTGCCGACGATGTGGATCGCGATCGCGGCGCTGCCGGATCTCGACAAGCGCGATTTCTCCTCGCTCGCCACCATCGGCTCCGGCGGCGCGCCGCTGCCGGTGGAGATCGCCAGCTTCTTCGAGCGCAAGGTCGGCAAGAAGCTGCGCAGCGGCTGGGGCATGACCGAGACCTGCTCGCCCGGCACCGGCCATCCGCCCACGGGACCGGACAAGCACGGCTCGATCGGCCTGATGCTGCCCGGCATCGAGCTCGACGTCGTGTCGCTGGACGATCCGACAAAAGTGCTGCCGCCGGGCGAGGTCGGCGAGATCCGCATCAAGGGCCCGAACGTCACCAAGGGGTACTGGAACAAGCCAGCGGGATCCGCGGAGGCTTTCATCGACGGCCGCTTCCTCACCGGCGACATCGGTTATGTCGATACCGACGGCTATTTCTTCCTGGTCGACCGCAAGAAGGACATGATCATCTCCGGCGGCTTCAACGTCTATCCGCAGATGATCGAGCAGGCGATCTACACCATTCCCGGCGTGCACGAGGTGATCGTGCTCGGCATTCCCGACCAGTATCGCGGCGAGGCCGCCAAGGCCTTCATCAAGCTGAGGCCCGACGCCAAGCCGTTCTCGCTCGAGGAGCTGCGCGCCCAGCTCGCCGGCAAGCTCGGCAAGCACGAATTGCCGGCCGAGGTCGCCTTCGTCGACGACCTGCCGCGCACGCCGGTCGGAAAGCTGTCGCGCCACGAATTGCGCCAGCAGCAGAAATCGTCACAATCCACCAAAACCGTATCAGGAGGTCGCTCTTGACCGACGCCGTCATCGTTTCCACCGCCCGCACGCCGATCGGCAAGGCCTATCGCGGCATGCTCAATGCCACCGAGGGCGCCACGCTGCTCGGCCACGCCATCGGCGAAGCCGTCGCCCGCGCCAAGGTCGATCCGAAGGAGGTCGAGGACGTCGTGATGGGCGCCGCCCTCCAGCAGGGCGCGACCGGCGGCAACATCGCGCGCAAGGCGCTGCTCCGTGCCGGCCTGCCCGTTACCGTCGCCGGCACCACCATCGACCGGCAATGCGCCTCGGGCCTCCAGGCCATCGCGCTCGCCGCGCGCTCGGTGATCTTCGACGGCGTCGAGATCGCAGTCGGCGGCGGCGGCGAGTCGATCTCGCTGGTGCAGAACGACAAGATGAACGGCTTCCACGCCCAGGACCCTGCGCTGCTCAAGATCAAGGGCGAGGTCTACATGCCCATGATCGACACGGCCGAAATCGTCGCCAAGCGCTACGGCATCTCGCGCGAGAAGCAGGACGAATATTCGCTGGAGAGCCAGCGCCGCACCGCGGCCGCGCAGCAGGCCGGCAAGTTCAAGGACGAGCTCGCGCCGATCACGACCAAAATGGCGGTCACCGACAAGGCGACCGGCGAGGTCTCCTTCAAGGACGTCACGCTCTCGCAGGACGAGGGCCCGCGCCCCGAGACCACCGCCGAGGGCCTCGCCGGCCTCAAGGCGGTGCGCGGCGAAGGTTTTTCGATCACCGCCGGCAATGCCAGCCAGCTCTCGGACGGCGCCAGCGCCTCCGTCATCATGAGCGACAAGGAAGCGGCGAAGCGCGGCCTCAAGCCGCTCGGCATCTTCCGCGGCTTCGTCTCCGCCGGCTGCGAGCCGGACGAGATGGGCATCGGCCCGGTCTTCGCCGTGCCGCGCCTGCTCAAGCGCCACGGCCTCACCGTCGACGACATCGGCCTCTGGGAGCTGAACGAAGCCTTCGCCGTGCAGGTGCTCTATTGCCGCGACAAGCTCGGCATCGACCCCGACAAGATCAACGTCGACGGCGGCGCGATCGCGGTCGGTCATCCCTACGGCATGTCCGGCGCGCGCCTGACCGGCCACGCCCTGATCGAAGGCCGCCGCCGCAAGGCCAAGTACGCGGTCGTCACCATGTGCGTCGGCGGCGGCATGGGCGCAGCGGGATTGTTCGAGGTGCTGCAGTAGTTGTCGTCCCGGCGAAGGCCGGGACCCATACTCCGCGGCCGGAGTTTGGCGGGCAGACAGCAGTTGCCTTCGCAAAACGAAGGCCGGTGGTTATGGGTCCTGGCCTTCGCCAGGACGACGAGGAAACAGGAGGATCCGATGGATCTCGCATTCACGAAGGAAGAGCAGGCGTTTCGCGAGGAAGTGCGGTCATTCTTCCGCGACAACGTGCCGCCGGATACGCGGCGCAAGCTGGTCGAGGGCCGTCACCTCTCGAAGGACGAGATGGTGACGTGGTGGCGCATCCTCAACAAGAAGGGCTGGGGCGTCAGCCACTGGCCCAAGCAATATGGCGGCACCGGCTGGACATCCGTGCAGCACTACATCTTCAACGAGGAGCTGCAGTCCTATCCGGCGCCGCAGCCGCTCGCCTTCGGCGTCAGCATGGTCGGCCCCGTCATCTACACCTTCGGCAACGAGGAGCAGAAGAAGCAGTACCTGCCGCGCATTGCCAACGTTGACGATTGGTGGTGCCAGGGCTTCTCCGAGCCCGGCTCCGGCTCCGACCTCGCCTCGCTGAAGACGAAGGCCGAGCGCAAGGGCGACAAGTGGATCATCAACGGCCAGAAGACCTGGACGACGCTGGCCCAGCACGCCGACATGATCTTCTGCCTCTGCCGCACCGATCCCGGCGCCAAGAAGCAGATGGGCATCTCCTTCATCGTGTTCTCGATGAAGTCGAAGGGCGTCACCGTGCGCCCGATCCAGACCATCGACGGCGGCGTCGAGGTCAACGAGGTGTTCTTCGACGACGTCGAGGTGCCCTACGAGAACCTGATCGGCGAGGAGAACAAGGGTTGGGATTACGCCAAATTCCTGCTCGGCAATGAGCGCACCGGCATCGCGCGGGTCGGCGTCTCCAAGGAGCGGCTGCGCCGCATCCGCGATCTCGCCTCCAAGGTCGAAGCCGGCGGCAAGCCGATCATCCAGGACGCCGCCTTCCGCGATAAGCTGGCGGCGTGCGAGATCGAGCTGAAGGCGCTCGAGCTGACGCAGCTCCGCGTCGTCGCCGACGAAGGCAAGCACGGCAAGGGCAAGCCCAATCCGGCCTCGTCCGTGCTGAAGATCAAGGGCTCCGAGATCCAGCAGACCACCACCGAGCTCTTGATGGAAGTGATCGGCCCGTTCGCCGCGCCTTACGACGTGCACGGCGACGACGGCTCCAACGAAGCCATGGAATGGACCGCCCAGATCGCGCCGAGCTACTTCAACAACCGCAAGGTCTCGATCTACGGCGGCTCCAACGAGATCCAGCGCAACATCATCGCCAAGGCGGTGCTGGGGCTGTGATCTGCTCCCTCTCCGCGGAGGCGGGGAGGCAATTTTTCACCGTCATTCCGGGGCGCGACGAAGTCGCGAGCCCGGAATCCATCGGGCCGCATACGCTGAGGCGAAATGGATTCCGGGCCTGGCCCTTCGGGCCATCCCGGAATGACGAAGCCAAATAGTCCGGGTACGAGGAACCAAAGAAATGGATTTTGATCTGTCCGAGGAGCAGCGGCTTCTCAAGGAAAGCATCGACGGCCTGCTGACCGATTCCTACGATTTCGAGAGCCGCAAGAAGTACATGAAGGAGAAGGGCGGCTGGAGCCAGGCCGTCTGGGGCAAGCTCGCCGAGCAGGGCCTGCTCGGCCTGCCGTTCAGCGAGGCCGATGGCGGCTTCGGCGGCGGCGGCGTCGAGACCATGATCGTGATGGAAGCGCTCGGCAAGGCGCTGGTGCTCGAGCCCTATCTCGCAACCGTCGTGATCGGCGGCGGCTTCCTGCGCCACGCCGGCAGCGATGCGCAGAAGGCTACGCATGTGCCCGGGATCATCGACGGCAGCAAGACGCTTGCGTTTGCCCAGCTCGAGAAGAACTCCCGCTACGATCTGTTCGATGTCTCGACGACCGCCAAGAAAAAGGGCGACGGCTGGATCATCGACGGCGAAAAATTCGTCGTGCTCAACGGCGAGAATGCCGCCACACTTCTCGTCACCGCCCGCACCAGGGGTGACCGCCGCGACAAGACCGGGATCGGCGTGTTCCTGGTGCCCGCGGATGCCAAGGGCGTCACCAGGAAATCGTACCCGACCCAGGACGGCCTGCACGCCGCCGATATCACCTTCACCGGTGTCGAGGTGGGCGCGGATGCCGCGATCGGCAATCCCGAGGATTCGCTCGCGCTGATCGAACGCGTCGTCGACGAAGCCCGCGTCGCGCTTTGCGCCGAAGCGGTCGGCCTGATGGACGAGTCGCTCAAGACCACGGTCGAGTACATCAAGACGCGCAAGCAGTTCGGCGTCGCAATCGGCTCGTTCCAGTCGCTCCAGCACCGTGCCTCCGACATGTTCGTCGCGGCCGAGCAGGCGCGTTCGATGTCGATGTTCGCAACCATGGCGAACGACTTCGAGAACGCCAAGGAGCGCTCGAACGCGATCGCCGCGGCCAAGGTGCAGATCGGCAAGTCGCTGAAATTCGTCGGCCAGCAGTCGATCCAGCTCCACGGCGGCATCGGCATGACCATGGAGGCGAAGATCGGCCACTACTTCAAGCGCCTGACCATGATCGAGAACACGTTCGGCGACACCGACTATCACCAGCGCCGCGTCGCCGACGCGGGCGGGTTGATCTAGTCGCCACTTCGCGCATGGACGCATTGGAAGACCAAAGCGAAAGCCCCGGAGAGATCTCCGGGGCTTTCGTCGTTTGATCTTGCCGTTCCACCACAGTCACCGCTGTCATGCCCGCGTAGGCGGGCATCCAGTACGCCGCGGCGGATATGGCAGGAGCGAGCCTTCCAACTCCGGCCTCTGGGATACTGGATCGCCCGGTCGAGCCGGGCGATGACACTTTCAGCGTGGTTCGACCGATCGGCTCACTGCCTCACGTCCGCGTGCGCATCCGCATCATGAAGCTGTCGTAGCTGAGCTCGGCGACCTGCATCCAGGCGAGCGATTCGTTCCGGAACGCGGACAGGCTCGCGTACATCTTGGCGAAGTGCGGGTTGGTCTTGGAGAGATCCGCGTAAATCTCGTTCGCGGCGGTGTAGCAGGCCTCCAGCACCTCCTGCGGGAACGGCTTCAGGATTGCGCCGGCCACCAGCAGGCGCTTCAGCGCCGGCGGGTTGACGTAATCGTATTTCCCGGTGACCCACGTGAAGGTATCGCGCGAGGCCATCTCGATCGCGGCCTGGTAGTGCTTGGGCAGCGTGTTCCACTTGTCGAGATTCATGATGTTGTGGCCCTGGCCGGTGCCTTCCCACCAGCCCGGATAGTAGTAGAATTTCGCGACCTTCACGAAGCCGAGCTTCTCGTCGTCATAGGGCCCGACCCATTCGGCCGCGTCGATCGTTCCCTTCTCCAGCGCCGGATAGATGTCGCCGCCCGCGATCTGCTGCGGTACGCCGCCGACCTTGGCGATGATGGTCCCGGCGAAGCCGCCGACGCGGAATTTGAGGCCCTTGAAATCCTCCATCGACTTGATCTCCTTCCGGAACCAGCCGCCCATCTGAGCGCCGGTCGAGCCGGTTGGAACGCCGATCGTGTTATGCTCCTTGAGGAGATTGTTGAGGAGGTCCTGCCCGCCGCCGAACAGCAGCCAAGAGATGTGCGCGCGCGTGTTCAGGCCGAACGGCAGCGACGTGCCGAAGGTGAAGGCCGGGTTCTTGCCCCAATAGTAATACAGCGCCGTATTGCCCATCTCGACGGTGCCGTTCGACACGGCGTCGAGCACCTGGAGGCCCGGGACGATCTCGCCGGCAGCGAACGGCTGGATCTGGAATTTGTTGTCGGTGACTTCGGCGACGCGCTTGCAGAAATATTCGCAGCCGCCATAGAGCGTGTCGAGCGCCTTGGGCCAGCTCGCGGCGAGCCGCCACTTCACCTCCGGCATCGATTGTGCGATCGCCGGCGCAGCAACGGCACTCGCGGCAAGGCCCAATCCGCCTGCCGTCAGGAATTTACGACGTTCCATTCGTTTCCCCTCTGGGTGTTGTCGAGTCCTCGACGAGGGATCGCGGTCTTGTTGCCGCTTTGATGTTCGCCGCAGGCCGACGTTTCCTGGTGTCCGAAATTCAGTATTCCCGGATCCCATTCAGGATGACGAAAGGGGTTCCGCAAATCAAGCGCACTTTGGTTGCGCTACCGGTGCAGCCGTTCAATGCTGCGCTGCGAAGGCGGCCTCCATGGCCTTGCGGATCTTCACCGTCTCGTTGGCGGCGTCGAATTCGACGTCGCTCCAGCGCACGACCGCGCCGTGCGCGACGTCATGCCTCAGCTTCAAGCGATGCGCGAGGCCGATCGGCAGGGCGCCCGCCTTGAGGCTCGCGGCGGCCTGCACCAGCTTGCCCCACACCGTGTAGCCGCCTTCGCCGTCCAGCATCTCGCCGGCGCGCAGATCGCGTTTGGCCACCGCCGCGACGTCGCCGCGGAAGCCGTAAGGCTGGCCGGTCGGCTCGCCCCGCAACGCGGCCGACAGCACCGAGATGTTCAGCTCGAGCCCGATCAGATGATAGGGCTTGTACATCGCCGCAAAGCGTCCGCTCGCATCGGTCTTCAGGCCGTACTGCTTGAAGCAGTCCGCGGCATAGTCGTTCGGAGCCTCCAGCACGACATAGACGCCCCAGCGCAGGTCGCGAAACACCGGCCGTCCGTCGCGTTCGAGCGAGGAGACGACTTCCACCACGCCGGAGCGCTCCAGCACGCCGCCACGCGATCGCGGCCGCATGATATGCGGCAGGTCGTCGACGCCGCAGGGCGGAAACAACAGTCCCTCCGCCGGCACGTCGAGGCCGCAGGCATTGGCGATCGCGGCCATCTCGATCGCCGATTTGGTGCCGTCGAGGAATGAGTTGAACATCTGCGGATTCATGCCGGCGGACTGCGCTTCGCCCGCAGTCAGGCCGTAATGCTGCCAGACGCCGTCCGGCGTCACGTCGTGATAGGCCGGCAGATATTTCGTGCCCTTGCCGGCGGCGACGACGCGAAAGCCGGTGGCGCGGGCCCAGTCGACCATCTCCGCCGTCAACGCCGGCTGGTCGCCATAGGCAAGCGAATAGACCACGCCCGCCTTGCGCGCTTCCTCGGCGAGCAGCGGGCCCGCCAGCACGTCGGCCTCGACATTGACCATCACGATATGCTTGCCCGCCGCAATCGCGGCGCGCGCGTGCCTGATGCCGACGGCGGGATTGCCGGTCGCTTCCACCACCACGTCCATCGCACCGCCGGCAATCGCGCGTGCGCCGTCATCGGTGAACACGGTCGCGGCAATGCGCGCCGCATCCCAGCCGACCGTGCGGCAGGCCTCGCGCGCGCGATCGCGGTCGATGTCGACGATGATGGGCACCTCCAGCCCCGGCGTGTGCGGAACCTGCGCCAGAAACATCGAGCCGAATTTGCCCGCGCCGATCAGCGCGACACGCACAGGCTTGCCGGCGGACGCGCGGGCCTGGAGGAGGCGGAAGAGGTTCATGGGAATGTCCGAGAGTGCAATGGCTGTTGGGCGATGCGAACTATCAGCGTTCGTCATTCCGGGGCGCGCGAAGCGCGAGCCCGGAATCCATTTATCCGCGGCTCTGCGGCTCAATGGATTCCGGGCTCGACGCTACGCGTCGCCCCGGAATGACAGCTTACTCCGCCGCCTGCCGCGGCGCACGTGCGAGCCGCAGCAGGGCGTCGTCGTCCACCGTCTTGATCGGCGCGAAATCGCGGTGGGCGATGTACTCGGGCCTCGTGGGGTTGCGGATATGGTTCGAGACCGCGTTCAGCGTCAGGTACACGATCTTGCGCGGGTAGGGCGTGATGTTGCCGGCTGAGCCGTGCACGAGATTGCCGTGGAACATCAGCATGCCGCCGGGCTTGCCCGTGGGCGCGACGATGCCGCCCTGCTTGACGAGGCGCGTCACTGTTGCCTCGTCCAGCGTCCACAGCGGGTAGGATGTGGTGGCAAGGTCATGCGAGGCTTCGAGATCGCCGGCATTCTGGCTGCGCGGCACCAGCATCAGGGGACCGTTGATCGGCATCACCTCGTCGAGGAAGATCGCGATGTTCATCGCGCGCGGCTCCGGCATGCCGTCGTCGCGCTTCCAGGTGCCGTAGTCCTGGTGCCATTGCCAGACGTCGCCGGTGAAGGCCGATTTCGCGTTGATCTTGAACTGGTGCATGTAGACAGGCTCGCCGAACAATTGCTCGACCGGGTCGATCATGCGCGGATGCGCGCCCAGGATGCGGAAGGCCTCGTTGTAGAGATGCGCGGCAAACGCCGTGCGCGGCGCGCCGCTCTTCTCGCGCCAGACCTCCGGCCGGTTGGCATCGTAGATGCCGACCGCCTCGCGCGCGAGCAGATCGACCTCCTCCTGGCTGAACAATTCGGGCAGGAACAGCCAGCCCTCGCGGTGGAAGAACTCCAATTGCTCCTGAGACAGTTTCATGGGTCGTCCTCCTGTTGTTTTGTTCTTGTTGTCGTTCCGGGGCGGTCCGCAGGACCGAACCCGGAACCTCGAGATTCCGGATCGCGCTTCGCGCGTCCGGAATGACAGCGCTTATCGCTACGCCGCCGCCTCGTCCGTCGCCCGCAATCTCTCCTCGGTCATCCGTCCCGCCGTCTGCGCATGCGCGAGTGCCGCGCGTTCGGCGGCATTCGCCTCACCCGCGAGAATGTGTCCGGCAATCGTCGCATGCTCGGCCCAGGCGCTGCCGCGATAGTCGAGCTCCGACAACACCGTCGCCATCGAGCGGCGCATATGCGGCCATTGCGGCGCGATCGTCTCCTCGATCACGGGATTGCCGGCGAGCTGGTAGATCGCGCGATGAAAATCGACGTCGAGGGTGATGAGCTCGGCAAGCGACGTCTTGCGATCGATGCGGCGCCCGGCGGCGAGCGCCGCCTCGAGCCGCGTGCGCCCTGCCGCGTCGCTTGCGGCGCGCGTCGCGGCGAGCCTGGCGGCGAGTGCATCGAGGGCGCCGCGCACCTCGTAGAGCTGGCGGATGCGCGCGGGATCGAGCTGGGTGACCTCAAAGCCGCGCCGGCCGCTTTCGGCGACGAGGCCCTGTCGATGCAGCAGATGCAGCGCGTGCGACACCGGTTGGCGCGACACGCCGAGCTTGTCGGCGAGCTCGTTCTGCCGGATGCGCTGGCCCGGCTGCAGCGTGCGATCGGAGATCGCCTCCAGGATCCGCGCATAGACCTGGTCGATCAGGTTCGGGAGCGGGTCGAGAGGGATCACGCCGGCGACTCCGAAACATGAGAGGGAATACGGAATTCCGTATTCGAAGGTACTGCGAGAGGCCGATGGCGTCAAGCACGGCCCGACGCCGCCACAGGCGCTATTTGGGGGCTCCACTAAGCCATTGATATCGCTAGGGCGGCCTACTGTGCATGGGGTTGTTTTTGCGAAAATGATCTGGCCCGGTCTGGCGCCTACTTTTTCTTGCCCTGCTCGACCAGCATCCGGCTCATCAGATAGAGCCGCGGCACGATCGAGTTGGTGTCGATGAATTCGTCGCGGGCGTGGTAGCCGAAGCCCGCGAGGCCGAAGCTCTCGACCACGACCGCCTTGCCGCTGCGGTTGGCGTAGCCGGCGTCGGTGGCCCCGCCGGTCATCTCGGCGATGTCGAGCTTGCGGTCGATCTCGGCATAGATCGCCTGTCCCTCCTGCGCGAGTGCGCGGCCGCGATCACTGGCGACGAAGGGCGGGCGGCCCGGCGTGATCGTCACCGTCGTCTCGGTGTCGGGAACGAGCTTCTCTTTCAGCTTGGCGTCGAGCGCTGCCTGCAATTTGGCGATGCCGTCGGGGATGGTGAGGCGAACGTCGCCGCCGGCCTCGGCCTTCTCCGGGATCTGGTTGCGCACGGTGCCGGCCTGCGCGGTGGTCCAGTTGAGCTGCGTGCCGGGAATCGATTTGGCGACATCCCTGGTCTGCACCAATTGGTGCCCGAGCTCGATCAGCGCATTGCGGCCGAGATCGGGAGCGGCACCCGCATGCGAGGCCCGGCCCTTCACTTCCATTTTCGCCGTCGCAGTGCCGCTGGCTCCGAGCAGCAGCCCGTCATTTTTGGCCACGGGCGCAGCCACCGTCGGCTCGCAGGAGAGCACGACGTCGTGCTGATCGGCGAGCTCAGCGATGATCTCGCCCGACCCGATCGAGCCGACCTCCTCATCCGGATTGAACGACACGGTGAGCGTCGCGTAGTCCTTCCAGCCGGCGTCCGTCAGGATCTTGAGCGCATGCAGCACCACGGCGATGCCGCCCTTGTCGTCGGCGATGCCGGGGCCGTAGATGCGGTTGCCGTCGACACGGTACGGCTCGCTGCCGAGGATGCCGCGCTGATAGACCGTGTCCATATGCGCGATCAGCATCAGCTTTCGCGTGCCCGAGCCCTGGAACGTTGCGATCACCATGTCGGCGCGCGTGCCCGCGGTGGTCTTGCGCCGCTCCGTGGTGGCGCCCAGCGCCTTCAGGCGGGCTTCCGTGAAGTCGGCCATCTTCTTCAGGCCTTCGGCGTCGCTGCTGCCGCTCTCGATCATCACCATGTCGCGCAAGGTCTCGATCAGCGGTGCCTTCTCCTGCTCGGCGGCGGATTTCAGCTTCTCGTCGGCGGCCGCGAGCGCAGTCGTGGCGCCGGCGGTGAGGCCGAGCAGGGATAGTGCGAGCAGGGGAATGAGGCGGGATGTCATGACTTGCGTCCTTTCGCGTCTTGAGCGCCGGCAGCGCGCGATTATGCGGAAAGCCTAGCATCCGGACAGATGCGATGCCACGCCGGCCTAGCGCTCCAGCACCTCGACCTCGATCGCCGCGATCTCTTCTGCATCGGCCACCGCCTCGATCGCCGCGATTCGGTCGCCGCTGAAGCTCACGCGCAGCGCGATGCGCAATTGCCCGCCGAGGATGACCGCAACACCCATCTCGCCATCGACCAGCGCCGCGCGCGCGGCCTGGGCGCGGCCCTTGTAGAGCTGCGCGACCGCATCCGCGCCGCGGATCTCCGGCAGCGTACCGAGCCGCACCGCGGCCTGGTCGGCGCGAAAGACGACGTCGGGATCGAGCACGGCAAGCAGCCCCTCGAAATTGCCTTCGCGCGAAGCTGCGAGGAAGGCATCGACGATCTTGCGTTGACGCGACAGGTCCGTCTCGGGCACCGGCGCGCCCTGCACGCGCCGCCGCGCACGGCTGGCAAGCTGGCGCGAGGCATCGACGGAGCGCCCGACGATCGGCGCGATCTCCTCGAAGGGCACCGCGAACATGTCGTGCAGCACGAAGGCGAGCCGCTCCGCCGGCTGCAAGGTTTCCAGCACGATCAGCAGTGCCGCGCCGACGGAATCGGCCATCTCCGCTTCGCGCTCCCGCGTCTCGTCGACCGGCTCCGGCACATGCGGGCCCATCGGGTCCTCGCGGCGCGATTTGCGCGCGCGCAGCATGTCGAGGCAGATGCGCGCGACCACGGTGGTCAGCCAGCCCCGCAAATTCGCGACATCGGACGTATCGTAGCGGCTGACCCGCAGCCAGGCCTCCTGCACGGCATCGTCGACCTCGGCGCGGGAGCCCAGCATCCGGTAGGCGACCGCGCGCAAATGGTCCCTGCTGGCCTCGAACTGTTGGCTGAGAAAATCTTCTTCAAAGTTTTTTTGGGTCATCGGTCACATTCCCTCGTCGCGATCCGTCATGCCCATGACGAAGCCAATCCGGCCAATGTGACCGGAACCTTCGAAATTCGACAGATGGAGACGACAATGATGCACGCCCGCATGAATCACCCCGTCATGGTCCTGCCCGAGGCCATGAATGTCCTGCAATCTCTCGGCAATTTGACCAAACAGGGCCTGCCGGAAAAGCTCCTGGAACTGGTGCACCTGCGCGCCAGCCAGATCAATGGCTGCAGCGTCTGCGTCGACATGCACCCGAAGATCGCCCGCAAGGTCGGCGAGACCGACGAGCGCCTGTTCGCCGTCTCGGCCTGGCGCGATACCCCCTATTTCACCGAAGCCGAGCGCGCCGCGCTGGCTCTGACCGAGGCGGTCACCCGTATCGCCGACCGTGAGGATCCGGTGCCCGATCTGATCTGGAACGAGGCCGCCAAGCATTTCGACGAGCGCGAGCTCGCAACCCTGATCCTCTCGATCGCGACCATCAACGTCTGGAACCGCCTCAACGCGACGATCAAGATGCCGGTCGGCGTGTGGAAGGTGTGAGGCTCTTCCTTCGCCTCTCCCCGCTTGCGGGGAGAGGCCGGAATTTGCATCGCAAATTCCGGGTGAGGGGGAGTTTCCGCGAGTCTCGCTGTCACCGTCTGCGCGGAGGCTCCCCCTCACCCCACCCTCTCCCCGCAAGCGGGGCGAGGGGGATCAACGACGGTGCGTTCCTTACACCCAGCTACTCCGCCAGAAACCTGTTCACCACCTCGCCATATTCCAGTGGCGCCTGTTCGAACATCCAGTGGCCGGCATTCGCGATCACGGCCGTCTTGGCTCCTGCGATGTGCTCCGCCAGCACGCGCCACATCACCGACAGGCTTCCCGTCGTCGCGCCGCCGCCGATCAGGAGCGTCGGCGTCCTGATCGCCTGCGCATCCGCGAGCGTATAGGGCCTGCGCTGCTCGTTGACCTGGCCGAGGAAGGTGATGGCGTTGTCGCGCAATTGCTGCTTCGCCGCCGCCGGCACGCGCCGCCACGAGCCGTCGCCTTCGATCCCCTCGTAGAAATTCTGCAGCGCGCCCTCGATGTCGTCGGCGCGGATCATCTCGACCGAGCGCGCCGTGCGCGTCGCCAGCGGCGGGTGCGCGGGCGTGCCTTCAGGGACCGGCAGGCTGACGTCGAGATCGCCACCGGGCTCGGCCAGCACCAGCTTGCGCAACAGATCAGGCCGCGCCTGCGCCACGCGAAAGGCGATGTGGCCGCCGCGCGAATGTCCCATCAGATCGACGGGTGCGGGCCTCACCTGCTCGATGAAGGCGATTACATCAGCGACGTGCTGCGCCATCTTGTAGTCGTCGCCGATGGCGTCCCAATGCTCGGGAAAGAAATGCCGCAGGCTGATCGAGATCACCCGATGGCTCTTCGACAGCGGGCCGAGCACGGAATACCAAGTGCGGAAATCCCCGAGCGTGCCATGCACGCAGACCAGCGGCGGGCCTTCTCCGACTTCGAGATAGGCCATGTCGTAACCGTTGACGCGAAAGCTCTGCATGCTCAGCTCGCCAGAAAGTCCAGCACTACTTCGGAGTATTTTTGCGGCGCCTGCTCGAACATCGGATGCGTCGCGTTCGGGATGATCGCCGTCTTGGAATAGGGCACGTGCGCGGCCAGCGCATGCAGCACCTTCGGCAGCAGGCCCTTGGTCCGCGCGCCCAGGATGAACAACGTCGGCATCTTGATCGATTCCGCATCCGCCTTCGAGAACGGCGGGCGGTTGTCGCGGACCTGCCCGATCAGCGTATAGGCGTTGTCGCGCAGATTCTGCTTCACCATCGCCGGGAGCCGCGGCCAGGTGCCGGCGCCCTCCAGCGTGTCCACGAAGACGGCAAGGCCGCCGTCGACATCGCCGGCCGCGATCTTCTCGGCCGAGGCCGTGAACCGCGCCAAGAGCGGCGAGGGGCCACCGACGTAATCGGGATCGAGGCTCGCATCGAGTTCGCCGCCGGGCTCGGCGAGGATCAGCCGCCGGAGCAGCTCCGGCCGCCGTTGCGCCACGCGGAAGCAGATGTGCCCGCCGCGGGAATGCCCCATCAGGTCGACCGGACCGAGGTCGAGTTTTTCGATGAAGGCGATGACGTCGTCGACATGCTGGCTGATGGAATAGGTGTCGCCGTTGCCGTCCCACTGCTCGGGGAAGAAGTGCCGCAGGCTGACGGCAATCAGCCGGTGCCGTTGCGTCAGCGGCCCGAGCACGCAGCCCCAGATGCGGAAGTCCGAGAGCGATCCATGCACGCAGACCAGCGGCGGGCCGCCTTTGGCTTCGCCCACGTCGAGATAGGGCATGTCGTAACCGTTGACGTGAAGGCTCTGCATTCTGGGCTCGCGGGAAGGAGGCGGAACTCCTGTGCAAGATTCCCGGAAACCGGGTGGATCGCAACTATTTCCAAGCCTAGATTTGGCCAGAGATCACATTGGGGGCATGCGACAAGGACGCAGCCAGGAACCAAGCCATGACCGACCAGCATTTTGCCCTGTTCGATACCAGGATCGGCCTCTGCGCCATCGCCTGGGGCCCGCGCGGCATCAACGGCACGCAGCTTCCGATGGGCGGCGAGCAGAAGATCCGCACCCGCATCAGCCAGCGCCACATCGATGCCAGTGAAGCCGAGCCGCCCGCCGAGGTGCAGCAGGCGATCGACCGGATCACAAATCTGCTCGCGGGCGAGCCGGATGACCTCACCGACATCCCGCTCGATCTCGACGGCGTGCCCGACTTCAACCGCGGCGTCTACGAGATCGCCCGTGGCATCCCGCCCGGCAAGACCATCACCTATGGCGACATCGCCAAGCAGCTCGGCGGCGTCGAGCTGTCGCGCGATGTCGGCCAGGCGCTGGGCCGCAACCCGTGCCCGATCGTCGTGCCCTGCCACCGCGTGCTGGCGGCCGGCAACAAGCCCGGCGGCTTCTCGGCCAATGGCGGCGTCGTGACGAAGCTGAAGATGCTCGAGATCGAAGGCGCGCTGGTGAACCACACGCCGAGCCTGTTCGATTGAGGCTACGTTGAGGCTCGCTCGGGGTCATGGCCGGGCCTGACCCGGCCATCCACGTCTTCCCGGCCGCACAAAGAACGTAGATGCCCGGGACAAGCCCGGCCATGACGGTGTTCGGAACGACTGCTCGGGCTAGATCTTCGCCGCCGTCTTCGGCCAATATTTGTCGCGCAAATGCCGCTTCACCAGCTTGCCGGTCGGCGTGCGCGGCAGCTCGGCCTCGAAATCGATCGAGCGCGGGCACTTGATGGCGGAGAGGCGGCCCTTGCAATAGGCGATCAGGTCGGCTTCCAGCGCCTTGCCCGCACGCGTCATGTCGTGCGGCTGCACCACCGCCTTCACCTCCTCGCCCATCTCCTCGTTCGGCACGCCGAACACGGCGACGTCGGCGACATCGGGGTGGGTGATGAGCACGTCCTCGGTCTCCTGCGGGTAGATGTTCACCCCGCCCGAGATAATCATGTAGGACTTGCGATCGGTGAGATAGAGAAAGCCGTCCTTGTCGAGATAGCCGACATCGCCGAGCGTCGACCAGCCCTTGGCGTTGTAGGCCTTCTTGGTCTTCTCGGGATCGTTGTGATAGGTGAAAACAGGCGCGTCGGCGAAATAGACCGTGCCGATTTCGCCGGTCGGTTGCTCCTCGTCGTTCTCGTCGAGAATCTTGATCTTGCCGACCACGGCGCGGCCGACGCTGCCGCGATGCCCCAGCCATTCTTTCGAATTGCACACGGTGACGCCGTTACCTTCCGAGCCGGCGTAATACTCGATCAGGATCGGTCCCCACCATTCGATCATTGCTGCTTTGACGTCGACCGGGCAGGGGGCGGCGGCGTGGATGGCGCCCTTGAGCGTCGAGACGTTGTACTTCGTGCGGATCTCGTCCGGCAGCTTCAGCATGCGCACAAACATGGTCGGCACGAGCTGAGATTGTGTGACCTTGTACTTCTCGGCCAGCTTCAAGAACTCTTCGGCGTCAAAACGCTCCATGATGATGGAGGTGCCGCCGAGCACGATTGCCATCATGTTGAAGCGCAGGGGAGCCGCGTGATAGAGCGGCGCCGGCGAGAGATACGTGCTCTCCGCATTCATGCCGCACATGTCGGCGCAGAGCACGCGCAGGAAGGCGTTCGGCAGGTCGATCCTGTTGCCCTCGAACGCCTTCTTGATGCCCTTGGGCCGGCCGGTGGTGCCGGACGAGTACAGCATGTCGTAGCCGGCGACCTCGTCGGCGATCGGCGTCGTCGGCTGTGCTGCGGCTTCCTCGTCGTAGGAACGGAATCCGGGCAGCGGCTCGTCCATCATGTAGAAGACCGGCTCGCCGGGCGTGCCCTTGATCAGGGCCTTGATCTGGTCGGCGCATTTCGGCGTGGTGATCACGACCCTGGCGCCGCAATCGGCGATGATGTAGTCGATCTCGTCCTGCTTCAGATAGCGGCTGATCGCGGTGTAATAGAGCCCGCTGCGCTGCGCTGCCCAGCAGATCTCCATGAAGGCAAGCCGGTTCTCCATCAATAGCGCGATGTGGTCGCCGGCCTTCAGGCCGAGCGAGCGGAACAGGTGTGCGCCCTGGTTCGAGAGCTCGTCGAGCTCGCGATAGGTGATCGCCTTGCCGGTGCCGGCCATCTGGTAGGCGATCTTGTTCGGCGTGGTCTTCGCGTAGACGGACGGATGGGTCATAAGCGTAGGTCCCAAAAGGCACACGAGATGTCGTCCCGGCGAAAGCCGGGACCCATAACCACAGGGCGTCGTTTGGCGGAGGATCGTCGTTCGGTACTGCGACCAACCACTATCGATAGATTTCGCGGTATGGGTCCCGGCTTTCGCCGGGACGACACCGTTAGTGTGGCAGCAGTAGTTTACAGCCGCTCCACGATCGTCACATTGGCCATGCCGCCGCCTTCGCACATGGTCTGCAGGCCATAGCGCTTGCCACGCTGGTGCAGCGCGTGGATCAGCGTCGTCATCAGCTTGGTGCCGGAGCCGCCGAGCGGATGGCCGAGCGCGATGGCGCCGCCATTGATGTTGAGGCGCTCCGGATCGGCGCCGGTGGTCTTGAGCCAGGCGGTCGGCACCGAGGCGAAGGCCTCGTTGACCTCGAACAGGTCGATGTCGCCGATCGTCATGCCGGCCTTCTCCAGCGCGCGCTTGGTGGCGTGCAGCGGCGCGTCCAGCATGATCACGGGATCGCCGCCCATCATGGTCATGTGATGGACGCGCGCGAGCGGCTTGACGCCGAGCTGCTTCAACCCGCGCTCGTTCACCACCATGACGCCGGAAGCGCCGTCGCAGATCTGGCTGGCGCTGGCCGCGGAGAGCTTGCCGTTCTCGGCGATCAGCTTGACGCCCTTGATGCCGTCGAGCGTGGCGTCGAAGCGGATGCCCTCGTCGATGTGGTGGGTATCCTTGCTGCCGTCGGCGCGGGTGATCTCGAGCGGGACGATCTCCCTCTTGAAGTGACCGGCTTGCGTCGCCGCGATCGCGCGCTGATGGCTGTTGAAGGAATATTCGTCGAGGTCATTCTTGGAGAGGCCGTACTTCTCGGCCATCATCTCCGCGCCGGTGAACTGGCTGAACACGATGTTGGGGTACTTCGCCTCGATGCCCGGGCTCTTGTAATTGCCAAAGCCGTTCTTGGCCGGGAGCTGCGAGGACAGGCCCATCGGCACGCGCGTCATCGATTCCACGCCGGCGGCGATCACGACGTCCATCGCACCGGACATCACGGCTTGGGCCGCGAAGTGCAGCGCCTGCTGCGAGGAGCCGCACTGGCGGTCGATCGAGGTGCCCGGCACGCTTTCCGGCAGCTTCGAGGCCATGATCGCATTGCGCGCGACGTTGTTGGACTGTTCGCCGACCTGCATCACGCAGCCCATGATCACGTCCTCGACCAGGGCCGGATCGACCTTGGTGCGATCGACCAACTCGTCCAGCACCTTGGCGGCGAGATCGGCCGGATGCCAGCCGGCGAGGCGGCCCCCCTTGCGCCCGCCGGCGGTACGCGCAGCGGCGACGATGTAAGCCTCGGCCATTTCGGTTTCTCCCTGAATTTTTCTGGATCGGGTTGGTTGTCGGGGGCGGATTAAAAGGGCGCGACATCATTTAGTCAATCGATCAATTAACTCTTGTGATGAGGCGCTGCTTGGGCTTATCTGCGCCCCGCTTCAAGCGGCGAGAACAGGGAACTCCGTGGCTACCAGCGTACCGACCAGGCTCCCCAACGGAAAGAATTCCACGGCAGAGAAATTGCTCGTGGCCGCGAGCGAGCTGATGATCGAACGTTCCTCGATCGAGATTTCGCTCTCCGACATCGCCCAGAAGTCGGGCGCCAACGCCGCGCTGGTCAAATATCACTTCGGCAACAAGGACGGCCTGCTGCTGGCGCTGCTCGAGCGCGATGCGGGAACGGAGCTGTCCAACCTCGAATATCTGCTGGCCCAGCCGATCACGCCGACCGCGAAGCTGAAGCTGCATATTGGCGGCATCATCCGGGCCTATCACCGGTTCCCCTACATGAACCGGCTGATCCACTATCTCCTGCACGAGAGCGTCGCCGGCTCTGCCGACGAAGTCTCGAAATTCTTCGTCGCGCCGCTGCTGGATTTTCATCGCCGCCTGCTCGCCGAAGGCGTCAGCCGCGGCGAATTCCGTCAGACCGATCCGGTGCTGTTCTACACCAGCCTGATCGGCGCTTGCGATCATCTGTTCTTCGGCCGGCACGCGATGTCTCGCGCGACCGGCGTCGGCCCGGTCACCGACGAAGTCTGCCGGCAATACATCAAGCACATGGAAACGCTGATCTGCGGCGGCATCCTCACCAACGTCGAGGAAGCTGCCGCGGCCGGATGATCCGGCCGAACCCGTCAAGTCCAGAGAAGAAACGCCCAAGGAAAGGTATTTGCGATGCAGTTGAAAGACGTAGCCGTTCTCATCACCGGCGGTGGTTCGGGCCTTGGTGCCGCGACCGCCCGCGCCATGGCCGCCAAGGGCGCAAAGATTGGCGTGATCGACCAGAGCAAGGAAAACGCCGAGAAGGTCGCGGCCGAGGTGAAGGGCGTCGCGCTGCATGCTGACGTCACCGACGAGGACGGCATCAAGGCTGCGATCGCCAAGGCCGAAGCCGCCCACGGTGTCGCGCGCGTGCTGATGAACTGCGCCGGCATCGGCGGCTCGCAGCGCATCGTCGGCAAGGACGGCGTCTATCCGCTCGCCAAGTTCGCCCGCATCATCAACGTCAATTTGATCGGCACGTTCAACTGCCTGCGGCTGTTCGCGGAGCGCCTGGTCACCGTCGAGCCGATTGGCGAGGAGCGTGGTGTCATCATCAACACCGCGTCGGTGGCGGCCTATGAAGGTCAGATCGGCCAGATCGCCTATGCGGCGTCGAAGGGTGGCGTCGTCGGCCTCACGCTGCCGGCCGCGCGCGACTTCGCGAGCCAGAAGATCCGCGTCAACACCATCGCGCCCGGCCTGTTCCTGACGCCGCTGCTGATGGGCCTGAACGAAGAGGCCCGCAAGAGCCTTGGCGCCCAAGTGCCGCATCCCGCGCGCCTTGGCGATGCCGCTGAATACGGCTCGCTGGCGGTGCACATCGTCGAGAACCCGATGCTGAACGGCGAGACCATCCGCCTCGACGGCGCCATCCGCATGGCGCCGCGGTAAAGCTCTCTTCCCCTTCTCCCCCTGTGGGAGAAGGTGGCGCGCGCAGCGCGACGGATGAGGGGTTCTCTCCGCGATCTCACCTGTGGAGGCAGACCCCTCACCCGAGCGAATGCGCGGCGAGCGACGTACATGCCCTCTCCCACAAGGGGAGAGGGCGCAGCAATCGGCACCATTGTTGCGGATGAAGGAAGTCGCGCATGTCCCAACCCCTGCTGATCGAGCACAACGACGGCGTCGACCGGGTGACGCTCAACCGTCCCGACAGCCTCAACGCGCTCGATCCCGCGCTGATCGATGCGCTCAACGTCTATTTCCAGGGCCTCCAGCGCAACCGCGAGACGCGCCTCGTGGTGCTGAAGGGCGCCGGCAAGAATTTTTGCGCGGGCCTCGATCTCAAGGCCGCGATGGCGCGCCGGGCTGGGCAGCAGGAGCCGCCCGGCGTCACCGAATCCCTGGACTCGCAGCGGCGCATCGCCGACATCGTGATGCTGATGCGGCGCTGTCCGCAGCCGATCCTGGCGCTGGTGCAGGGCGCGGCGGCCGGCGGCGGCTTTGCGCTGGCGCTTGCGGCCGACATCCGCATCGCGACGAAATCGGCGCGGATGAACTGCGCCTTCATCAAGCTCGGCCTTGGCGGCTGCGACATCGGCACCAGCTATTTTCTGCCGCGCCTCGTCGGTGTCTCCGTCGCCTCCGAGCTGATCCTCACGGGGCGCTTCATCGGCGCCGAGCGGGCGCTCGCGGTCGGTCTCGTCTCCGAGGTCGTCGACGAGGACAAGCTCGATGATGCGGCTGAGCCTTACATCGATGCGATGATCACGGCCTCGCCGGTGGGTCTACGCCTCTCGAAAGAATGCCTCAACATGAGCGTCGATGCCGGATCGCTGGAAGCTGTTATCGCGATGGAAGACCGCAATCAGGTCCTGTGCAGCCGCTCCGAGGAATTTTCGGAAGGCATCAGGGCCTTCCTTGAGAAGCGAAAGCCTGTCTATATCAGGCGCTGAACGACGAAGATCCGCAAAGGACAGTAATTCCGGGAGACGCAAAATGAGTGGCAGCGCGGCGGCGGTGATGACGAAGCCCGCCTTTCGCAAGGTCGAGTGGCTGGCACGCGACATCGACGTCGAGCGCCGCGGCGACGGCACGGTGGTGCTGAAGTCGCGCATTCCGCTGCAACCTCACGAGAGGCACATCCCGGCCTCGCTCGCCAAATGGGCGAAGCATGCACCCGAGCGCGTCTGGCTCGCCCAGCGCGGCGGCCCCAACCGCGAATGGCGGAAGGTCTCTTACGGCGACGCCAAGCGCACCGTGGATTCGCTGACGCAAGGCCTGCTCAATCTTGGCCTCGATGGCCGCCCGGTCACGATCCTGTCCGGCAACTCGATCGAGCATGCGCTGATGACGCAGGCGGCGATGCAGGCGCGCGTTCCGGCGGCTCCCGTGTCGCCGGCCTACTCGCTGATGAGCCATGATCACGTCAAGCTGAAATACCTGTTCGACCTGATCAAGCCGGCCGTGGTGATGGTGCAGGACGGCCCGACCTTTGAGAAGGCACTCAAAGCGCTCGATCTTACCGGCGTCACCGTGGTCCACGTCTTGCGGCCCTGCGACGGCATCAAGAGCGTCAGCTTTGCCGAGCTTGCGGCAACGCCGGTGACCGCCGCTGTCGCGGAGTCGATTGACAAAATCACGCCCGACACCGTCGGCAAGCTGCTCTTCACCTCCGGTTCGACCGGCATGCCAAAAGCCGTCATCAACACGCAGCGCATGATGTGCGCCAATGCCGCGATGATGATGCAGGTGCGGCCGCGCGATCCGGGCGGACCGATCTCGACCATGCTGGACTGGATGCCCTGGAACCACACGATGGGCGGCAATGCCGCGTTCCATCCCATCCTGGTCGACGGCGGGACGCTCTATATCGACGACGGCCGGCCGATGCCGGGCCAGTTCGAGGAGACGCTGCGCAATCTGCACGAGATCTCGCCGACCTATTACGCCAACGTGCCCGCCGGCTATGCCGCGCTCGCCGCTGCCATGGAGAAGGACGATGCGCTGTGCCGCTCCTTCTTCAAGAACCTGTCGATCATGGCCTATGGCGGCGCGCGGCTGCCCGACGATCTCTACGACCGCATGCAGGCTCTCGCGGTGAAGACCACCGGCGAGCGCATCGTGTTCTACACCGGCTGGGGCTCGACCGAGACCGCGCCGACCTCGACCGGCACCTATTGGGACACCGAGCGCGTCGGCCTGATCGGCCTGCCGTTCCCCGGCGTCGAATTGAAGATGGTGCCGTGCGGCTCGAAATACGAGCTGCGCCTGCGCGGCGTCAACGTCACGCCCGGCTATTTCGGCCAGCCGGAGCTGACCAGGAAGATGTTCGACGAGGAAGGCTTCTACTGCATCGGCGACGCCGGCATCTTCGTCGACGACGCCGATCCGGTGAAGGGCATCATCTTTGCCGGGCGCGTCGTCGAAGACTTCAAGCTGACCACCGGCACGTTCGTCCATGTCGGCTCGCTCCGCACCGACACCATCGCAGCCGCAACGCCTGTCGTGCATGACGCGCTGGTCGCAGGGCAGGATCGCGCCTTCATCGGCCTGCTCGCCTGGCCGAACCTGCATGCCTGCCGCCAGCTTGTCGGCAATCCCGATCTCAGCTTTGAGCAGGCCGTGAAACATCCCGAGGTGATCGCCTGTTTCAGGCGCGGTCTGGAAGCGCACAACAGGGAGTGCGAAGGCGCCAGCAGCCGCATCATCGCGCGCGCCATGCTGATGGTCGAGCCGCCCTCGATCGACGGCAATGAGCTGACCGACAAGGGCTACATCAACCAGCGCGCCGGCCTGGAGCGTCGGGCTGTGCTGGTGGAGCGGCTCTATGCGGACAAGCCGGATCAGGATGTGATCGTGCTGCGATGAAGCACTCCTCTCTCCATTCGTCATTCCGGGGCGCGCATAGCGCGAACCCGGAATCCATCGGGCCGCATACGCGTGGCGAAATGGATTCCGGGCTCGCGACGTCGTCGCGCCCCGGAATGACGGCATCAATTCAAGTGACCCAATAAGAAAGCAAGCCGCCATGAACTTCGACTTCTCCGACGACCAGAAGCAACTCCGCGACCAGGCGCGCAAATTCCTCACCGAAAAATGCCCGCCCAAGGCCGTGCGCGTCGTGCTCGACGGCAAGGCTCCCTACGACAAGGAACTCTGGAAGGGCCTCGCCGAGATGGGCTTCCTCGGCGTCGCAATCCCCGAAGAATTCGGCGGCGCGGGCGCCGGCCATCTCGAGCTGTGCGTGATCGCGGAAGAGATGGGCCGGGCCAACGCGCCGGTGCCGTTCTCCTCGACCGTTTATCTCGCCGCCGAAGCGCTGCTGATCGCCGGCAGCGACGCGCAGAAGAAGAAGTGGCTGCCGGCGATTGCCTCGGGCGAGGCGATCGGGACGCTGGCGCTGTTCGAGGGCAAGGGCAATCCGTCGCCGAAGGCCATCAAGCTCACTGCTGCGAATGGCGTGCTCAACGGCGTCAAGAAGCCCGTGGCCGATGGCGCGATCGCCGACTTCGCCGTCGTTGCAGCGCGCACGGGGTCGAGCGGGCGTGAGAGCGACATCTCGCTGTTCCTGGTCGATCTCAAGGGCGGCGGCGTCGAGGTGAAAAGCCTGACCAACCTTGATCCGACGCGTGGCCAGGCGGAGATCACTTTCAAGGACTGCAAGGCCGAGCCGCTGGGCGCGGCCGGCGAGGGCTGGAGCATCCTCACCCAGGTGCTCGACCGTGCCGCCGTGCTGTGCGCCTTCGAGCAGGTTGGCGGCTCCGACCGCGCGCTGGAGATGGGCCGCGACTACGCGCTCGACCGCATCGCCTTCGGCCGCCAGATCGGCTCGTTCCAGGCGGTGAAGCACATGCTTGCCGACATGTACGTCTCGGCGACGCTGGCGCGCTCCAACAGCTATTACGGCGCCTGGGCGCTTTCGACCAACGCATCCGAATTGCCGGAAGCCGCCGCCGCCGCGCGCATCAGCGCAACGCAGGCGTTCCAGCACTGCGCCAAGAACAATATCCAGGTGCACGGCGGCATGGGGTTCACCTGGGAGTTCGACTGCCACATGTACTACCGCCGGGCGAACGCGATGGCGCTGGCCCTCGGCAGCCTGTCCTATTGGGAAGACCGGTTGATCGACCGCATGCGCAAGAAGAACGCGGCTTGATGTTGTCGTCATCCCGGGGCGCCGCAACGCGGCGAACTACGATGTGCAATTGCACATCTGAGAATCTCGAGATGAGTAAGTAACCTCTGGATTCCGGGTTCGATGCTTCGCATCGCCCCGGAATGACGGAAGAAGAGACAAGACCATGAACTTCGACGACACCCCGCAGGAAGCCGAATTCCGCGCCACCGCACGCGCCTGGATCGCAGCGAACGCGCCCAGGCAGTACGAGGACGAGCTGCGCAAATCCTCGCTTGGCCGCACCCAGCTCAAGAACGCTGACATCCTCGAGGTCGCCAAGGCCTGGCAGAAGAAGAAGGCCGATGCGGGCTGGGCCTGCCTGCACTGGCCGAGGGAATATGGCGGCCGTGGATCGTCGCCGATCGAGCGCGTGATCTGGCAGCAGGAAGAGGGGCCGTTCGGCAAGCTCTCCCATATGTTCATCATCGGCCACGGCATGTGCGGGCCGACCGTGATGGCATTCGCACGGGAGGAGCATAAGCGCACCTATCTGCCGCCGCTCGCATCAGGCGAAAAGGTCTGGTGCCAGCTGTTCTCCGAGCCGGCCGGCGGCTCCGACGTCGCGGGCCTGCGCACGCGGGCGGAGAAGGATGGCGATGAATGGGTCATCAACGGCCAGAAGATCTGGACGTCGGGCGCGCATTATTCCGACTATGGCATCCTGCTCACCCGTACCGATCCTGATGTGCCCAAGCACAAGGGCCTCACCATGTTCTTCCTGGACATGAAGAGCGAGGGGGTCGAGGTGCGGCCGATCAAGCAGGCGAGCGGTGCTTCCGACTTCAACGAGGTCTATTTCACCAACGTGCGTATCCCCGACCATCAGCGCCTCGGCGAGGTCGGTGACGGCTGGAACGTCTCGCTGACCACGCTGATGAATGAGCGCATGTCGATCGGCGCGGGCGTCTCGACCGGTTTCCCCGAACTGTTCGACTATTGCACCAGCCTGATGCTGGAGGACGGTCCGGCGATCGACGATAGGGCGGTGCGCTCGAAGCTCGCGAACTGGGCGGTGAAGGCGAGCGGCCTGCGCTACACCAGCATGCGCGCGATCTCGGCACTGTCGAAGGGCGAGCGGCCGGGGCCGGAGAACTCCATCGGCAAGCTCGTTGCCGGATCGATGATCCAGGACGTTGCGACCTACGCGCTGGACTTGCAGGGCGCGAGCGGTGTCATCAGCGGCCCCGAGGATGCCGAGATCGCCGGCCGCTTCCAGGCCATGCTGCTGCGCGCGCCGGGCACCCGTGTCGAAGGCGGCACCGACGAGATCATGCGCAACATCATCGCCGAGCGGGTGCTGGGCCTGCCCGGCGACATCCGCGTCGACAAGGACGTGCCGTTCAACAAGATCCCGACGAAGGGAAGAGGTTAGAGGTCTGCCATGAACTTCGACGACACCCCGCAGGAAGCCGCATTCCGCGAGACCGCGCGCAAATGGGTCGAGGGCAACGCGCCGAAGGAGTTTTTGGCGGAGCTGTCAAAATCCTCGCTCGGCCGCATCCGGCTCGCCCAGCACGACATCGTCGATGTCGGCAAGGCCTGGCAGAAGAAGAAGGCGGAGGGCGGCTGGGCCTGCCTGCACTGGCCGAAGGAATATGGCGGCCGCGGCGCCACGCCGATCGAGCGCGTGATCTGGCAGCAGGAGGAGGGCGTCTACGGCAAGCTGACGCAGCCGTTCCAGATCGGCGAGGGCATGTGCGGCCCGACCGTGATGGCCTTCGGCAGCGAGGACGCCAAGCGCCGGTACTTGCCGAAGCTCGCCTCCGGGGAGGAGATCTGGTGCCAGCTGTTCTCCGAACCCTCGGCCGGCTCGGACGTTGCGGGCTTGCGCACGCGCGCGGAGAAGAAGGGCGACAATTGGGTCGTCAACGGCCAGAAGACCTGGACCTCGGGCGCGCATTATTCCGACTTCGGCCTTCTGATCGCGCGCACCGATCCGAACGTGCCCAAGCACAAGGGCCTTACCATGTTCTTCCTGGACATGAAGAGCGAGGGGGTCGAGGTGCGGCCGATCAAGCAGGCCAACGGCATGCAGGAGTTCAACGAGGTCTATTTCACCGACGTGGTGATCCCGGACAGCCAGCGCCTCGGCGCCGTCGGCGAGGGCTGGAGCGTGTCGCTGACCACGCTGATGAACGAGCGCATGTCGATCGGCTCGCGGCTTGCGACCGGTGTGCCCGAAATGTTCGAGTTCTGCGCGAACCTGATGCTCGAGGACGGTCTCGCCATCGACGATCCCGCGGTGCGCTCCAAGCTTGCGAGCTGGGCGGTGAAGTCGAGCGGGCTGAAATATACCAGCTACCGCGCGATCTCGGCGCTGTCGAAAGGCGAGCGGCCGGGTCCGGAGAACTCGATCGGCAAGCTGGTCTCGGGCATGATGCTCCAGGACATCGCGACCTACGCCATGGACCTCCAGGGCGCGGCCGGCGTTCTCACAGGCAGCGATGAGGAGACGGTGCAGGGCCAGTTCCAGCAGATGCTGCTGTCCTCGCCCTCGATGCGCATCGCCGGCGGCACCGACGAGATCCTGCGCAACATCATCGCGGAGCGCGTGCTGGGCCTGCCGGGTGACATCCGCGTCGACAAGGACGTGCCGTACAACAAGATCCCGACCAAGGGGCGTTGATCTCACGTCTCGCGGTATCTCGTAGGGTGGGCAAAGCGAAGCGTGCCCACCATATGCAGATGCGCCGGGGCACGCCTTTAGCTACGGCGCCTTTGCCCACCCTACGAGAAAAGAGCACGAGCTAAACATGGATGCAAAAGTGAGCCAAACCGAAGACCGCATCGGCGTGCTCGAAGAGTTGCTCAACGAGCGCTACTCGGTGCGCGCCTTCCTGCCCAAGGAGGTCGATCGCGCCACCATCGAGCATGTGCTGAAGACCGCGCAGCGCACCGCATCTTGGTGCAACAGCCAGCCCTGGGAGGTCATCATCGCCAGCGGCGAGGCCAAGGAGCGCTTTCGCCAGCTGATCTACAAGGAAGCCTCCGGCGGACTCGGCGACGATTACGATTTCATCCCGCCGCGCGAATATGTCGGCGTCTATCTCGATCGCCGCCGCGAAAGCGGGTTTCAGCTCTACAACACGCTCGGGATCCCCCGCGGCGACAAGATGGGCTACGCCAAGCAGGCGCTGGAGAACTACAATTTCTTCGGCGCGCCGCATGTCGCTGTCATCCACACCAACGAGCCGCTCGGCATCTACGGCGCGATCGATTGCGGCGCCTATGTCTCCAATTTCATGCTGGCCGCCCAGGCGCTCGGGCTCGGCACCATTCCGCAGGCGGCGCTGGCGCGGCACTCCGGCCTGATCCGCCGTCACTTCAATCTGCCCGATGACCGCCGCGTCGTTTGTGGCATCTCGTTCGGCTATGCCGACCACGCCCACAAGGTCAACAGCTACCGCACCTCGCGGGCGAGCGTCGCCGAGACCGTGACCTTCGTGGACAAGTGATTTATTGGCTCAAGTGCAGCGCCATCAGACGCACGTAAAGGCGGCCGCGTGAACGGCCGCCTTTCCATTTGTCGCCTCAGTCCGATGACGGCCTGCCGCTAGCCGCCGCTGCCGCCGATCACGGCGCGCACGGTCTCGTCGGGCCCGAAATCCTCGGCACCATCGACATAGAGCAGCGCGGCGAGTTTCGATCGCGCACGGTTGACCCGGCTCTTGATCGTGCCGACCGCACAGCCGCAGATCGACGCTGCGTCCTCATAGGAGAAGCCGGAGGCGCCGACCAGGATGAGCGCTTCGCGCTGGTCCTGCGGGAGCTTTTCGAGCGCGGTGCGAAACTCCTCGAACTCGAGATGCGCGTTCTGCGAGGGCTGTGTCTTCAGCGTCTTCGCATAATTGCCCTCGGCGTCCTCGACCTCGCGCCGCCGCTTGCGATAGTCGGAGCGGAACAGGTTGCGCAGGATCGTGAACAGCCAGGCCGGCAGGTTGGAGCCGGGCTGGAAGGAGTCGATGTTGGCTAGCGCACGCAACAGCGTTTCCTGCACCAGATCGTCGGCGCGGTCGGCGTTGCCGCTGAGCGAGATCGCGAACGCGCGCAGACTTGGCACGGCCGCGAGGATGTCGTTACGCAGGGAGTCCGTGAGAGGCATTAATCCCTCCCATTGTTGTTGTCGTTGGATCCGCCCTCATTTTCCACGTGGGGTGTCGCTCCCGGCGCATCAAGCTTCTTGATCAGTTCCGCGAACCGATCCGGAACCCCCTGCCGGACGACGTCGTCGTACATGGCGCGGAGTTGATGCCCGATCCGGGATTGGATCTCCGGAGTGAGCCCTCCCTTGCCGGGGGTCGTGCTTTTGCTGGCTTGAGACTTGAGATCTTTCATGACCTGTTCCACGTTTCCCCGAGTTAAGTGACTGTAAATTCGAGAAGTTTTCTCAACCGGGAGCCGTTCCCTGGATAGGCTCAATTCCAGGTTCGAGAAAAAGTTCCGCCAGCTACGGAACTTTTCTTGCCCTGAGACGTAGACAGCCCGAGCAGGGGAACCCGGGCCTCCCCTCGTGATCTCTCTAAGTCTTCTAAGGTCGGTCCGAAGATGAATGGAGTGGGGATGTCCCGTTCACAGCTTGTCGCTGAACACTTGCCGTTGTTGCGCCGGTATGCACGCGCCCTGACGGGCAGCCAGGCTTCCGGCGACGCCTATGTCGCAGCCATGTTGGAAGCCATGCTCGGGGATCCCGCCGTGCTCGACGAGAGCCATGGGCCGCGGGCCGGCCTGTTCCGGCTGTTCACCCAGATCTGGAATTCCGTCTCCGTCAACGACGACGCCGAGGTGACAACCCTGCCGATGCCGCCGGAGCGGCGGCTGTCGAACATCACGCCGCTGCCGCGGCAGGCCTTCCTGCTGCTTTCGCTCGAGGGATTCTCGGAAGAGGAAGTCGCCTACATCCTCGGCACCGATGTCGCCGAGACGCGGCGGCTCGCGGACGCCGCGGGACGCGAGATGGCGGCGGAGATCGCCACCGAAGTGCTGATCATCGAGGATGAGACCTTCATTGCCATGGATCTCGAGAGCCTGGTGAAGAATCTCGGCCACAACGTGGTCGGCGTCGCGCGCACCCATGCCGATGCTGTGGCGCTGGCCAAGAACAGGCGGCCCGGCCTGATCCTCGCCGACATCCAGCTCGCCGACGGATCGTCGGGACTCGATGCGGTCAACGAATTGCTGCGCACCTTCGAGGTGCCGGTGGTGTTCATCACGGCCTATCCCGAGCGCTTCCTCACCGGCGAGCGCCCCGAGCCGGCGTTCCTGATCTCGAAGCCGTTCCAGCCGGCGATGGTGTCGGCGGTGGCGAGCCAGGCGCTGTTCTTCCAGCGCAACTCGCGCAACCGCGCGCCCAAGGCGCCGGCGGCGTAAGGAAGTCTCTATCGAATAAGAGAACGGCGCGTCGCAAGGCGCGCCGTCTTTTTTATTCGCCGGCCTCCTGCTTCAGCAGCCTCGGCAGACATTGTTGATCTTGGCCTTTACCTTGGCTTCGTCCTCGATCCACGGCCGATACGTTCCGTCGAGCGTCATCAGGACGGTAACCCTCTGGAGATCGTCCTTCGCCTCCGGAGGTGGCTTCGGAAATGGTTCGCTCCGCTCCACCATCTTGAGAGCCGCCGCATCCAGCGGTGGGGAGCCTGTACTCTCTACCAACGCGTGCAAGATCAATTTGCCCGAGCGGTCGACCACGAATGTGACGCCGGCATCGCCCTTCAGGCCTATCGCGTCTGGCGGAAACGCCCTGTTGCGCCAGACATGTTCGGTGACCATCTTGCGCCAGGCGGCCATGGCATCGGACTCCGTGAGGGCGGGACCCGTCCGGCTCAGCACCAACCCGGAGGACGGCACCTGGAATTGGCGGCCGTTGAAGACAATCGGCACCGTGAAAGAGAACGTATCCTCCTTCAGCTCCGAAGGCGGCTCCGGAAACGGCTGGGCGCGGGCGACGATCTCCAACGCAGCAGCATCGAGCGGCCGCGAGCCGGTGCTTTCAGCCAGCGCCCGCGAGATCAACCTGCCGGACCGGTCGATAACGAATGTGACTTTGGCTTGGCCGGTTTGCCCCCCTGCTTCAACTGGGAAAAACCTGTTGCTGGTAATGTGCGCCGTTAGCCTCGCCTTCCAGGCTTTGGCGCTGTCGCTCTGCGGTTCAGTCTGGGCATAAGAGCGGGAAGCCGCGAGCAATCCGAGGAGGGCGGCCAACAAAGGGAATTTCATCTGCATCAATCCGGATACTAATCGCCATCAGGTTGATTGCAAGTCTCACTGCTCGTATCGCGTTCGCGCGGGTGCGGGCAAATTCGAAGGGTTGGGAAGCCCGCTTGACGGCAACCAAATTGCCCCGTTGATACGTCTGGCCGATGACATCCATCGCAGCTTCAAGCCGTCAGGAGATTTCGCATCATGGACCAGCAACTCCTCGATCGCCTCGCCATCCGCGATCTCGTCGAGAATTGGGCGGTGTGGCGCGATGCTGGCGACTGGGAGCGCTTTGCGACTGTCTGGCACGAGGAAGGCTGGATGTCCGCCACCTGGTTTCAGGGACCGGCGCGGGACTTCATCCGCGTCAGCCAGGAGGGCTTTGCCAAGGGTGTCCGCATCCTGCATTTCCTCGGCGGCACCAGCATCGATTTGTCCGGCGAGCGCGCCATCGCGCAGACCAAGATGACGATCTCGCAGCGCGCGGGCGTGCACGATGTGCTCTGCGACGTCGTCTGCACCGGACGCTTCTACGATTTCCTGGAGAAGCGGCAGGGCCGTTGGGGCATCGTCCGCCGCCAGCCGATCTACGAGAAGGACCGGATCGACCCGGTCGATCCCGCTGCGACACTCCGCCTTGACCAGACAGCGCTGGCCGCGCTTCCCGAAGGCTACCGCCATCTCGCCTACATGCAGGAGCTGATCGGCTACAAGGTCAAGCGCGACATGCCGGGCCTGACCGGCGCCGAGGTCGAGAAGCTCTATGGCGAGGGGCGGGCGTGGCTGGCCGGGAAGGCGAAGTGAACCCCAGACAAAAGTAAGGCGCGACTGGCATCACCACAGTCGCGCCCTACGTCGCCGGCTTATGGGGCAGGGGGGAATAGCCGGCTGCTGAGACGACTCCCAGCCGCGAAAGTCGTTCCAGGGCTCCGGAAATATTTTTCGGGGCGCGACTTTTTTGCACACGGTTAAGTGATCGTTTCTGCCGAGAACCCCCGCTCCTCCGGCCGCGTTGTTCCCGCGATCGCCATGGGGCGAGGGGTCGACAGCCATGTCACAGATTCAAAAGGTATTTTTGAGCGCCGTCGCGATTGTCGCAACGCTCGGCGCGGTGCAGGTACAACTGGCCTCCGGCCATGATCTGGCCGACCGCTGGCAGGCGGTCGCCGACAAGCCCGGCCACGACGTCAACCGGACCGGCAAGGCCGACCGGCTCGCCGAGATCAAGCCGGGAACGGTTTCCACCCGCACCGTGTCGATGCGGCTGAACGACCTTGCCGATACCTCGGTGCTGCTGCGGGTCCCCGCGGTGATCGAGACCGGCAACGCCAAGCCGCCCGCGGCGCTCCAGAACCAGAACCAGAACCAGAACCAGAAGCAGGGCCGCAACAAGCCGACCATCGCTTGCGAGCCGATGGTCAGCTCCCTGACCGAGGTCGCCAAGCTGCTCCAGCCGGGCCGCTGCGTGACCTGATCGCCCTGGGGCCAAGGGACAGGTGCCCCTGCCGCGGGCAGGGGCGGCTTCTCACGTCCTCTTGATCCGCTGTCTCATCGCGTTATATCCCGGTTTTCCATTTCGATTGACCGGGTAAACGCATGACGACGTCAGATACGGCTGTGCATACGCAGCCATTCCAGGCCGAGGTTTCCGAGCTGCTGCACCTCATGGTGCACTCCGTCTATTCGGAGACCGACATCTTCCTGCGCGAGCTCGTCTCCAACGCCTCGGATGCCTGCGACAAGCTGCGCTACGAGGCGATCGCCAGTCCGGCGCTGCTGGGCGAGGGCGACGCGCTCAAGATCCGGATCATCCCGAACAAGACGGCCGGCACGCTCACGATCGCCGATAACGGCATCGGCATGGAGCGGCAGGAGCTGATCGACCATCTCGGCACCATCGCCCGCTCCGGCACCAAGGCCTTCGTGTCCAAACTCAGGGAGGCCAAGGACGGCCTCGGCCTGATCGGCCAGTTCGGCGTCGGCTTCTATTCCGCCTTCATGGTCGCCGAGAAGATCGTCGTCATCAGCCGCCGCGCCGGCGAGAGCGACGTCTGGAGCTGGACGTCCTCCGGCGGCTCCGGCTTCGAGATCGCCCGGGCGAGCGACGAGGAAGCGGCGCGCGTCGTGCGCGGCACCGAGATCGTCCTGCACCTGAAGGACGACGCCAAGAAATATCTCGAGACCTACGAGATCGAGCGCATCGTCAGTGCCTATTCCGACAACATCCTGTTTCCCATCGAGCTCGTGCCGGAAGAGGGCGAGCCGCGCCAGATCAACTCGGCGAGCGCGCTGTGGCAGCGCTCGAAATCCGAGCTTTCGGCAGAAGACTACAAGAAGGCCTATCAGCAGATCGCATCCGCCTTCGACGATCCCGCGATGACGCTGCACTACCGCGCCGAGGGCCGCTACTCCTACGCCGTGCTGCTGTTCGCGCCGTCGACAAAGCCGTTCGACCTGTTCGAGCCGAACCGCAAGGGCCGGGTGAAGCTCTACGTCCGCCGCGTCTTCATCACCGACGATGCCGACCTCTTGCCGGGTTATTTGCGCTTCATCCGCGGCGTGGTCGACAGCGAGGATCTCCCCCTCAACATCTCCCGCGAGATGCTGCAGAACAATCCGCAGCTGGCCCAGATCCGCAAGGCCGTGGCGACACGCGTCGTGTCCGAGCTCGAAAGCCTCGCCGAGAAGGACGCGGAGAATTTCGCCAAGATCTGGGACGCCTTCGGTGCGGTTCTGAAGGAAGGCATCTACGAGGATTTCGAGCGCCGCGAGAAGCTGCTGGCGCTGTCGCGCTTCACCACGACGTCAGGCGAGAAGCGGTCGCTCAAGCAGATCATCGCCGATTTCAAGCCGAACCAGACCGAGATCTATTATCTGGTCGGCGAGAGCATCGAGCGGCTGAAATCCAATCCGCGGCTGGAGGCGGCGACCGCGCGCGGCATCGAGGTGCTGCTGCTGTCCGATCCGGTCGATGCGTTCTGGACCTCGATGCCGACGGAGTTCGAGGGCAAGCCGCTGAAGTCGCTGAGCCAGGGCGATCTCAACCTCGACCTGATCCCGCGCCTCGACGACAAGGACGAAGCGAAGAAGGACGAGCCCGAGGCGGATGAAGCCGCCACCATCGCCGTGATCAAGGCCGCGCTCGGCGAGCGCGTCAGCGACGTCAAGGCTTCGACGCGCCTCACGAGCTCCGCCTCCTGCCTCGTCGCCGACAGCCAGGGCCCGAGCCGCGAGCTCGAGCGCATCCTGGCGCAGCAGAACCGCGGCATGCGCACCAAGCCGATCCTCGAGATCAATCTGCGCCATCCCCTGGTCACCGCGATCACCAAGGCGCAGGCCGGCTCGAAGACGGTCGACGATCTCGGCCTGCTCCTGCTCGAGCAGGCGCAGATCCTGGATGGCGAATTGCCGGAAGATCCGGCGGCGTTTGCAGCGAGGCTGAACCGGCTGGTGCTGCAGGGGCTCGGCTAGCCGCTACGCGTCAGGCCGGGGCAAGTCCCGGCCGTGACGCCTGCGGGCTTGTGCAAGGCAACCGCCGAAACGGTCGCGTCTCTACAGCGCGCGATACTCACCTTGCCGTCATCTGTCCTCGGGAACGGTCGCCTCCGGCGCGGTGTTATGCCATATGAGGTCGCCGGCATCAGAGTCGCCGGCGCGACCGATACGAGGATTTCTCCATGCGCCTGCCCTTCCTGACCCTCACCGCGATCTTCACGCTGCTGGGCGTAGCGGATGCCAGCGCGCAGAGATACGATCCGGCCTATCCCGTTTGCATGCACCGCTACATTGGCGGCGGCCCCGGCGGCGGGGGCGGTGATTATTTCGACTGCTCCTTCACCTCGTTGGAGCAATGCCGTGCCACGGCGTCAGGGCTCGCCGCGACGTGCGACGTCAATCCTTATTACGCCTTTAACGGGCCGCCACCGCGCCGGCCCTACAAGAAGGTGCACTAGCGATCCGCACAGATCGCCCGATTGTGCGCCTCTCGGTGATGCGGCATCAGCCGCATCGTCGTCGATTTGCTATCGCAAGGATCACGCCAGGCCGCGCGCCGGTCCCGTCGGCCTGGTAAAGGATGACCAGAGTTAATCGCGCACTAACGGGCTTTTACCTTGTCTCTTAACACCTGGGCAGGGCGCGCGGACTAAGCTGGCGGAACCAGCAGACACGTTCCGAAAGCATGAACGGCATGACCACCGGCGTCATCGAGCAACCGAAGGCCGCGCGCGCGCCATCGGCGTCAAAGATCTGGCTGAAGGCGATCGAGCTCACTGCGCGGATCGAGACGCTGCCGGGCCGGCTGTTTGCCGACGTCATCGACGATTGGGCGCAGCGTCAGCCCGATCGCGTTGCGCTGGTCACGGATGACGCAACGCTCGACTACGAAGGTTTGTCGAAACGCATCAACCGCTATGCGCGCTGGGCGCGCTCGGTCGGCGTCGCCAAGGGCGACACTGTCGGCCTGATCATGCCAAACGGCATCGACTATGTTGCCGCATGGCTCGGCATCAGCCGCGTCGGCGGTGTGGTCGCGCTGATCAATACCAAGCTTGTCGGGCAATCGCTCGCCCATTGCCTCGATGTTGCGAGGCCCCTGCACATCATCGTCGCGCACGACCTGGTGGAGACGCTGGAGAGTGCGAAGCCGCATCTGAAGACCGAGGCCAAGGTCTGGACCCATGGCGATGCCCGCAGCGAACGTGCCATCGATGTCGCCCTTGCCGCTCTCGACGACGGCCCGCTTTATCCCGAAGAGCACGGCGACGTCACCATCGACGACCGTGCACTGCTGATCTACACGTCCGGCACCACGGGCCTGCCCAAGGCCGCCAGCATCAGCCATCGCCGAATCCTCAATTGGGGCTTTTGGTTCGCCGGCCTCACCGGCGCCGGCCCACAGGATCGGCTCTACGATTGTCTGCCGCTATTCCACTCGGTCGGCGGCATCGTCGCGCCGTGCAGCATGTTGGCTGCCGGAGGCTCGGTAGTCATCGCGGACAAGTTCTCGGCGTCGAATTTCTGGCCCGACATCGTGCGCCACGACTGCACGCTGTTCCAATATATCGGCGAGCTCTGCCGCTATCTGCTCAAGGCGCCGCCGTCGGAATACGAGAACCGCCATCGCCTGCGGCTCGTCTGCGGCAATGGCCTGCGCGGCGACATCTGGGAGGACTTTCAGTCCCGCTTCGCCATTCCCCGCATCCTCGAATTCTATGCGGCGACCGAAGGCAATTTCTCCCTGTTCAACGTCGAGGGTCAGCCGGGCGCGATCGGGCGCATCCCGCCGCTGCTCGCGCATCGCTTTCCTGCGAGCCTCGTCAAGCTCGACCCTGATAGCGGCGCGCCGTTGCGCAATGAAGAGGGTCTTTGCATTGCCTCCGCCCGCGGCGAGGCGGGCGAAGCCATCGGCCGCATCGGCACGGCGGACCAGGGCGGCGGCCGCTTCGAGGGCTACACCGACGCCGGCGAGACCGAGAAGAAGATCCTGCGCAACGTCTTCGCCAAGGGCGATGCGTGGTTCCGCACCGGCGATCTGATGCGGCTCGACGACAAGGGCTTCTTTCATTTCGTCGATCGTATCGGCGACACCTTTCGCTGGAAGGGCGAGAACGTCGCGACCTCGGAGGTCAACGACGCCATGCGCGATTTTACCGGCGTCATCGACGCCACCACTTACGGCGTCAGCATCGTCGGCACTGATGGCCGCGCCGGGATGAGCGCGATCGTCGTGAACGAGGGTTTTGACGTCGCGGCATTGCCGGCGCATCTCGCACGGCGCCTGCCGGCTTACGCCCGCCCGGTCTTCATCCGCATCTCGCGGGAGCTCGATGCGACCGAGACGTTCAAGCAGAAGAAAGGCGAGCTCGCGCGCGAGGGATTTGACCCGGGCGCGATCTCCGATCCGCTATTCATGCTCGATCCGAAGTCCGGCGCCTATGTCGCACTCGATTCCGGCGCCTATGCTCAGATCGCGGGTGGTACGATCAGGCTCTAGCGGAGCCGAAATCCGGAGATAGGTCCAATTTTATCTGAATTGTCCAAGAAGCCATTTACTTCTGTCGGGTAAACAGACCTCATGGGGAGGCGGTCATCAAGAGCCGCCGCAAGACATCCGATCGATCAACAAAGCAAGAGGCAAGCCAACCATGTCGGTAAGGTCCAAGGTCATTGAAGCGATCCAGCAGATCGCCAGGGAACAGCACGTCACGCTTCCCGCACTCTCGGACGATCTGTCCCTGCACGAGACGGGTTTCGACTCGCTCGCCTTCGCGATCCTCGTCGCTCGGCTCGAGGACGAAACAGGCGTCGATCCCTTCACCATTTCCGAGGACGCAGCGTTCCCCGCCACGATCGGCGATTTCGTGCGGGCCTACGAAAATGTCCCCGCGTGAGACCTTTGCGCTTCGCGACAATCTCGGCGCGGAGCTGAAGGGCCGCACGCTGTCGGATGCGCACGATGTCGTGTCGCTGACCGACATCCTGTCGCAGACGGTCTTGCGCGGCCGCCTGCGCGAGCTGTCCGGCCGCGCCGTGCTGCTCCAATTGTCCGACCAGCTGCGGTCGGGCATTGCCATGATCGAGCTCGACGGCATCGCCCGCCGCATGCTGCTGTGTCCGCCCGATCTCAACCCGACCTATTTGGACGCGCTGATCGCGGATGCCGGGATCGATGCCGTCGTCACCGACGAGCCCGATCGCTGGGCCGAGACCGGCGTGCCGCTGGTCGTCACCGCACAATTGCCGCTTCAAACCACCGTGCCCGCGCAGACCGAGCGCGCCACCGAATGGCTGATGCTGACCTCGGGCACGTCAGGCGTACCCAAGATCGCCGGCCATACGCTGGAAGCGCTGACCGGCGCGATCGTCGCCGAAGGCCCCGCGCGCGGACCGGCGCCGGTCTGGGCGACGTTCTACGACATTCGCCGTTATGGCGGCCTCCAGATCTTCCTCCGCGCCATTCTCTCCGGCGGCTCCATGGTGCTGTCGGATCCGCATGAGGCGCTCTCCGATCACGTTACGCGGCTGAATGCGCGCGGCGTCTCGCACATCTCCGGTACGCCCTCGCACTGGCGCAAGCTTCTGATGAGCGGCTCGGCCGCGCAATTCGCGCCGGCTTACGTCCGTCTCTCCGGCGAGATCGCCGACCAGGCGGTGCTCGACGGCCTGAAGGCGGCGTTCCCCGATTCCTCCGTCGGCCATGCCTATGCCTCGACCGAGGCCGGCGTCGGCTTCGCCGTCAATGACGGGCTCGAAGGCTTTCCGGCCGACTATCTCGGCAATCGCAACGGCGTCGAGATGAAGATCGTGGACGGCTCGCTGCGCATCCGTTCCACACGCACGGCGCATGCCTATATCGGCCGCAACGCCACCGCGCTCACCGACGACGATGGGTTTGTCGACAGCGGCGACATCGTCGAGCTGCGCGGCGACCGCTATTATTTCGTCGGCCGCCGCGGCGGCATCATCAATATCGGTGGGCTGAAGGTCCACCCCGAAGAGATCGAGGCGGTCATCAACCGCCATTCCGACGTGCGGATGTCGCGGGCCAAGTCGCGGAAGAGTCCGATCACCGGCGGCATTGTCGTCGCCGACGTGATCCTCGCCGACGGCACCGATCCGGCGCGCGTGCAGGAGATTCGCGACCAGATCCTGGATCTGTGCCGCGCCCAGCTCGCTTCCCACAAGGTGCCGGCGGTGATCCGCTTCGTCGAGACGCTTGATGTCACCCCGGCCGGAAAATTGGCGCGCACCGATGCATAATGTCCTCGTCACCGGCGGCAGCCGCGGTATCGGCCTTGCGATCGGCAAGCGCCTGGCTGGCGCCGGCTACAACGTGATCGCGGCGGCACGGCGCGAGAGCGACGAACTCAAGGCGGCGATCGCCGAGTCCGAGGGCCGCCTGCACTTCCGCGCCTGCGATCTCGCGGTGATCGACGCGATTCCCGCTTTCGCAAAGCTCATCCGTGACGAATTCGGCCCGATCTACGGCCTCGTCAACAATGCCGGCCTCGGCACCGAAGGCCTGCTCGCCACCATGCACAATTCCGAGATCGAGGCGCTGGTGCAGCTCAACGTGCTGTCGCCGATCATCCTCACCAAATATGTCGCGCGGCAGATGATGGCCGACGGCGCCGGCCGCATCATCAACATCTCCTCGATCATCGCGACCACCGGCTATAACGGCCTGTCCGTCTATGGTGCGACCAAGGCCGCCGCCACCGGCTTCACGCGCTCGCTCGCGCGCGAGGTCGGCAAGCTCGGCATCACCGTGAACGCGATCTCGCCTGGCTTCATCGACACCGAGCTGACCCACAATCTCTCCGACGAGGGACGCAAGCGCATCGCGGGCCGAAGTGCGTTGCGCCGGCTGCCGGAGACGGAAGACGTCGCACGCATGGTGGAATATCTGCTTGGCGAGGGCGGCCGCAACGTCACGGGCACCGTGTTCACGGTCGACGCCGGGAACACGGCGTAAAGCGGAACCTCGCCGCCACAATTGCATTGATTCGGCGCAATGACATTCGACCGGATTTGGTCGTAAGATGCCCCCGCAATCGATTGGGTTACGTCAATCGATCTGCCCCAATCGACAGGGAGCAGTCCATGACCACGCGAAACATGACCGCTTCAAATCAGGGCCGGACGGAGCAAGCGTGCGCGAAGCCGGACGACGTCCGTTGCCCGCCGATGACGCATCAGAATTCCGGCGATCACGGTCACGAGATGTACCCGCAGCAATTCGTGCGCTTGGTCGGCTGCCATGACGCGTCTGTCGACGCCTTGCGCAAGCGTGAGGATGAGAAGCTGCACTAGTCGCTCACGTCCGGTGCTTCGGCAGGTCAATCCGTTCATGTGAGAATTCCGGCGGCCCTTCGGTGAGGCGGCGGATGCGGCGCTCGCGTTCGTCCTCCGGCAATGCGGGATCGAGTAGTCCCTCGATCTCATGCACCGCGAGCTCCTCGAGCCTGGTCGCGTCCGAGGCGACCGTGGACCCTGAAGCCGGTGCGGCAGGCGCAATCCTCAGGCCGAGCTCCACCAGTTTGCAGATTGCATCCGAGCGCGACAGTTGATGGGCCTCGGCCCAGGCATCGACGCTGGCGGTCAGCACCTCCGGCATTTTCACCGCACTGACCGCATCGAGCCCCGTGCGTCGGCGTACCGGCGAAGTGGAGTCCTTGTTGCCAAAATCAGACACCCCGATCATCCCGCGCAACCATTTCAGATAGCTCAACCGTAAACGTCATTTGCGGCCGGCTGTTTGATGCCGATCAATGACGAACTGCGGCATTGCGGCGCGGTGCGATCTTGTTGTCCGCCTCCATTTCGGCCAATGATCGGGGCTTCGCCGCGCATCGGCCGGCGAACCCGAATCGATCCTGCCACGTATTTCTCCTGGACGCGTCCCAACCATTCGGCATCCCCCGATGACATCAGGCGAATCCTTCTATGGCGGCATTCCCGTCTTCCGCGGCTTCACCAGCCTGATGGACCCCGCGCTCTATGCGCCGCTGCCGGATGACTGGAGCATCGGTGTCGCCGACATCGTCGATTCCACCAAGGCGATCGCGGCGCAGCGTTACAAGGCAGTCAACATGGCCGGCGCCGCCGTGATCGCGGCGGTGACCAATGCGCTGGAGGGACGGGAATTTCCCTTCGTGTTCGGCGGTGACGGCGCCAGCTTTGCGGTCGCGCCCGGCGATCTCGATCGCGCCCGCGACGCGCTGGCTGCGACCGCGACCTGGGTGCGGGAGGATCTCGATCTGACGATGCGTGTTGCGCTGGTGCCGGTGAGTGCGATCCGGGCGCAAGGTCTCGACGTGCGCGTCGCCCGCTTCGGTCCGTCGGCGAACCTGTCCTATGCGATGTTCTCCGGCGGCGGGCTCGCCTGGGCCGACGCCGCGATGAAGCGCGGCGAGTTCGCCGTCGCTGAGGCGCCGGCCGGCACGCAGCCGGATCTGTCCGGCCTGTCCTGCCGCTTCGAGGTGATTCCGGCCTCGCGCGGCCTGATCCTGTCGGTTCTGGTGATGCCGGTGCGTGGCGCGGACCCGCTGGCGTTCCGCAAGGTGATCGAGGGCGTCATTCACCTCGTCGAGCGCAGCCCAGACGGCGCCCGTCCGGTGCCACCGCAGGGGCCGCCGCTGAAATGGCCGCCGCAGGGGCTCGACTATGAAGCCCGCACCAGGCGTGGCGGCCCGCTGCTTGCGCGTCGCGCCAGCGTGCTGGCCTACACGCTGTTCGTCTATCTGATCATGCGTTTCGACCTCAACGTGGGCGGCTTCGTGCCCAGCCTCTACAAACGTCAGGTGGTCGAGAACTCGGACTTCAGGAAATATGACGACGGCCTGCGCATGATCCTCGACTGCACGGCCGAGCTCGAACGCGCCCTCAGCGATCGTCTCGTGGCTGCCGCGCGCGACGGCATCGTTCGCTACGGTCTCTACCAGCAGGACGCCGCGATGATGACCTGCTTCACGCCGTCGGCGCTGCGCAGCGACCACGTGCACTTCATCGACGGCGCACGGGGCGGCTATGCCTCGGCGGCGACGGCCCTGAAGGCGATGATGGCTTGAAGCGCTAGTGTCCCGAGCGCGTCCAGGTCTCGCCGCCGCAGAGCGCGCCGACGCAGCCCTCGACCCGCAGCGAGTCTGTACCCGTGACCGTGACGCTGCTCGCATAGGTGCTGCCGTCGTCGGCATTGTAGATCTGGCCCGACCATTTGTTTGAGCCGGACGGCTGCATGCTGCTGAACAACGGCAGGCCGATCATCGAGCGTTTGGCGAGCGCAGGATTGGGATTCTTGCTGTCGGTCGCAGGCTGGCCGGTCGCAGTGTCATAGGGCTCGCGCAGCCAGACGATATGGCCGCAGATGCCGCCGCCGCACTTGCTGATCTTGACGCGGGCATCGCCGGCCTGCGTCAGCCAGGTCCCGTCGGCGCTCTGCGCTTGGGCGGTGGTCGCGCCAAGCAGCGCAGCCAGAAGGACGATGAGAGTAGCGAATCTGGTAATCATGGAAAGGCCCCGAAGTGGAGCGCCTCCATAGCAGCCTAGCGGGATAGCGCAACCCTGGATGGAATCACATTCCCGCGCTTATTTGCCTGCGCTTATTTGCCCCAGCGGGCGAAGGCGACCGAGGCCGCGGTCGACAATCCGAACACGACCATGGCGCCGCCGACCAGCGCGAACAAGGTCCAGGCCGGCGCCTGCGCCATCATGAGGCCGATGCCGCCGATCGCGACGATCAGAAGCCGCGCGGTGGAGGCCAGCACCGGTCCGCCGACGCGCGCCGCGCCCTGCGATGAGAAGTACAGCGACACGCCCATGCCGAAGAACGCAAAGGCCGGGCCGGCCCAGTGGAAATAGCTGTGCGCGGCGGCGGTGACGCCGGGATCGGCTGTGAACAGCGACACCCACAACGCGGGATCGAGCGCGATGACGAGGCCGATCAGGCCGACGGTGAGGGCGGACGCCGCGGCTGCGGTCCAGGCCACGCGCCGTGCGCGCTTCACATGTCCGGCGCCGATCGCCATGCCGACCATCGGCACCGAGGAGATGCCGATGGCGAAGGTGATCGGAATCAGCAGAAATTCCAGCCGCGAGCCGATGCCGTAACCGGCCAGCATCTCGGTGCCGAACGTTGCCAGAATCTTCGTGAAGATCAGGATGGTGAGCACGGTCTGGAGCGGCGAGAGGCAGGCGACCGCGCCGACCCTGAGAATGTCCAGAAACATCGCGCGCTCAAAATGAAACGCGCGGAAATCCAATGGCAGCCGGCTGCGGCCGGACAGGAGATACCAGAGGAAGAAGATCGCGGCGCAGCTGAATGCGATCAACTGGCCGGCGGCGACGCCCGGCATGCCGAATTGCTTCACGCCGAACAGGCCGAGCCCCAGCGTGCCGCCGAGCGCGATCTGGAGCACGCTCGCCCCGATCAGCGTCATCGAGGGCAGGCGCATGTCGCCGGTGCCGCGGATCACCGAGGCCAGCGTGTTGACGAGCCAGATCGCGACCGCGCCGGAGAACAGCACCTGCGAATAGCCGCTGGCTTCCTCGAGCACGCGCTCGCGGCCGCCGAGCAGCGTGAAGAACGAGCGGCCGAAGACGAGCATCATCACCGTGAAGAACAGCCCGCCGCCGAGGCCGATGATGGTGGCATGCAGCGCCAGCGTCGCGGCGCGGCCGCGATCCCCGGCGCCGAGCGCGCGGCTGATCGCGGATGAGACGCCGCCGCCCATCGCGCCCGCGCTCATCATCTGCGTCAGCATCGCGAACGGGAACACCAGCGCGATCGCCGCGAGCGGAATGGTGCCGAGCCGGCCGATATAGGAGGTCTCGGCGATCGCAACCAGCGTCGAGCCGACCATCGCGATCATGTTGGGGATCGCGAGCCGCAGCAGCGTCGGCAGGATCGGCGCCGTCAGCAGGCTGGCGATGGGGGAGGCGACCGGTGCACGCGGCGGGGCGGCGTCTATGGGGGCGTCGATCGTCATGTTCACCGGGCGGAATATTGAATGATAAGCGACATATTATAAGGCGCGCGGCTGGCGCGCCAGCCGCGCCTCACGCAGGGCTCACCAGGGCAGGCCGCAGAGGTCGATGGTGCCGAGCGTCGGCGCGCGGACGATGTTGAAGACATAGGGCGCCATGTGGGTGAAGCGGATCCTCCCCTCTGGCTGCTCGCAATAGACCTCGCCCTTGAAGGGCAGCCAGCTGCGGGCCTCGTAGAACGCAAAATTATGCGGTTCGCAGAACAGAAGTGCGAAGCGGACCGCCTCGTTGGCCCGGATGGTGTGTACCGCCGCGTCGATCGCCATGGTGGCGTAGCCGCGGCCGCGCCGGTCCTCGCGGGTGCAGACCCCGCCGATGCCGCCGATGTGAACCTTCTGTCCATTCCAGGTGACGGTGCGGAAGTAGATGCCGACGTGGCAGACGAGGCCGTCCTCGGGCGTCTCGATCAGCACGCGAAGGTCGGCATTGGCCCATTTGACGTGGCTCCACGACGGCTTCTCGGCAGCGTCGTGTCCCCAGATCGCGCTGAGCAGGGGCTGTGCGATCCGCCACGAAGCGTCGCCGTTCAGGATGTCGATCTCGATGCTCATTGCTTTCTCTTTCGCGTCTCCGCGCCGTGGTGCGTTCGTTCTGCCATAAGCGCCTCAAAGGCAATGATATTTTACGGCCTGTCGAAGCGACCCCCCACGATGCGACGATTTTATGCAATCCGGCCAAGCGGCCGCATCACGCCTTTTCGCAAATTGACGGTATTTAACGGCGACGGAACCTTCTATAAGGGGTGACCGTTAGAACGTTCCCCACCAGTTGCGGACAAGAACCCATGACATTCACGCTGCCCCCACTCCCTTACGCCTATGACGCCCTCGGCCAGTTCATGTCTAAGGAGACGCTGGAATTCCACCACGACAAGCATCATCAGGCCTACGTCACCAACGGCAACAACGCGCTCAAGGGCACCGAATGGGAAGGCAAGTCCCTTGAGGAGATCGTCAAGGGCTCGTTCGGCAAGAACCCCGCGGTGTTCAACAATGCCGGCCAGCACTACAACCACATCCACTTCTGGAGCTGGATGAAGCCCAATGGCGGCGGCACCAAGCTGCCCGGCAAGCTCGAGAAGAAGATCAACGAGGACCTCGGCGGTTTCGAGAAGTTCAAGACGGACTTCCAGGCGGCCGGCGTCGGCCAGTTCGGCTCCGGCTGGTGCTGGCTCCAGGTCAAGAACGGCAAGCTCGAAATCTCCAAGACCCCGAACGGCGAGAATCCGCTGGTGCACGGCGCCACCCCGATCCTCGGCTGCGACGTCTGGGAGCACTCCTACTACATCGACTATCGCAACCGCCGTCCGGACTATCTCAAGGCGTTCGTCGAGAACCTCGTGAACTGGGAATACGTCGAGTCCCTGTTCGACAAGGCGTAATTGGAGTCATTCCGGGGCGCGCGAAGCGCGAGCCCGGAATCCATTTGTCCACTCGGGCTGACGCCCGATGGATTCCGGGCTCGGCGCTGGCGCGCCGCCCCGGAATGACGAAAACAAGAGGCGGTCGCATACGCGGCCGCCTTTTTGCTGCGCGGAATGGATTGAATCAGTCCTGCGCCATGCGCGCATCGGTCTGTGATCGTACTGTTTGCATCGCATGGGCGGCGCCCTTAATCAGGATGGGCATCACCCTCGAGCCGACCCGAGCCCGTTGTCAGACCCTTCCCCGAAAGACCCGGCCCCTGCCGAGGACGCGGAGTCCGAGCCGCGGCCGGGCCGTGTGCGCAAGCCGATCGGCTGGTCGACGATCATCATCGCGGTCCTGGTGGCGGTCAGCGCGGCGCTGGTCTGGCGGCGTGACGGCACCGACGGCGTTCTCGACATTCTCACCCACGATCTGTCGCTGTTCGGCGGCATCCTGCCGCGCGTGCTGGCCGGCTGCCTGCTCGGCGCCTTCATCTCCGAGATCCTGCCGCACGAAAAAGTCTCGCGCTCGCTCGGGCCGCAATCCGGCCTGAAGGGCCTTCTGATCGGCACCGCCTTCGGCGCGATCCTGCCGGGCGGGCCATTCACCGCCTATCCGGTGGCGAGCGCGCTGCTGGCGGTCGGCGCCGATTTCGGCGCCACCATCGCCATGGTCGTGAGCTGGACCCTGATCGGCTACGGCCGGGCGGTCGCCTGGGAAATCCCGATCATGGGCACCGATTTCACGCTGTGGCGGATCGTCATCTCGCTGCCGCTGCCGGTGCTCGCAGGCGGCCTCGGCCGCTTCGTCTATGTCCGGCTCTATCCGAAGCGCGACAGCGACGAGGAGGCGAATTGAGCGCGGCGCTCCTGATCGACATCCTGCTGTGGGGCTCGGTGTTCGGCGTCGGCCTGATCGCCTTCCGCCGCGGGCCCCCGGTGTTCAAGGCCTCGCTGCGCGAAGGCTCGATGGACTTCATCAACATCGTGCCGCGGATTGCGCTGGGCGTGATCGGCTCGGGCTACATCGCCGCCATCATTCCGCAGGAGGTGATCACCGGCTGGCTCGGACCGGACAGCGGCTGGCTCGGGGTCGCGACCGCCGTGGTCGCCGGTGCTGCCACGCCCGGCGGCCCCGTTATCGGCTTTTCCATCGGCACTGTGGCGTTGAAGTCGGGCGGTGGGGTGCCGCAGGTGGTCGCCTATGTCGTCGCCTGGGCGCTGTTCGCCTTCCAGCGGGTGATCTTGTGGGAAATCCCGTTCATGCCGGCCCGGTTCGTCTGGTTCCGCTGCGCCGTCTCGGTGCCGTTCCCGTTCGTGGCAGCCGCCATCGCGATGGTGATCGGCAAGCCCTGAGCCCGGCGTGGACAGGCGTAATGTTATAATATAACGTCCTAGCATGGTTCCCGCCGCGTCCCACGCCCACCATCACGACCATGCCCACGGCCATTCTCATGGCGACGCGCATTCGCACGGGCACGACCACACCCATGCCCACGTGCATGACGCGGCCTCGCCGCATCCGGCCCAGGCCGCGACCTGGTCGATCCTGCGCATGACCATGGCGGGCCGCCTCTCGGCCGCCGTTGCCGTCTGCGCCGTGCTCTGGGCCATCGTGTTTCTGGCGATGAGGTGACCATGGCGGCGCTGCATTTCCACAACGTCACGCTCGGTTACGACCGGCATCCGGCCGTGCACCATCTCAACGGCGAGGTCGCGCCAGGCGCGCTGGTCGCCGTGATCGGCCCGAACGGCGCCGGCAAATCGACCTTGCTGCGCGGCATCGTCGGCATTCTCAGGCCGCTCGACGGCAGCATTCACCTCGGCGGGCTCGACTCCCGCGATATCGCCTATCTGCCGCAGAGCGCGGAGATCGACCGCAGCTTCCCGATCTCGGTGTTCGACTTCGTCGGCACCGGGCTGTGGCGCGGCACCGGCCTGTTCGGCGGCATCGGCAAAGCCGCGCGCGGAAAAATCCTCCGCGCGATAGCCTCCGTCGGTCTCAATGGCTTCGAGAACCGCCCGATCGGCACGCTCTCCGGCGGTCAGATGCAGCGCGTGCTGTTCGCGCGCGTGCTGCTCCAGGATGCGCGGCTGATCGTGCTCGACGAGCCCTTCAACGCCATCGACAGCAAGACCACGACCGACCTGCTTGCGCTGGTGAAGCACTGGCATGGCGAGGGCCGCACCGTGCTCGCCGCGCTGCACGACATGGAGATGGTGCGCAGCCATTTCACCGAGACCCTGGTGCTGGCGCGGGGCCCTGTGGCCTGGGGCCCGACGGCGGAAGTGCTGACGCCGGAAAACCTCGTCGTCGCAATGCGGATGTGCGAGGCGTTCGACGACAGCGCCGCGGCCTGCGCGGCCGACGACGCCCATTCGCGCGCGGCGTGACGCCCAATGCTCCATGACGCGCTGATCAGTCCGTTCACCGAATTCGAGTTCATGCGGCGGGCGCTTGCCGCCGTCATCGCGCTGTCGCTGGCGGGCGCGCCGATCGGCGTATTCCTGATGCTGCGGCGGATGAGTCTCGTTGGCGATGCCATGGCGCACGCGATCCTGCCCGGTGCTGCCGTCGGCTTCCTGCTCTCCGGCCTCAATCTGTTTGCGATGACGGCCGGCGGCCTGATCGCGGGCTTTGCGGTCGCGATCCTCGCCGGCGTGGTCGCGCGCTCGACCGGGCTGAAGGAGGACGCCTCGCTCGCGACCTTCTATCTGGCCTCGCTGGCGCTGGGGGTGACCATCGTCTCGATCAAGGGCACCAATATCGACCTGCTGCACGTGCTGTTCGGCAACATCCTCGCGATGGACGACCAGACGCTGCTGGTGGTCGCCTTCAACGCCACGGTCACGCTGCTGGTGCTGGCCGTGATCTACCGCCCGCTGGTGATCGAGAGTGTCGATCCGCTGTTTCTGCGCACGGTCAGCCGGGCCGGGGGACCTGCGCATCTCGCTTTCCTCGCGCTCGTCGTGATCAACCTCGTCAACGGCTTTCAGGCGCTCGGCACGCTGCTCGCGGTGGGGCTGATGATCCTGCCGGCCGGCATCGCGCGATTCTGGTCGCGCGATCTCACCGTCATGATCTGCATCGCGGTCGTCGCTGCCGCGGTCTCGGGCTATGCTGGCCTCGTGCTGTCGTTCCAGACCCGCGTGCCGTCGGGCCCTGCGATCATTCTGGTCGCGACTATGCTCTACATCGTCTCGGTGCTGTTCGGCCGCGTCGGCGGCATCGTCCGGCAGTTGTTTCCCGGCCGGCATCTGGAAGCGTGACGGCGATGCGCTTCCTTCCGCTCTTTGCCCTGCTGCTGATCGCCTCGCCGCTGCACGGCGCGGAACGGCTCAACGTCGTCGCCAGCTTCTCGATCCTCGGCGATTTCGTCCGCAATGTCGGCGGCGACCGGGTCATCGTCACGACGCTGGTCGGCGTCGACAGCGACGTCCATGTCTATACGCCGGCGCCAAGCGATGCGAAGCGGATCGCGGACGCAAAGTTCGTTGTCGTCAATGGGCTCGGCCTCGAGGGCTGGCTGCCGCGCCTCGTGCAATCCTCCGGCAGCAAGGCAACGGTCGTCACCGCCAGCGCGGGCATCGCGCCCCTGAAGCTCGGCTCGGCTGCAGATCCACATGCCTGGCAGTCCGTCCCCAATGCCAAGGTCTACGTGACGGATATCGCCAACGCGCTGGCCGCGGCCGATCCTGATGATGCGGAGTTCTTCCGCGCCCAGGCCAAGGCCTATCTGGAAAAGCTCGAAACGCTCGACCGCGAGGTACGCGAGGCCGTTGCGACAATTCCGCCCGAGCGGCGCAAGGTGATCTCCACCCATGACGCCTTCGGCTATTTCGCCGCCGAATACGGTATCCGGTTCATCGCGCCGCTCGGCGTCTCCACCGAAACCGAGCCCAGCGCGCGGGACATCGCCGCCATCATCGGCCAGATCAAGGCCGCGAGGATCCCGGCCGTTTTCCTGGAGAATATCAGCGACGACCGCCTGATCCGGCGGATCGCCGCCGAGACCGGGGCAAAGGTCGGCGGGACCTTGATTTCGGACGGTTTGACGGGTGAAAAGGGGCCTGCCCCCACTTACATTGACATGGTCAGGCACAATATAAAGGCCCTGACCAGCGCGCTTGACCACTAGGGCAGGGGCCACCCCGCCTCGCGTCGCGCGGAAATGCCCGACCCCGGAGTAGTTATGTCTGAAGCGACCTCCCAGAAAATTCCCGTGACCGTTCTGACCGGCTATCTCGGTGCCGGCAAGACCACGCTTTTGAACCGCATCCTGTCGGAAAACCACGGCAAGAAATACGCCGTCATCGTCAACGAATTCGGCGAGATCGGCATCGACAACGACCTCATCATCGGCGCCGATGAGGAAGTGTTCGAGATGAACAATGGCTGCATCTGCTGCACCGTGCGCGGCGATCTCGTGCGCATCATGGACGGGCTGATGAAGCGCAAGGGCAAGTTCGACGCCATCATCGTCGAGACCACCGGCCTCGCCGATCCGGCGCCGGTGGCCCAGACCTTCTTCGTCGACGAAGACGTGCAGAAGAACGCGCGCCTCGATGCGGTGGTCACGGTCGCCGACGCCAAATGGCTGTCCGACCGTTTGAAAGACGCGCCCGAGGCCAAGAACCAGATCGCCTTTGCCGACGTCATCGTGCTGAACAAGACCGACCTCGTCACCAAGCCCGAGCTCGCCGAGGTCGAGGCCCGCATCCGCGCCATCAACCCCTATGCGAAACTCCACCGCACCGAGCGCTGCTCGGTGGCGCTGGCCGACGTGCTCGATCGTGGCGCCTTCGACCTCGACCGCATCCTCGACATCGAGCCGGACTTTCTGGAGGCCGACGATCATGACCACGACCATGATCATCACCATCATGGCCACGATCATCACCACCATGATCACGGCCACGGCCTGAAGCACTATCACGACGAGGACATGCAATCGCTGTCGCTCAAGACCGACAAGCCGCTCGATCCGAACATGTTCATGCCCTGGCTCCAGAACCTGGTGCAGGTGGAAGGTGGCAAGATCCTGCGCTCCAAGGGCATCCTCGCCTTCCACGACGACGACGACCGCTACGTCTTCCAGGGCGTCCACATGATGCTGGAGGGCAACCACCAGCGGAAATGGAAGGACGGCGAGCCGCGCGAGAGCCGCCTCGTCTTCATCGGCCGCGAATTGCCGGAACAGGCCATTCGCGAGGGTTTTGAGAGCTGCATCGTCTCGTGATGAAAGAGTTTACGCCCGCCCCCGACTCCGCCTCGATCGTCTCCGTCACCGACCGCGTCAAGCCGGTCGCGCTCGGCATGGGCGTGACCTCGGTGCATTTCCTTGGGCCCCGCGCCGCCTTCGTCGGCGGCGAGGAGAATGTCGCGTTCGTCGACGCCAAGGGCGAGATCACGACGGTCGCCGTGCACAGCGGCGGCATTCTCTCGACCGCCTCCGACGGCAAGCGCCTCATCATGGGCGGCGACGACGGCAGGGTCGTTGCGCTCGACGCCAAGGGCGAGGTGACGCTGCTCGCCACCGACCCGAAGCGCCGTTGGATCGACGCGGTGGCGCTGCATGCTGACGGCGCTTTCGCTTGGTCGGCCGGCAAGACGGCCACCGTCAAGAGCGGCAAGAACGAGGAGAAGTCGCTCGAGGTGCCCTCGACCGTCGGCGGGCTCGCCTTCGCACCGAAGGGCCTGCGGCTCGCGATCGCGCATTACAACGGCGCGACGCTGTGGTTTCCGAATATGGAAGGATCGGCCGAATTCCTGCCCTGGGCCGGCTCGCATCTCGGCGTCACCTTCAGCCCGGACAACAAGTTCCTGGTCACCACGATGCACGAGGCCGCCCTGCACGGCTGGCGGCTTGCCGACAACCGGCACATGCGCATGACCGGCTATCCCGGCCGCGTCCGTTCGATGTCCTGGAGCGCGGGCGGCAAGGCGCTTGCGACCTCGGGCGCCGACACCATCATCCTGTGGCCGTTCGCCAGCAAGGACGGTCCGATGGGCAAGGAGCCCGCGATGCTCGCGCCGCTGCAGGCGCGCGTCTCGGTCGTCGCCTGCCATCCCAAGAACGACATCCTCGCCGCCGGCTATAGCGACGGCACCGTGCTGATGGTGCGGCTCGAAGACGGCGCCGAGATCCTGGTCCGCAAGAACGGCACCCCGCCGGTCGCCGCGCTCGCCTGGAACGCCAAGGGCACGCTGCTGGCCTTTGCGGATGAAAATGGGGACGGCGGTCTGCTGGAGCTTTAATCTGTCATCGTTCCGGCCGTATAGGGGCTCATGCGGTTTCTAACGACCTTCCAGATTGCTGATTTCGCCGACACGCTGGTCAGCCTGTTCACGGCCTTCGTGCTGGGCACGCTGATCGGCGCCGAGCGGCAATATCGCCAGCGCACGGCGGGCCTGCGCACCAACGTGCTGGTCGCGGTCGGTGCTGCCGCCTTTGTGGATCTCGCCATGCACCTGACCGGCGCTGACGGCGCGGTCCGGGTGATCTCCTATGTCGTCTCCGGCATCGGCTTCCTGGGCGCCGGCGTCATCATGAAGCAGGGCATGGACGTGCGCGGGCTCAACACCGCGGCGACGCTGTGGGCCTCGGCCGCGGTCGGCTCCTGCGCCGGCGCCGACATGATCGCGCAGGCGGCCGCGCTGACCGTGTTCGTGATCGCCGGCAACACCATGCTGCGTCCGCTGGTCAATGCCATCAACCGCATCCCGCTGAACGAGAAGACCTCGGAGGCGACCTACTACTTCAAGCTCGCGGTGGCGGCGGACGCCTTGCCCGACATGCGCGACCGGCTCGTTGAGAAGCTCGAGGGCGCAAAATATCCGGTGGCCGATATCGACGTGGCCGAGACCGGGGACGATCTGATCGAAATCGTCGCAAAGCTGGTCGCGACCGCGGTCGATCCGAACGAGCTGAATGCGGTGGCGACCGATCTTCAGCACCTGCCGGGCGTGCGCCACGCCACCTGGGAAGTCAGCACCACGGATTGAGCGCGGCGTTTTGGCGCGCGGAGGCACGGTTCCCGCCTCGTCCGGCACGGAACCGCAGTCGGGCCATTTCGTTGATTCCGCGGACAAAGGCGGTGATCGACATGCCCGGCCAATATGACAAGCGCAGACTGAAATTCGACCTGATGATCGCCTGCTCGCTGTTCGCAGCCGGCGTCGTGGTATCAGGCCTGTCGCTGGCGCAAATCCGCGCCGAGAGCCGGATGCAGACGGCACAGGCGACGCCACCGCTCCAGGGCACGCCGTCCGACGATCGGAGCAAGACTCCGGCTGAATCCAAGCCCGGCGGTGACCGGCCGACCACCCCGGCGCCCGAGCCCGCGCGCCCCGAACCGCAGACGCAGGGCGCGGCCACCAAGCCGGCGCTGCCGCAAGCGCCCGCCGAGAAGATCGCGCCGCCGATCAGGGAGAAGTAGCCCGACGGCCGGCGTATTGTGACGCGCATTTGACGACCGATGCCGATTATACGATCTCGCCTCGGCAGGCGGCCGGCTCCATAATCCGTCGCGCCAACGACAGATGGGGCCGCCCATGAAGATCGAAGACGTCCGCCGCACCGCTTATTCGATGCCGCTCACCAACCCGTCATTCCCGCCGGGGCCATATCGCTTCTTCGACCGCGAATATTTCATCATCACCTACAGGACCGATCCCGAAGCCCTCGCCGCCATCGTGCCCGAGCCGCTTGAGGTGGCGGAGCCGGTGGTGAAATACGAATTCATCCGCATGCCAGACTCGACCGGATTCGGCGACTACACCGAAACCGGGCAGGTGATCCCGGTCCGCTTCAAAGGCGAGGAGGGCAGCTACACCCACGCGATGTATCTGGACGACGAGGCCCCGATCGCCGGCGGCCGCGAGCTGTGGGGCTTTCCGAAGAAGCTCGCAAGGCCCAAGATCGAGGTCGAGAGCGACGTCTTGGTCGGCTCGCTGCATTACGGCTCGGTGCTCTGCGCTTCGGCCACGATGGGCTACAAGCACCGCAAGGTCGACCACGACACGGTGCTGAAGTCGATGGCGTCGCCGAACTTCATCCTGAAGATCATCCCGCATGTCGACGGCAGCCCGCGGATCTGCGAGCTGGTGCGCTTTCATCTCGATGACGTCGTGCTGAAGGAAGCGTGGACCGGCCCTGCCGCACTCGGCCTGTTTCCCCACGCACTCTGCGACGTCGCCCGGCTGCCGGTGCGCGAGGTGGTCTCGGCGCTGCATTTCAAAGCGGACCTGACGCTCGGGCTCGGCAGCGTGGCGTTCGATTACATGGCCAAGTAACTTTGCGAAGTAACCTGGCGAAGTAATAGGCCGTGAAACGAGATGCCCGGCGCGAGGCCGGGCATCATGATCGATCAGGCGTGGTGTGCGATCAACGCACCAGAATATTCCGGAACTGCCAGGGATCGCTGGTGTCGATATCTTCCGGAAACAGTCCCGGACGATCCGTCAGCGGCGTCCAGTCGGTGTAGAAACCCTTCACCGGGCCGAGATAGGGCAGCTGGATTTCCAGCAGGCGATCGAAATCCATCTCGTCGGCTTCGACGATGCCCTCGTTCGGGTTTTCCAGCGCCCACACCATGCCGCCGAGCACGGCGGAGGTCACCTGCAGGCCGGTGGCGTTCTGATAGGGCGCGAGCTTGCGGGTCTCCTCGATGGAGAGCTGCGAGCCGTACCAATAGGCATTGTTGTCATGGCCGAACAGCAGCACGCCGAGTTCGTCGATGCCGTCGACGATTTCGTTCTCGTCGAGGATGTGGTGCTTTTCCTGCATCTTGGCGGCGCGGCCGAACATTTCATGCAGCGACAGCACCGCGTCGTCAGCCGGATGATAGGCGTAGTGGCAGGTCGGCCGATAGACCGCCGTGCCCGAGGCGTCACGCACCGTGAAGTAATCGGCAATCGAGATCGACTCGTTGTGGGTGACGAGGAAGCCATACTGCGCGCCGCGGGTCGGGCACCAGGTGCGCACGCGGGTGTTGGCGCCGGGCTGCATCAGATAGATGGCGGCGCCGCAGCCGGCTTCGTGGGTCCGTGCATTTTCGGGCATCCATTTTTCATGGGTGCCCCAGCCGAGTTCGGACGGCTGCACGCCTTCCGACAGGAAACCTTCCACCGACCAGGTGTTGACGAAGACATCAGGCTCTTTCGGCGACTTGGAGCGCTGGGTGTCGCGTTCGGCGATGTGGATGCCCTTGATGCCGGCCTGCCGCATCAGGTCTGCCCATTCGGCCTTGGTCTTCGGCTTGGGGGCATTGAGCTTCAGATCGGCGGCGACATTGAGCAGCGCCTGCTTGACGAAGAAGGACACCATGCCGGGATTGGCGCCGCAGCAGGAGACGGCCGTGGTCGAGCCCGCGGGGCGCGCCTTCTTGGCGGCCAGCGTCACTTCGCGAAGGGCGTAGTTGGAGCGTGCCTCCGGGCCCTTCGAGGAATCGAAATAGAAGCCGAGCCAGGGCTCGTTGACGGTGTCGATATAGAGCGCGCCGAGCTCGTTGCAGAGCTCCATGATGTCGGTGGAGCCGGTATCGACCGAGAGATTGACGCAAAAGCCCTGGCCGCCGCCTTCGGTGAGCAGCGGGGTCAGCAACTCGCGGTAATTGTCCTTGGTCACACCCTTCTGGATGAAGCGGACATTGTGCTTCTCGCAATGCGCCTTGCGGCCCTCGTCCTTGGGATCGATCACGGTGACGCGCGACTTGTCGCAATCGAGATGCCGCTCGATCAGTGGCAGCGTGCCTTTGCCGATGGAGCCGAAGCCGACCATGACGATGGGACCGGTGATCTTCGCGTAGATCTGCGAGGCGGGACTCATGGGATGGTTTCTCCGGAACGTGCTGGCAAACAAAGGGTGAGGGGGGATCAGGCGCTGCGGCGCTTGGCGGTGACTTCGATCTCGACCTTCATCTCGGGCTTGGCGAGAGCGGTGACGACCAGCAACGTCGCGGCCGGTCTGATGTCACCGAGAACCTCGCCGCAGACGGCGAAGTGGGCATCGATGTAGCTGGCGTCGGTGACGTAGTAGGTCGCACGGACGATATCGGCCATCTCGAATCCGCCCTCCTTCAGGGCGGCTTCGATGGTCTTGAAGCAGTTGCGTGACTGGCTCGTGACATCGGCCGGCATCGTCATCGTCGTGTAGTCATAGCCGGTGGTTCCGGCGACGAAGGCGAAATCGCCGTCGATCACGGCGCGGCTGTAGCCGACGGTCTTCTCGAGGGGAGAGCCGGTAGAGATCAGGCGACGGGACATAGTTTGGACCTCGACTGAAAGAGGTGTTTCGCGGGGGTTAAAGGGCGTTTCCGGGGCCTGCGCAACCCCAAAGGAAGTGAGCTCAGCGCAGGCGCGGCCGGGCGTTGCCGTTCAAGGCGGCTTCGGTCGTCGCCATCATGGCAATCCCTTAGGCCGCGTGCGCCTGGAGGGGGCGAACTACCCTCCGTTTGGGCAGGGCCGCGCCGGTCGGGACGATCATCCCCTCAACGCCATCCAGCGCGCCGGCCTGGAATTCGATCGCCAGCAGGCGGTCGCGCTCGAACGGGCCGGGCAGCATCAGTGCGCCGGTCTTCTCGGCTGAGAAGCCGAAACGGGCATAGTAGGGGGCATCGCCAAGCAGGATCACGGCTTCATGCCCGCGCGCCCGGGCGGCGGCCAGCGCTTGTTGCATCAGCGCGGCGCCGATCCCGAGCTCGCGGCAGGCAGGGTCCACCGCCAGCGGTCCGAGGACCAGAGCGGGCCTGCCTCCGGCGCTGACGTGCCACAGCCGCACGGTTCCCACGAGTGTCCCCTCGCGCACAGCCGACAGGGCGAGGCCTGCGGCAGGTGCACGTCCGTCGCGCAGGCGCTGGCAGGTGCGGCCATGGCGGTTCTCGCCAAAGCTGGCATCGAGCAGCGCTTCACGGGCGGCGACGTCGGCAGCACGTTCCGCACGGATTGCGAACGGAGCGGCTTTCGAAGTGAGGGCGATCTGTGGCTTCCGAAAAGCGGTCATGGCGCGTCAGTCCCCGCTTGAGCCGACGTGCCAGAAGCACGCCGGTCCAAGGCGTCGTCAGAAATCAGGAATGTGAGGGAGGAGCCGGCAAGCCGGCTCCCGGGTTCGTCAGGCCTCGGACAGAGAGGCGGGTCAGATGTGGCAAATCAGATGTGGTACGTCTTCAGCGGCGGGATGCCGTTGAATGCCACCGACGAGTAGGTCGACGTATAGGCCCCGGTGCCTTCGATCAGCACCTTGTCGCCGATCTCGAGCGTGACGGGGAGTGGATACGGGGACTTCTCGTACAGCACGTCGGCGCTGTCGCAGGTGGGTCCCGCGAGCACGCAGGGCGTCATGTCCGCGCCGTCATGGGCGGTGCGGATGGCGTAGCGGATCGACTCGTCCATGGTCTCGGCGAGACCGCCGAACTTGCCGATGTCGAGATAGACCCAGCGCACCTCGTCCTCGTCGCTCTTCTTCGAGATGAGCACGACCTCGGATTCGATGATGCCGGCATTGCCCACCATGCCGCGGCCCGGCTCGATGATGGTCTCCGGGATCTGGTTGCCGAAGTGCTTGCGCAACGCGCGGAAGATCGAGCGGCCGTAGGTCACGACCGGCGGCACGTCCTTCAGGTACTTGGTCGGGAAGCCGCCGCCCATGTTGACCATGGACAGGTTGATGCCGCGCTCGGCGCAGTCGCGAAACACCTGCGAGGCCATCGCCAGCGCACGGTCCCACGCTTTCACCTTGCGCTGCTGCGAGCCGACATGGAAGGAGATGCCACACGGCTCGAGGCCCAGGCGCTTGGCGACGTCGAGCACGTCGACGGCCATCTCCGGGTCGCAGCCGAACTTGCGCGACAGCGGCCACTCGGCGCCGGCGCAGTCATAGAGAATGCGGCAGAACACCTTCGCGCCGGGAGCGGCACGGGCGATCTTCTCGACCTCGGCGGCGCAATCGACCGCGAACAGCCGAATGCCGAGCGCGAAGGCGCGCGCGATGTCGCGCTCCTTCTTGATCGTGTTGCCGAAGGAGATGCGATCGGGCGTAGCGCCAGCGGCCAGCGCCATCTCGATCTCGGCGACCGTCGCGGTGTCGAAGCAGGAGCCCATGGAGGCGAGCAGGGCCAGCACTTCCGGCGCCGGGTTCGCCTTGACGGCATAGAACACGCGGCTGTCGGGCAGCGCCTTGGCAAAGGTCTGGTAATTGTCGCGCACGACCTCGAGGTCGACGACGAGGCAAGGCTCGGTGTCCCGGCCCTCGCTGCGGCGGTTGCGCAGGAATTCCTGAATACGTTCGGTCATAGCACTCTCCCAAACGGCCCAGCGACGGGGATCCGTTCAAAAAATGACGTCGGATAAGAGTGCTCTGGCCGGATCGCGCGATGGAGGCGCGACGAAGCCACAAGACTCAAACCAGACTGTGCTGCCGTGGATTGGTTGGGAATTTCCCGCCCGCACACCTGGCAATGAAGGACAAGCCTTTTCAGTAGCCCGCGCCGGCGTTGGACTGCCGGTAGAGACCAAAAAAGCCCGATCCGTCGTTGCTTTAAGTCGCGTCCCCCGTTGAGAGCGGGGTGCGCCGGTTCGCCTCCGGCTGCCAGTCACGGTTGCAAAGAGTGAAGTCACCTTCGACATGGCATCTCTTGAGAGAGATGCTGGACACTCCGGGTTTGCTTCGTCGTCCGACCTTTCGGTCTTTTGACTTCCGCACTTCCGAAGAGCCCCTCGGCTTCTTCACCCCTTGGCGGCTGTCCGGCCTCTTGTCCGGATACCTACCGACTGACACACGACCACAGGCACGTGCGAAATTGGGCAAGAGCGCACATAAGCGTTTTGACTCTGCTTCGCAACATTTTTTTTAGGCTGAGGACAGATTTGCCTAACATCTGCTTGCGCAGTGTGGCGCGAGCGACGCGGAAGATGAACGCGCGTTAAGTTTTCAAGCCTGCACGCGTGTCTCGCGCGCGCGAGCGAGCGTCAGCGGCGCTTGGTGAAGGGCTCGACGCGCTGCGCTGCGCGGATGAACGCGGTCATCACCAGCACGCCGAGTGCGAACAGCACGGCCTGGAGGATGTGCGCGCCCTGATCGCCTAAACCGAACAGGATCGCGAGGGCCCAGCCGCCGGCAAAGGCCGCGCCGAACACCTCCGCGCCGATCAGGATGGCGGCGCTGATGACGGTGATGACGCTGGGCCAGACGATCTGGCGGGAGGAGGAAGGCGCGTTCATGGGGTTCAGGGATCCCTAGTCTTCGAGGGCCGCAATCTCTCCGAAAAGGCGGGCGGGAGCAAGGCCAAATGGCCCAAAAAAGCCCCATCGCGTGCTATAGCTGGCCGCAACAAACCAGCTCGAAAACCGGGACTTGCGATGTCAGACCTCCGCCAAACTACGGACGCCGAGACCAACCCGCTGCTGAAGGCCTGGGTGACGCCGTTCGCGACCCCGCCCTTCGACGAGATCACGCCGGAGCACTTCCTCCCGGCCTTCGAGCAGGCCTTCGCCGACCATTCCGCCGAGATCGCGGCGATCACCAACGACCCGGCCGCGCCCGACTTCGCCAACACCATCACGGCGCTGGAGCGCTCCGGCAAGCTGCTGAGCAAGGTCGCGGCGGTGTTCTACGACCTCGTCTCGGCGCATTCCAACCCGGCCATCCTGGAGATCGACAAGGAGGTCTCCTTGCGGACGGCGCGGCACTGGAATCCGATCATGATGAATGCCGTGCTGTTTGGTCGCATCGCCCAGCTGCACGAGAACCGCGCCAATCTGGGTCTTTCGCCCGAACAGCTCCGCCTGCTGGAGCGCACCTATACCCGCTTCCACCGCTCCGGCGCCGGCCTCTCCGAGGAGGCCAAGACGCGGATGGCCGAGATCAACGAGAGGCTCGCCCAGCTCGGCACCGGCTTCAGCCATCACCTGCTCGGCGACGAGCAGGAATGGTTCATGGAGCTAGGGGAGGCCGACCGCCAGGGCCTGCCGGAGAGCTTCGTCGCCAGCGCCAAGGCCGCGGCGGAAGAGCGCGGCATGGCCGGCAAGGCCATCGTCACGCTGTCGCGCTCCTCGGTCGAGTCGTTCCTCAAGAGCTCGGCGCGACGCGACCTGCGCGAGAAGGTCTACAAGGCCTTCACCGCGCGCGGCGACAACGGCAACGCCAACGACAACAATACGACCATCGTCGAGATCCTGAAGCTGCGCGAGGAGAGCGCGAACCTGCTCGGCTACCCGACCTACGCCGCCTACCGGCTCGAGGACTCCATGGCCAAGACGCCGGAAGCGGTGCGGGGACTGCTCGAGCGGGTCTGGAAGCCGGCGCGCGCCCGGGCGCTCGCCGACCGCGACGAGATGCAGACGCTGATCTCGGCCGAGGGCGGCAATTTCAAGCTCGCGCCGTGGGACTGGCGCTTCTACGCCGAGAAGCTCCGCCTCCAGCGGGCCAATTTCGACGACGCTGCGATCAAGCCGTATCTCGCGCTCGACCACATGATCGCCGCCGCCTTCGACTGCGCCACGCGCCTGTTCGGCATCACCTTCGAGGAGCGCAAGGACGTGCCGGTCTGGCATCCGGACGTCCGGGTCTGGGAGGTGAAGGGTCGGGACGGCAAGCACAAGGCGCTGTTCTATGGCGACTATTTCGCCCGGCCGTCGAAGCGCTCCGGCGCCTGGATGACCTCGCTGCGCGACCAGCAGAAGCTCGACGGCGACGTCGCGCCGCTCGTCCTCAATATCTGCAATTTTGCGAAGGGGGCCGGCGGCGAGCCCTCGCTGCTGTCGCCCGACGACGCCCGTACCCTGTTTCACGAGTTCGGCCACGGCCTGCACGGCATGCTGTCCAACGTGACCTATCCGTCGCTGTCGGGCACCGCCGTGTTCACCGACTTCGTCGAGCTGCCGTCGCAGCTCTACGAGCACTGGCAGGAACGGCCCGAGGTGCTCCAGCAATTCGCCCGCCACTACCAGACCGGCGAGCCGCTGCCGGACGACCTGCTCCAGCGCTTCCTCGCCGCGCGAAAATTCAACCAGGGCTTTGCCACGGTCGAGTTCGTCTCCTCGGCGCTGGTGGACCTCGAATTCCATACCCAGCCGGCCGCGGCGGCCAGCGACGTGCGGGCCTTCGAGAAGAAGGAGCTGGAGAAGATCGGCATGCCCGAGGAGATCGCGCTGCGGCACCGGCCCACGCAGTTCGGTCACATCTTCACCGGCGACCATTATGCCGCCGGCTATTACAGCTACATGTGGTCGGAGGTGATGGACGCCGACGCCTTCGGCGCGTTCGAGGAGGCCGGCGACATCTTCGATCCCGCCGTGGCCAAGCGTCTCCACGACGACATCTACTCATCGGGCGGATCGGTCGATCCGGAGGCCGCCTATGAGGCCTTCCGCGGCCGCCCGCCGGAGCCCGACGCACTGCTCCGCCGCCGCGGCCTGCTCGACGCTCCGAAGGCGGCCTGATGGGCATGCGCGCCCTTCTCGGTCTGTTGCTCGCCGCCGGCCTCACGCTCGCGGCGGGCGCGGCAAGCGCCCATCCGCATGTCTGGATCACCGCGACCAGCGAGCTCCTCTACGCCGAGGACGGCAGCATCACCGGCGTCCGCCACGCCTGGACCTTCGACGACATGTTCTCGGCCTATGCGGTGCAGGGGCTCGAGAGCAAGACCAAGGGCGCCTATACGCGCGAGGAGCTCGGGCCGCTGGCGCAGACCAATGTCGAGTCGCTGAAGGAATATGCCTACTTCACCTTCGCGCGAGCGGACGGCAAGAAGGAGCGATTCCAGGAGCCGGTCGACTACTTCCTCGACTACAAGGATACGGTGCTGACCCTGCACTTCACGCTGCCGCTGAAGAACCCGGTCAAGCCCAAGCAGCTGGTGCTCGAAGTGTTCGACCGCTCCTTCTTCATCGACTTCCAGATGGCCAAGGACAACCCGGTCAAGCTGGTCGGCGCGCCCGCCGGCTGCCAGATGAAGCTCGACCGTCCCAGTGACGGCACCGCGACCGCGCAGAAGCTCAACGAGCAGACCTTCATGAGCGGCGAGAACAGCAATTTCGGCATGATGTTCGCCAACAAGATCACGGTGGATTGCCCGTGACCGGTCGCTTGCATTCTCCGCTTGCCCGCGGGCTTCTCGCCTGTGCCGCGGTCATCGTCGTGCTGGGCGTGGCCGATGCCGCGCTTCACGAACTCCTCGCGCAAAATCCGTTCGGCGCACCGAAACCCGCGCAGGCGGCCGAGCCCGAGGCCAGCGGCCTCATCGGCTGGCTATTGGCAAAACAGTCGGAGTTCTATCGCCAGATGTCGGCGACCATCCGCGCGGCGAAGTCCGACGGCTCGGCGGTGTGGACGCTGCTCTTCATCTCGTTTGCCTATGGCATCTTCCATGCCGCGGGGCCCGGTCACGGCAAGGCGGTGATCGCCTCCTATCTCGTCGCCAACCGAGAGACCGCGCGGCGCGGCATTGCGTTGTCGTTTGCCTCGGCCCTGATGCAGTCGCTGGTGGCGATCCTGATCGTCGGCATCTCGGCCTGGGTGCTGAATGCGACGGCCAAGACCATGTGCAAGGCCGAAGGCGTGATCGAGATCGCGAGCTATGGCCTGATCGCGCTGTTCGGCCTGCGGCTGGTCTGGGTCAAGGGCGGCGCCTTCATCCGCGCTCTTCAGGTGGCCCAGCCGGTGCCGGCGATCGCGGGCGTGCCGCAGCACCATGATCACGGCCATCATCACCATCATGATGCGCATGATCATCATGACCACGATCACCATGATCATGGTCACGCCCACGCCCATCACGGGCACGACCACGTCCATGACGAGCATTGCGGCCATTCCCACGGCCCGGCGCCGAGCGAGCTCGCCGGCCCCGGCGGCTGGCGGCGCGGGTTCGCCGCGATCCTGACCGTCGGCATCCGGCCCTGTTCGGGGGCGATCCTGGTGCTGGTGTTCGCGCTCGCCCAGGGCCTGTTCTGGGCCGGCATCGCCGCGACCTTCCTGATGGGGCTCGGCACCGCGATCACGGTCGCGGCCATTGCCGTCGTCGCCGTCTCCGCCAAGGACATCGCCGGCCGCCTGAGCGCAGGGCGCGACGGCGGCGGCGCGCTGTTCATGCGCGGCATCGAATTCGGCGCCGCAGGTCTCGTGCTGCTGTTCGGCGTCGGCCTGTTGTTCGGCTACGTCGCCGCCGAACGGACGACGTGTTTTTGAGGCACGCTCTCGTGCCCCGGACGCAGCGCAGCGTCCCTTCGACGGTGCGCTGCAGAGCCGGGGCCCATCTCTCCATACTGTAGCTGTGGCCCGCTGGGTCCCGGCTCTGCGCCGCAACGCTAAGGGCGTTGCAGCGCGTCCGGGACACGGCAGCCTCACACCGGCAGAAACCGCTTCAGCATCGGCATGAAGAAGATCCCGAGATTGATCGCAAAGCCGATGCTCCAGAGGATCGAGCGCAGTGTCGGGCGGTTGCCGAGATAGGTCAGCACGTAGGCGATCCGCACGATCAGGAACAGCACCGCGAGCTCGTCGATCAGCCGCTGCGGCGCGTCCCTGAATTCGGCGAGCAGCACCGCGAAGGCGAAGAACGGAAAGGTCTCGATGCCGTTCTGGTGGGCGCCGAGCGCGCGCTGCGCGATGGCGTCTGCATAGAAGGCGGGATCGCGCGGCCGGGAATTGTCGAACCCGCGAAACCGGATCCATTTGATCGAGACGATCGTCGCAAGATAGAGCAGCAGGGCTCCGAATACGCACCATTCCGCGAGTGTCATCTTCCCTCCCCCGCTTAGGGAGACCCTAGCGAAACCGGGCTCATCTTGACAAGTTCGGTGCAACGCGCGACGCAACTGATCATGACGACCGTCGCCCTCAACGAGACCGCGCAGCCAGCCGTCCAGTCCGGCCAGAAACGGGTCGGCGTGCTCCTGGTCAATCTCGGCACGCCCGATACGGCCGATGCGCCGGGCGTGCGGGTCTATCTCAAGGAATTCCTCTCGGACGCCCGGGTCATCGAGGACCAGGGCCTGATCTGGCAGTTCGTGCTGAACGGGATCATCCTGCGCAGCCGTCCGCGCACCAAGGCGCTCGACTACCAGAAGATCTGGAACAACGAGAAGAACGAGTCGCCGCTGAAGACGATCACGCGGTCGCAAGCCGACAAGCTCGCGGCCGCGCTGTCGGATCGCGATCACGTCGTCGTGGACTGGGCGATGCGCTACGGCAATCCTTCGATCAGGTCGGGCATCGACGCGCTGATCGCGGAGGGATGCGACCGCATCCTCGCCGTCCCCCTTTATCCGCAATATTCCGCCTCGACCTCGGCAACCGTCTGCGACGAGGTGTTCCGCGTGCTCGCCCGCCTGCGTGCGCAGCCGACGCTGCGGGTGACGCCGCCGTACTACGAGGACGAGGCCTATATCGAGGCGCTCGCCGCCTCGATCGAGACGCATCTGGCAACCCTGCCGTTCAAGCCGGAGCTGATCGTCGCCTCCTTCCACGGCATGCCGAAATCCTATGTCGACAAGGGCGATCCATATCAGGAGCATTGCATCGCCACGACCGAGGCGCTGCGCCGCCGGCTCGGCATGGACGCGACGAAGCTGCTGCTGACGTTCCAGTCGCGCTTCGGCAATGACGAGTGGCTCCAGCCCTACACCGACAAGACGATGGAGCGGCTCGCCAAAGAGGGCGTGCGCCGCATCGCGGTGGTGACGCCGGGCTTTGCCGCCGACTGCCTGGAGACGCTGGAGGAGATCGCGCAGGAGAATGCCGAGATCTTCAGGCACAATGGCGGCGAGCAGTTTTCCGCAATCCCCTGCCTCAACGACAGCGAACCCGGCATGGACGTGATCCGCTCCCTGGTGCTGCGCGAGCTCCAGGGGTGGATATGATGAGCCTGGATTTGATGGGCCCCCCATGAACCGCCGCGAGGTGTTGGGGCTTGTTGGGATGATCGCGGCGCTGCCGTCCCCGGCACTGGCGCAGCAGCCGACGCAGCGGCTCGGCGTGCTCTCGGTCACGGCCGCCGACGATACGATCGGGCAGACACGCAGCGCCATCCTGGTCGAGGCGCTCGGCGGCCATGGCTGGAAAGAGCACGACAATCTCAGGATCGACTGGCGCAGCGGCGCCGGCGACCGGGCGCGGATCGCCGGGCTCGCCGAGGAGCTGATCGCGCTCAAGCCCGACATCCTGCTCGCGGTCGGCACGCCCTCGGTCGAAGAGCTGCGCCGGCGCACCACGACGATCCCGATCGTGTTCGCCGTGGTGACCGATCCCGTCAGCCAGGGCTTTGTCCAGAATCTCGCCCATCCCGGCGGCAACATCACCGGCTTCACCGATTACGACGGCCCGCTGGCCGGCAAATGGCTGGAGATGCTGACGCAAGTGGCGCCGAAAGTGTCGCGCGTCTTCGTCGTCTACAATCCCGCCACCGCGCCGTTCGCGCCCCTCATGCTAAGCACGATCGAGGACGCCGCACGGACGCTTCGTGTGACGGTCGAGCCCGCACCGGTCCATGACGCAGCCTCGATCGCGGCGCTGGCCTCGCGCAAGGACGGCGGCCTGCTGATCCTGCCGGACTTCTTCACCATGGCCAACCGCGCGCATCTGCTCATGGCGATCGCTGAGGCGCGCGTGCCTGCGGTGTTCTGGAGCCGCACCTTCGTCGACGAGGGCGGGCTGATGTCCTACAGCACCGACAGCACCGAGCAGCTCCGCCGCGCCGCCAACTACATCGATCGCATCCTGAAGGGTGCGCGGCCTGCCGACCTGCCGGTGCAGAACCCCACCAAGTTCGAGCTCGCGGTCAACCTCAAGACCGCCAAGGCGCTTGGCGTCACCATTCCTCCAAGCCTGCTTGCAACAGCGAACGATGTCATCGAGTAAGGTCGTCCGCGACGGATACATGCCCGGATTCGTTAACTTTCGCCGCTAGGTCTGCGCCCGGACGCTTTCAAGAGCCTTTCGGAAATACATATCGTGACCGTTCCCCTCCTGGTGTGTCTTGTGCAGAATCGTCCGAATGCCGACGTGAATCGCGACCGCTGAACCGGTAGGGTTGCGATCCCGACCAATGACAGCGCGGGAAAGGGCTTTTTCCTGCCTTGGAGGATATATGAGCGGTTTCGACATTTTCGCGATTGTTCTGGTTTTGCTCGTCATCGTCACGCTGATTGCCGGCGTGAAGACGGTGCCGCAGGGCTATGACTGGACCATCGAGCGGTTCGGAAAATACACCCAGACGCTGAGCCCCGGGCTCAACCTGATCGTGCCCTATTTCGATCGCGTCGGGCGCAAGATCAACATGATGGAGCAGGTGATCGACATTCCCGAGCAGGAGGTGATCACCAAGGACAACGCCACCGTGACGGTGGACGGCGTCGCCTTCTACCAGGTGTTCGACGCAGCCAAGGCGAGCTACGAGGTCTCCAACCTGACCCAGGCCATCACCGTCCTGACCATGACCAACATCCGCTCGGTGATGGGTGCGATGGATCTGGACCAGGTGCTGTCGCATCGCGACGAGATCAACGAGCGCCTCCTGCGCGTGGTCGATGCCGCGGTCTCGCCCTGGGGCCTGAAGGTCAACCGCATCGAGATCAAGGACATCGTGCCGCCCGCCGATCTTGTCGAGGCGATGGGCCGGCAGATGAAGGCCGAGCGCGTCAAGCGCGCCGACATTCTCGCCGCCGAAGGCCAGCGGCAGTCGGAGATCCTGCGCGCCGAGGGCGCCAAGCAGGGCCAGATCCTCCAAGCAGAAGGCCGCAAGGAAGCCGCGTTCCGCGACGCCGAGGCCCGCGAGCGGTCCGCTGAGGCCGAGGCCAAGGCGACGCAGATGGTCAGCGAAGCCATCGCCAAGGGCGACGTCGCGGCGCTGAACTATTTTATCGCCGACAAGTATATCAAGGCGTTCGGGCAACTGGCGGACTCGCCGAACCAGAAGGTCATCATGCTTCCGGTCGAGGCGATGAGCATGCTGGGCTCGCTTGCCGGCATCGGCGAGATCGCCAAGGCGACGTTCGGCGAGAGTGCGGCATCCGCCGCTGCCGCGGCCCGTCGCGGCGGCTCGGTGCCGTCGTCCGGCCCGACGCCGCCAGCGGTGCCGTAACCGGACCATGCGCATGCCCCGGAAAAGTGGACACCGGTTTTCCGATAGGGGCATGCGCCACTTCAAAGAGGTCGTGTCATGACCGACATGTTCGTATCGCTCGGCACCTGGAACTGGCTGATCTTCGGCTTCATCCTGATGGGGCTGGAGGTGCTGGCGCCGGGCGTATTCCTGTTCTGGCTCGGGCTGGCAGCGCTGCTGGTCGGGCTGATCTCGTTCGCCGTTGCCGTGTCCTGGCAGGTGCAGCTGGTGATGTTCGCGATCTTCGCCGCTGCCGCGGTGCCGGTGTGGCGCCGTCTCTCGCGGCCGAGTCCGGATGCGAGCGGAAGCCCCTTCCTCAACAAACGCACCGAGGCGTTGCTCGGCCGCGAGTTCACGCTGGAGAAGCCGATCATCGACGGCAACGGCACCATGCGCATCGGCGACACGGTCTGGCGCGTCGCAGGTCCCGATACGCCGGCCGGGACGCGCGTGAAGGTGGTGCAGGTCGACGGCGTGAATCTGACGGTGGCGGTGGCGTAGCTCTCTCTTCCCTCTCCCCTTGTGGGCCTGTTGCGTAATTCGTCAATTGTGATTCCCTAGGGCAAAGCCTTGGAGGGTAGCGATGGCGGTTAAGCAGACGGGACAGCCGAGCTTTGTGGAAGCGCTGATGCCGAAGGGGGCCGGCGCCAATGCGGCGCTGGATCGGCTGGCTGGCCTGGTCAAGTGGTACCGGTTCGAGAAGCTGATCGGCCATTTGCGGGATGAGGAGAGTCCCGGTCGGCCA
>NZ_AXAB01000055.1:0-63608 GCF_000472645.1 Bradyrhizobium sp. WSM2254 | reverse complement strand
TCAGGGCGGAACGAACGCCGCCACGTCATCAACAATGAGCGCGATATCCCGTGACGCCTCGCCGTCGATGATATCGCTCGCGGTGCCTCCAAACTCTCCAACACGATCCGAAGCTTCTCGTCATCAGACCAGCGCCGCCGTCGGCCCGTCTCGACAACCTCTAACCGTTCGATCTGAGTACTGCGCTTATGGCCGTCCATAAGGACTGTTACAGCGCAATCGACCTAACCCAACAAGACGGCCCACACCGGAGGGAGACCCTCGCCCCGACGGGCGCCGGCGACATCATGCACGCCTCGCCAGAGGACAACGCACAGCTCCTCTGCGCCAATATCGGCGGCATGGGCTGACAGGCAAGATCCTCGAAGCGACAATTCAGCTCCGCTGGGTCGAGACCGGCTGAACCGCTTCGCTCGGCCATCCAAAGCTCTCCGTGCCGGTTGACTTCCCGGCTTGACGCTTACCCCATTCCGCGATCTGCCGGTCCTCCGCTTCTCCCGTGATCGAGAATGGGTAATCCGAAAGGGTCGAGCCGCGGGCCGGTTCAAAATACTATGGTGCCAAGGCGCGAGCTTAGACGCCATGCGTGAGCGTCCTCATGAGGAGCCCTGTTCAGGGATGGGCGCAGACTTGGCAATTGCAGAGACTTTTGACCGAGCGCGTGGCGGAGAACTGGCGATGCTATCCCTGATGCGGTCAAATGCACATCATCAGGCATGCGGGGTATCCACTCGAAAGTCGCCGAACCGGTATTGATATTGCGGTTCCATTAAGCTCGGGGTGTCAGGTGCGAATTCTCTCGATAGATTTTTCCATTCCCTATCTACTGAAGGATGATGACCATCCGATCGGCGGCTGGGCCGTCCAACTTTCAATATGGCTTCGCGCGCTTGAAAACGCCGGTCACGACACCGCTCTCCTTACCTGGAAGGGTGCCTTGGCCCATGTCGGTTCGGGCCAGCAAATCAAGCTTATCGAAACCTATGATCCCGCACATGGGGTGCGGGTTGCGAAGTACTTCTACTCATATATCCCAAAAACATTGGCAGCCGCCCGCGCCTATCGTCCAGATATTATGATCCAAGGCGTATGTGGGGTTCATACCGCCATCATGGCTTTCGTCGCCGGCCAACTCGGAATTCCGTTCGTTCACCGCGTCGTCAACGACAAAGACGTCGATGAACGATGCAAAATCGGCCTTCGATCTTATGAATGGTTGGCATATTCGTGGGCTCGGAATCGAACAACTGCATTTCTCTGTCAAAATGAGTATCAGCGCGAAAAATTGGCAGCGCTTTTTCCAGGCAAGCCTGTTCACGTCCTTCATAATGCCGTCGTCGTAGCAGAGGACGCGGCCCCTCCTTTGCCCCGCGCAGAACGCAGATATGTCGCCTGGCTTGGCGTCTTCCGCTATGGAAAGAACCTGCCATTGCTTTTTCGGATCGCCCAGGAACTCCCGACCGTCAAATTCCGCGTGGCAGGGATGCCGGACCGAGTTGTTGATCAAGCGACGCTGGACGCCGTGAATCGCCTGCGCCAGCTGCCAAACGTGGAAATGGTTGGCTATATCCGGCGGGCAGACGTTCAACGATTTCTGTCAGAAGCGACGATGCTTCTCTGCACATCGGATTTCGAGGGCTTTTCGAACGTGTTCCTCGAGGCTTTTGCCGTGGGCACGCCTGTCATGACGCGCCGGCAAGTCGATCCGGACTCGATCGTCGTGCGTTATAGCCTTGGCGCGTCGGCCGAGGACGAGTTGGCACTTACCAAATCCGTGAAGGCACTCTGGGACATGGACGCGAATGAATACAACGCACTCACTCGACGATGTCAGACCTATGTTAAGGCCAATCACTCGCCGTCGGCAAAAGCTCGCGAGTTGATTGCGGCTTTGACCCCTCTTGTCGCCAAGTCAAAACACCCAATTTCCTCACGGCGACCTGACTAGATGGCGAGACGATTAAGCGACGGTTAGAGTAGATCAACCAAATTCGATAGGTCGATGAGTGCATCTTTGAGCCATAGCGGCCGAGCGCCTTATCATCTCACGATGTCGCATTCGGTCGCGCGAGCTGGCACCTTTTTCTTTCTATTGTTCGTCTTCATGTTGCCCTTCCAGCGAATGACGGACAATTTGTTCGGCATCCAAGGGCTTAAGCCCTTCAACTTGTTATCAGCAGTCGTCTTGGCTTATGTGGTGTTCACCACTGCGCCCCTGCACGCGACCGACGAACTCGAACGAACATCCATCAGACTTCTTCTCCTGTACTTCGCCACCTTTGCCATCGCCCTCCTTAGATCGATTCCAAACGCGCCACTTTTGCACAGCCGCTTCCCTGATTCATTTCCAGAATCCTACTTTGACTTTCTACTATCGTGCATTATGCCGGGCTTTTATCTTCTACCCTTCCTCTTTATCCTCAAGCGCATGCGCTCCTTTCAGGAGCTCGAGAGGATAACGACCGTCATCTGCCTTTCGATACTTTTGCTATCAATTGCTTTCGTCGCTCTCGTCCTGATGAATCCGTCCGTTCTGCTGTCAGGTGAGCGCAGCGGAATGGATGACCTTGTTCCACCTAACCGGGACGAAATGGCCAAGTTCTGCCTCACGTATTTTGGAGTCCATTACAATACAATTGGAACTATATACATTTGTACTATACCGCTGTTGCTCTATAGAGCTCTTACGCGCGGCGCTTTTTGGATCGTACCGCTCGGTCTCGCGCTCGTGGCAATTCTCCTTCTCCAGTCACGTAGCGCGCTTGTCACAGTGTTAGCTTCGTGTTCCCTATTCTTGATCCTGCGGCGCAGGTTTATCATTTTGGTCGTCGGTGCTGCGGCGGCTGGCCTCACATCGCTCCTGTGGATCGGACCAACCGTTCAAGCTCTTCTTTCGGTCGGGCTCGATGGCGGTTCCGACGTCTCGGCCGATGCCTTGTTCACGGGCCGTGTCGATTCCGTTTGGGTCCCGCTGCTAAATGAATGGACGACCGATACCGGTTTGTTCCTGTTTGGCGCTGGTCGCTATGGAGCGGGGACGAGCTCACTTTGGGAATCAGGAACCCTGATGCCCTTCACCCATGCGCATAATGCAATCATCAACTTCTATCTTGATTGCGGGGTGATCTTAACCGGTGTGCTTCTCATGTTCCTTATGGTTGGAACAGCTACTGCCTGGCGAGTTGGGAGAAGGCTGAATAGCGACCTGTATTGGGCTCTTTTCGCGTGCATCTTTGGTTGTGGAGTTAGCATGGCGACTGAGTGTGACATCCTTCCAACTATTGAAAACATGTACGTATTTCCGATCATTGCCATGATGATCAACCTGGCGCGGTTGCGCAATCTGGATGCCTATCACCGTTGATCCAGTCCGACCAAATTGGTCTGACGTGCAAGCCCGGCGTCACCGATCCGAGCATAGATCCTTCTCGGCGGGATGGACGCCTCCGAAGCGAGGCGGCTGAGGACGCTGGCGGAGGACACGCGGCTCAAGCGGCTTTTTTTGACCGACGCCATTAGCTCGACAGCGCGACGCTGAAGGACCTCTTGGGAGAGAAGTGGTGGCGCCCGCTGATTTGGGACTCCCGCGATTATGTCAGCGGCGGCACCGGCAGCGGACTGTCGATGCGCGATACAAACGGCTGCGAGCCCGATGCATCCATTTCGATGTTCGCATATCAAACGGCCAACGGCAGGCCATTCAAGTTGTTCCCCCGATACAACGCCATGTTCCACCAAAATGGTGCCCTGGCTTGCGTGCCAACTTGCACGCCGCTCCTCGACAGGGAGGACCATTCGCACCCCGTCGAAGTGAATTTCAGTCCTGGCAATCGTGATCTACCTGATTTCGAAACTCCGAGCAATTACAGCCTATCGCTCAACAAGATGTTCATTCGGACCTCTTAAAGCCTCCCGCGCAAAAACATCTGTAACAAAGATCTCCCTGGCTTTGATTTCAGGAGGTGCACTTAGGTTTGTCCAACCGGGAGCATAGGCTCCAAATTTAAGGTAGGGAGCAAGTAAGTTGTCGTAACAGTTCGCGCCACGTCTCTGAAACACTGCATTCCCGTCTTTTTCGACTTCGATAATCCCATCCCCATCAAGCGACCACCTGGTACGAAACGTCCAGGTGGTCCACTTTCCACGTTCAAACGGCTGCGACCATGGAACGTCACGACGAACGTCCCCTTTTGAGTCGAGCCACGTTGGACTTCGCCCCCAGGCTGTCCGGAGAACCCAGCTATCATTGACTAAGCTCAATTCGAGCGGGGGCTGGAGTCCCCCCTCACCTTTCCANCTGTCNNGCACATTGTGCATCTGCGTCACGATGACCTGATTATTATCGGACTGCCAATCCGGTGGGACGAAGATCTTCAATCCATATTCATAAAGTCGGTGAAACTCCGTCGCTTTCAATCGGAATTCAGAGCGATGATTCCCTTTCACAACGGGATCATCGAAGCTTATCTTGAACCTTGCGGCGCTCTTGGAATGCCAGCTGGGCGCGTCAACGACTGTTGCGGAGCCATTGCAGCACACTTGTTTTGCCAAGCCGCTCCATCGTGAAAAGTCGCGGGTTGCAAATTCATCGTGCATGGGGATGGGCCCCATCATGAAAATGCTGACAAAAAGGAAAACAGCCTCGGCCGCACAGGCGAGTAGTACGCCCAGGACTACGCCTGCGGTCGCGAACTTGACAATCTTGTGCACGGCATATCTCAAGTTCCGGTGACTCGACGCTCTTTCGCATAATTCAAAACTCACGCCATGTGCGGACCCTTTGGGATTACCCACGTCGGCTTCGTGTTTTTCATCTGCGACCCCCGGGGGTCATCGTCCAAGCATCCATGAGGCTTCGGAGAGCCCAACTGGTTGGGGTGGCTCGTCTTGACGGTATTCCCACTTTCCGTCTTTGCGCTGGCGACGCCGCGTCTGCGTAAGACCGGTCCAACTCCCGTCGATGGTGCGACGGGGAACGATCGGATTGCATTTGTGCCAGATCACTGGATTGAGGACTGAGGAGCCTCCGCGGAAGAGTTTCGTCCACTGCGCCCAAGCCGGGCGATGCCGAATGCCGATTGCTTCGATCGTCGCGAAAGAAATGGCTGACAAAGGTGCCAAATGCAAAGCGGCCAAATGCCAGCAGTGTTTCGAGATCGATCCCCTTTGGCCAGTCCATGTTGTCAAGGAGAAGCGCGTGGATGACATAGGCCGAATAGCCGACGGTGCCGGCAAAGACAAAGGGCTGGGAGACCCAGCTTTCCCAAATTTTCGAGCACCGCATCGCCAGGATCAACGTTACACAGCAGATCGCGTATGGTTTGCTGATGCAAGCACCGACTGCGGTCAGCCACGCGGGACGGCTTCGAGATATGACCAGGAATAGCCGACAAGCAATAGCGCGGCGAGAGCCAGCCAACCGTAGGCCGGCCTGATCGTGACATCGTTGCGGACCGCACGCATTGCGGCCATTCCGAAGAGGAAATCGTCAAGTCGCCCGATGAAATTGTCCTTGAAGGGATTTATGAAACGATTGGGTAATCCGGGTGCCGCGTCATCCAGACGTGGTCGCCGACGATGCGATAGACGAAGCAAAGACGACCGCCAGAATGAGGACGCGGGCAAAGCCGAGCCGTCGCTCGGCGAACAGAGCTCCCGTTGATTAACAGGAACCATAAATCCATTGAGGCGGTCTCGGCTCGACCTTTCGGGTTACCCAATATTCGCTGTCAGCAATCCTTGAGAAACTCCGCAGCTGGAGCAAGCGCAGGCTATGATGCGGCTTAAGCAAATCCACGAGCGGCATGCCCGAAAGCAAAACTATACGGAAGCGATCCGTTCGGATCGGGTGGCCTGAAGCCAGAACTGCCGCGTCGTGGCGGAATGCGTGTCATACGCCCCTCCACCGGGAGCGCAACGCCATCCTCGAACCCGGACCTTCTTTCTGATCTTCCAGGAGTCAAGACGGAGAGTGACTTTATGCGAGTGATGTTTGTGCTTAACTGTCTTGGAACGGGAGGTGCTGAGCATCATACCTATCAGCTTGCAAATGCTCTGGCGGCCCGCGGTGACATCTGCTCGATAGTGGGCCTCACAAGCAGCTATACGGCGACGGATCCGAGCCAAACATCTATCAAGCCGGCACATCTCAGCCAAAGCTCTATCAAGAAGCTCAGCCAAAGCACTGTTGAGATGCTTAATGGCAATCGGATATACGATATTGGCACAGCATTGGGCGTGTCGCGAATGATCCGCACCCACGCCCCTGACGTAATTGTCGCCGTAGACGAGCGGCCATTGCTGTTCGCGACGATTTCACGGCGATTGGCAGGCTCAAATGCCAAGCTCGTGTCGATCCTGCATAACCCAGATATTCTAACCGCGAGGGACCAGGCATTCCAGCCCATTTACCGCTATGTTGTCGCCCGGGTGGACGCAATGATCTACGTTGCCCAGATTCAGCGCAAATTCTGGGAAGCTCGAGGGTATTCACCTCCGACTTCCCTCGTCATTCGAAATGGGGTGGACCTGCGTCGATTCTCACCCCATTCAATCGTTGAATGGAAAGATCAGACCCGCTCAATGCTGGGGTTGGCACCAAGCGATTACGTAATCGGCTTGTGCGCTCGCTTCTATCCGCAAAAAAATCATCGTCAGTTGATTGACGCCATACGAATACTTCGAAGTCGGGGGCATCCAGCCAAAGCCCTGCTTGTAGGAAGTGGCCCTACGCAAGCGAGTATCGAGCAGTATGCCAGCGAAAATGGTGTGTTGGAGCACGTTGTTTTTGCCGGCTTTCAGCAGGACGTGCGACCTTACACGAGCGCTTTTGACGTTGGCGTTCTGTGTAGCATCTCTGAAGCGGCGTCTCTTGTCGCGTTGGAAATGATGGCGATGGGTTTGCCAGTCATTCTCAGCAACGTCGGCAATGCTGCCGAAATGGTACTTCCTGGAGAGACCGGCTTTCTATTCCCGCCCGGAGATACGATGTCTTTGGTAAACCATCTTCAGGCGCTGAGTGACCCGCTCAAGCGAGAAACCATTGGACGTGCTGCATGCAAATTTGTTAACGCGAATTTTGCAGCCGGCCCCATGCTCGATAGTTACAGGAATTTTTTTACTCGGCTTTTGGTGGAGAGCCCTCCATACGAGCTCTTACACGGTCAAACGCAGATCCGCAGATAGACGAGCTTACTCGAAGGTTCTTATCGGTCTGCTGCTATATGTCTTGTGATCTCCGGACTCGAACTGACTGTTACCAAGCAAAATCGCAAGCAACGGGTGGCGTTCCTTTTTGCTTCACGCTTGGCTTGATGTACCGTAGCCGCCGACTGCTTCTGCCTTTCCGGTACGATCATCGTTTATCCCCTGACTGGCGCGATCTCACCTTGAGATTGAGCATGCCGAGCGTCGGATACTTGGCGCCGATTTCATTGCTTCCTTCTTTGCGTAATCACGGAGGGGCGTCTCTATCAATCGCCGACGGGCTGGTCGGCCTCTCGTCGATCGACAATGGGTAATCCGAATGGGTCCGAGCCACGGACCGGTCCGAGGGACTATGCTTGCCCGGCTTCTTCAAGGATGCGCAAACTCTCCGGCATTTTGTACCGGCAATTACTCAGCCCGCAAACGCCTTGAACGGGCGCAGCTGCGCGATACGCAAAGCCCTGAACCACCACGGGCCAAGCGTAGTGACATTTGGTTGAAAAGCCTCTCATGGAGGACCGATGAAAATCGCCATTCTGGTTGGAACTCGCCCGGAAATCATCAAAATGGCGCCGGTTATCCGCGAATGCCAGAAGCGAAAACTCGATTACCTCATCATCCACTCGAAGCAGCATTACTCCGAGAAGCTCGACGGGATCTTTTTCTCGGAACTCGACCTTCCCGCGCCGAAATACAATTTGAATGTCGGCTCCGGCGGTCACGCGAACCAAACGGGCCGCATATTGATCACGCTTGAGCCGATCCTGATGTCGGAGAAGCCCGACGTATTGCTCGTTCAAGGAGATACGAACACTGTGGTGGCCGGCGCACTCGCGGCAAATAAACTTCATATCAAGGTCGGGCACATCGAGGCTGGATTGCGCTCGTTTGACCAAACGATGCCGGAAGAAAGCAACCGAATTATCGCCGATCATATTTCGGACTATCTTTTTGCCGTCACCGACTTGCAGGTCGGTTACCTGAAAAAGGAAGGTCTTCCAGATTCAAAAATCTTCAAGGTCGGCAACACGATCGTCGACGCGCTACTTTCTCACCAGGTTCACGCGGACAAACGGAGTCAGATTCTTTCCGAACTGAAATTACAAACGAAGGGATATTACCTCCTTACATCCCACCGAGCGGCGAACGTCGATGATCCGGACGCGCTGAACGAAATCATCCAACTGATTGCGAAAATCCCCGGCCAAGTGTGCTGGCCGATCCACTATCGCACACAGAAAGTTCTCAAGGAAAGCAAGATTGATTTGCCAGGGAATCTGACCTGGACCGACCCTGTCGGATATTCGGATTTTCTGAAGTTGCTTTCGAATTGCACGGCCGTCATTACCGATTCCGGCGGCGTCCAGGAAGAAGCTTGTATCCTCGGCGTACCTTGCGTGACGATTCGCGATTCCACGGAACGGCCCGAAACCGTCGACGTCGGCGCGAATGTCTTGGTACACCGAAACGCAGACGCGATGGTTGCGGCTCTCAATCGCCCGATGACCCCTTGGACGAATCCATTTGGAGATGGCCACACGGCTAAACGAATTCTCGACATCGTCATGGGCCAACATGTGCATCCAGTGCCTCAGACGCAGGATACCGTTTGCGTTGCTGGTCTTGGCTACATGGGACTTCCGACTTCCTTGCTGCTTGCGAACGCTGGCATAACGGTGGCCGGATTCGATCTCAACGCGAAAAAGGTAAACGAGATCAACGGTGGTCACTGCCCGTTTGAAGAACGCGGCATTCCGGAATTGCTGACGACGGCCTTGAAAACTGGACACTTCAAAGCTCAGACAAAGCCTGCGGCAGCGGACGTTTTTGTTGTGGCCGTACCGACTCCGCACAAAAACAAGAAATGCGACTTGTCCTTCGTTCTTTCGGCCGTGAACAGCCTGCTTCCCGTTTTGAAAAACGGAAATCTCCTTATCATCGAATCGACAATCAAGCCGAAGACCTGTGAAGACTACGTACTTCCACTCCTTCAATCGAAGCATTTGAGAGTCGAAGTCGCGCATTGCCCGGAGCGAGCGATTCCCGGTAACACGCTACATGAGATCGTGCACAATGACCGCATCATAGGTGCCACGTCGCCGGAAGCGGCACGGCGGGCGGCGCGTCTCTACTCGACATTCACGAAGGGTACGATTCACCAGACAACCCTCGTGACCGCGGAGTGCGTCAAGCTCATGGAAAACACATTCCGTGACGTCAACATCGCTCTCGCGAACGAATTCTCGCTGATTGCCGATAAATTCAAGTTCGACATCTCAGCTGCGATTCAGCTTGCGAACAAACATCCGCGCGTCAACATTCTGCAACCGGGAATCGGAGTCGGAGGCCACTGCATCGCCATCGATCCGTGGTTTTTGACCGAAGACATCGGCGACGATTTGACTCTCATTAGAACGGCGCGCGAACTGAACGACGGGATGCCGCAGCGCACGGCCGCGCGAATTCGAAACAAGATCGCCCCGTCCACCGGAAAAATCGGAATTTTGGGAGTGAGTTATAAGCCGGACGTCGACGATGCTCGCGAAACTCCGGCTTTGGAGGTCGCAAGGATTCTCTCGAAACACTACACAATCCGCTGCCACGATCCCTTCGTGAAAGATTGGGATCTCGAACTCTTCCCCATCGAAGAAGTCGATGGCTGGGCGGACGTGCTGGTCATTCTTTCGAATCATACGGCCTACGCATCCAGGAAATTCGAATCCCCGCTGCTTTCGTTTGAGAAGTTGATCAACGCTGAGGTGACCCAGTTCCGGCGAACGGCGGCTGTTCGGGCTAGGAGACGCGGTATCGGAACTCAATCACGACATGCCAATGATGGACGATCTCGTTCAGAGACAGATGTTCAACAGGCTTCATAGGCAATCCGCGTCGCGGCAATGGACAAGATCCTTCCGCCGAAGTCGTGCGGCGGAAAAGGATCGGATTTCGTGTGCTGATCGCAGAATGGTTTAGAGGCCCTTACCGTGATTTCGTACAGGACGTGCGGGTGAGCGAATCTTCCAGTTTAGCGTCGAACTCGAGATCAACGGCCTTGCGCCGCAGGAGCGTTTGCGCGTGCGCCAGGCGTGGCCGACCCTTGATCGTCGAGTTGGAGGCGTGGTTGTGTGAACAGCGCGCCAAGCGGCCGGCGCGCGGCTGCGATCTACAGACGAAATAGTTCGATCGCCCGGGCTCAGCAGACGGAGCCAGAAAGCGAGCCCGTCATTTTCATGTTGCTATCTTGAATGTACGCAAGAAGATCTCGAGATTTATCAATGACCAAAGATTCTTCTCGTGGTTCTGTCGACCGCTAAGGTGCTCACTCACGAGCCTACGGAGCCTAGGGCCGCTTATCAGTCGCGCTAAACTGGAACTCTCGCTCGCGAGCATGTCCTGTACGAAATCACGGTAAGGACCTCTAAACCATTCTCCGATCGGCACACGGAATCCGACCTTTTTCCGCCGCACGATCTCCGGTGGAAGGATCTTTTCCATTGCCGCGCGCAGCACTGTCTTGCCGCCCTTGCCTCCCGTCAGAAATTCATCCGGAAAGCGCGCTACGACGCCGGCCAGCGTCGTATCCATAAATGGCATCCGCCCTTCGATCGACCCCGCCATCATCATTCGATCGCCTCGTTCCAACAGATCGTCTGGAAGCCAGGATGTCTGATCGAAGAATAATGTACGCCGCAGGCTAGATTTGAGCCCAGACGAGTATGGATAGACATCCGGCGGCGTTGCCGAGAGGGGGCGGCCGAGCATCGCCTCAGCTTCAGCAACCGACGTGCCGCCAAACCATATTCGCATGCGGTTCACGAGATCGCGCTCGCCCGCAGCCAATGCAAGAATCTTTACGCGCCTCATCCCATAGGGCAATGAACGCACCAGCGGATGGACTACCCGCTCGTGCAACAGGTGTGGCATCAGCCATTGGTACAGACCGATCCATTGCTCAGCCCGATGCTTCGGATATCCGCCCATCAACTCATCGGCGCCTTCTCCCGTGAGTACCATCTTGACGCTGCTAGAGGCCATCTCCGAAAGCATGAAGATCGGGATGTCAGATGTCTCGCTGACCGGAGCACCACGGCGCAAGACGGCGGTTGACCAATGTTCCATGAAGGAGCCGGGTTCGACGAATAGTTCATTGTGAATTGTACCAAACCGGCCCGCAATGACACGCGCGTGATCGATCTCCGAATATTCCACTTCCCGAAAGCCCACTGAGAAAGTTCGCACGGGCTCCGCGCTATGCTTGACCATGGTTGCCACGACCGCCGACGAGTCAATGCCACCTGACAGATAGGCGCCGAACGGCGCGTCGCTGCGCATGCGGATTCGAACGGCCTCATCGAATGTTTCTTCGAACAGACGAATTGCATCATCGAATGATTTGATGTCCGGCGCAGTCGTCGCAAACGGGGGCGTGAAATAGCGTGTCGTTTTCAGCGTTCCGCTCTGCCATACGGCATAGTGACCAGGCTGCAGCTTCTTCACCGCTCGGAAAAACGTGGAGGGCCCCGGAACATAGCGATTAAGAAGATAGTGACCGAGTGCATCGGAATCGAACGCTCGGTTAAAGCCCGAGAATTGGACGAGTGGCTCAATCTCCGAGCCGAAGAGAAGAACACCCTGCAGCTCGGCGAGAAACAGTGGCTTTTTCCCGAAGGCATCGCGGGCAAGTATTAGCCGCTGCTCTGTTTCATCCCACAGCGCAAAGCCGAACATGCCGCGAAATCTACGTACTGCGTCAAATTGCCAGGCGCGATATGCTTCGATAAGCACCTCGGTATCCGAGTTCGAGCGAAAATGATGGCCAAGAGCAACGAGCTCCTGTCGCAGTTCAAGGTAATTATAGATCTCGCCGTTGAAAATTAAGGTGAAGCGGCCATCCTCGCTCGACATCGGTTGCGCGCCGCCACCGATGTCAATGATCGAGAGCCGGCGGTGGCCGAGACCGATTTGAAATCGCTCATCCGACGTCTTGTGAAGCCAATAGCCCGAGCCGTCCGGCCCCCTATGAGCCATCAAATCGGTAAGGCTGACAAGAGTCTTGCGATCCTGATGCGCCGCGGTCCCAAGAACCCATCCAAATATCCCACACATGCTAGATGCCTTATCTGGACGACTGTGCTCTTTCTGGGGACGCTGCGATTAAGCTATCAATCAAAGCGAACCAGCTGCGCCATGGCGCAGACGGTGATAGCGATGCCCCTTTCGGCCTCGAGACGGTTGATCACCGGAAACAGCTTGATCGCTTCCGCACAGATACCTGACAGAATTTGAAAGTGCTTCTGCACGCCTCATCCGCCTGCCTGGCCCATTCCAGGCGGCAGCGCGCTGCTCGCTCGCGGTGCCATGCCAAGGCTCTGGCGTACAATGGCTTGGGCCAGGATACCGGCGAACAACGTATTGGTCTTGGCATATCGCCACCACATGCGCTCCGGCTCCTGATAGACGCGGTACAGCCATTCGAGCCCAAGGCGCTGCATGCGAATCGGCGCCCGCCGTACTGCGCCAGCAAGAATATCGAACGACCCACCGACCCCCATGACGAAGGGGACGCCGAGCGCATCGCGATGGGCCGCAAGGAAGCGCTCCTTGCGCGGCGTCGGCATGCCGATGAAAAGGCAGTCGGCACGGCTGGACCGAATTTCACAGACCACGTCGGCCTCCTGCTCGCCCGTGAAGTAACCGTCCCGGAGGCCTGCGAACGCGATCAAGGGATGCTTGTCGAGGACCCGCTGCGCGGCCTGTTGCAACACGCCGGGAGCCGCCCCGAGAAAATACGGTTTGAAGCCCTCTCTTGCACAGAGTGTAAGAAGCTCGGTGAGTAGATCGATGCCGGTCACGCGCGACTTGACCGGCAGGCCGAGTGCCCGCGCGCCCCACACGATGCCCATGCCATCGATGCTGATCACATCGCTGCTAGCGACATCGGCAGCGAGCACCGGATCAGAGCGCATGCTGACGAACTTGTTGACGTTGAGCGCAACGTGTTGCAAGCGCTGGTGGGTATGCATCGCCTTGTGTGCGAGTTCGACCGTATCGGCCATCGTCAGGACATCAATAGGGCACCCTAGAAATGACGCACGCATCTCCACCCCCGCTGCCGCTAGCCAGGTCTGAACACCGCAAGTTTCGTCCCACTACAATAGCCTTGGGGCGTGCCGAGCTAGTGTAAGCAAAAGGGTCGTTACGGGGGCTGAGTGGCTACCCAGTTGTGAGTACCCAGCTGCCGCAACGTGAGCGTCGAGCCGGGCCGACGCGCATTGAGGACGGATTGGAATCAGGCGGCGCCATAGGTAGTGGGACGCAAGGGGCGATCTATCCCACGGCGGAATGGAGCCTGGTTCGGTTGTAGAAGCCCTCGATGAAGGCGAAGATATCGCGCTGGCCGCCTCGGCGCGGGCCCTGTAGCTGCGATGATGAACGACCTCGGTCTTCCGGGTATGGAAGAAGCTCTCCACCGGGGCATTGTCGTAGCAATCGGCCTTGCGGCTCATCGATGCGGTGACGCGGCGCCCGTGAGGCTTTGCGATAGGTATGTGAGGCACACTGCACGCCGCGATCGGAACGATGGATCAATCCGGCCTGCGGCCGTTGCTGCTGGATGGCCATCATCAGTGCCGCGGATGCGAGTTCGACCTGCATATGATCCCGCATGGCCCAGCCGACGATCTTGCGACTTCTTAAAATATCGCGCTCCATGCCCAGACGTTCGTTCTCCTGGCGCAGCTGGGCGATCTCCGAAGCCTGGTCCGCCGACATCGGCGTCGCCTGCGTGGTGGGGCGCCGCGCCGCCGATGCCCGCTCCTGCCCGAACTTGTCGACCCAGCGCCGCAGCACCGAGTCGCGCAGACCAAGCTCCTTGGCCACCGACGTGACCGAGCGACGGCTCGACACCACCGGCTCGACGGCCTGGCGCTTGTACTCCTCGGTAAATGACCGACGTTGACGTTCCATTCGACACCTCCGGGCTCAATTGGCCTGCTACAGGTGTCCACTCATTCGGAGGAGGTTCAAGTCGGTCTCGCCAGCCGGACACCACGCTTGTGAGTAAGCCACTAAAAGTAGTAAGGTCATGGAGACAGCCTTAGGATCTTCAGGCTGGTTGGGCCAAGGATATTATATCGCGCATTGCTGCGCAGCGTTCTCAGAAGAGCGTCGGATCGATCTTCGCCGTTAAAGCCCGCACTGTTAGGCGGGAATTGCCAAGGATGGCTCCGCCGGAGCTTATTGACGGACTTCGGTGTATTGGATGAGTACGACCCAGAATACCCTTCGCTTGATCGTAGCTACACCCTACGGCCCGCATGGCCGAGGAGGAATTGATCGTCTTACGGATCTCATCATTGATACAATCGACCAACGTGGGGATCTTGGCGTCAAGGCCGAGCGACTGGTAACCAGGGGACAGAAGAGCATTTATTGGGGAGTGGTGGTCTTCGCGCGGGCACTGATTCAATTCAGTGTCGCCGCAGGACGCGGGAAGGTTGACCTAATCCATTTTCAGCTTGCATGGCGCGGGAGCGCGTACCGCAAGCTGATCATCGCGGCTATCGCGCGCTATTTTCGGGTGCCCTATGTTGTTCATCTTCACGCTGGCCAGTTTGATCAATTCTGGGCAGGAGCCGGGACATATTTGCGTCGAAGCATCAACCGATTGTTCGTGGATAGTGCGGCGATTATCGTGCTGGGCGACTATGGTGCGCGCGTCATTCTCGATCGGCTTCCCAGCCTTCGCGATAAAATAACGATTCTTCCGAACGCAAGCACGTCGCCGAGCCAACCAAACCTGGGCCGATCAGAATCCGGGCAAATTCGCATTACCTTTCTCGGTTTCATTGAGCCAGAAAAGGGTGTGCCACAACTCGTTGATGCACTCGGAAAACTGGCATGCCGCACTGACTGGACCGCGACCATAGCTGGAAGCGGAGAAATAGAGCAAACCCGCGATCAGGCTCAGCGGCTCAAAATCGCCGATCGCGTGGACTTCCCAGGCTGGCTCGGCCCTTCAGAAACCGCGGCGCTGCTCCAGCAGACCGATATTCTCACGCTCCCATCTTTTGTCGAATCTCTGCCAATGGCGGTCATCGAAGCCTTCGCTTACGGTGTAGCTGTGGTCGCAACACCTGTTGGTGCGGTTCCCGAAGTCGTTGCTCACGAACGCAACGGGCTCCTGGTGCCTGTGGGGGACGCTGAGGCGCTTGCCAATGCGCTTAACCGATTGCTCGAAGATAGAGCGTTGAGGCGCCGCCTGGGCGACGCCGCCCGCCGCGATCATGCGGAACGATATGAAATCAACACCTACATGAAGCGACTGGTACCGATCTGGCGAAAGGCCGCACGGTGTCGAGAGCCGGAGACACGCGCCTGACGCCGACCTATTTGGCCTCTTAGAAAAGGACTTTGGCAACCGCGAGTCGTAGCTTCGTGCAGATTGCCCCCGTTACTGGGGTGTCTGCAGCGGCGATCGTCTCAATGGTGGCGAACCACAGTTCACGGGCGCGCCTCCCGAGAGTTGCGGTGATCTCAGCTCACCGTCGCCCGGCCCAGGCCCGAAGCATCACTTCCAAGTGCCTGCCGATGGGATCGTCTCGCAAGTAGCGTTTGGGCTGCCAGCTGCACCCCATTCATTCGCGCCGCGAACGAAATTTCCGAGTCAAATGCACTGCTCACCCCAATGCGGGGAAGCGCGAATTGGTTGAGACGATCGTTGCCCAGCTGACCGTGTCGCGTTGTTACGGCGGTCAAATAACCCGCCTCTTTGGCGAGATGCTCTTCACGCACACCGCACGCCCCATACGGATAAGCGTGATGCCGGACAGGCAACTGAAGTAAGTTCTCCAGATAGTTGCGGTTATCGGCCAATTCGGCTCGCGCTAAGGTCGCGTCAATGGTCGCCAGCGCTGCGTGTGAGGTAGTGTGCCCGCCAATTGATGCGAGAGGATGACGCGATAGCTCTTGAAGCTCGCCCTCGTCGAGGAAGTATTGGTTGTTCAACGTCGATATCGAAATACCAGCCTTGTTGAAGGTCGGCGCAAGCATTTCGGCACGTCTGTAATCCTGGTGAACCCACTGGTCGACTCTTGTCAATGCGAACCGCTTGCTCTCGAAGTCAGGACAATGAAACCGAATGCCCATCGCATCGATTGTGATGTCATCTCTTGAGCGAAACAGCTCGCGCAATCCTAACCACCACGACTGCATGGTCCGCGTTAGCGCAGCAGTCGGCACGTACATCATGAATGGAGCGTTGTTGCGCTCAAGGATTGGAAGCGCCACCGAGACATTGTCCCGGTAGCCGTCATCGAAAGTGAGGACCGCGTAGCGGCGCGATTGGTCATTTCTGGCCAGCCGCTCAAGGCATTCCTCGAGGCTGACAATCGCCCATCCTTCTTGTTGGAGCCAACTGAGCGAATATTCGAATAGTTCAACAGAAGTGCCGGTCATTAATTCTGGTCGACAATCCCGCTGAATTTCATGAAACATTACAATCGCCGCTCGACCAGCGAAGACCCTGCGAAAGACCGGAAAAAATCCGGCGCTCCCGATGGTATGAAATACGAGGTCTTTAAGCTGCCGATTCAATTGAGGCGACCTCCGCAATGGCGATCCGTTCAGCCCTAGCTACCGACGCTCGGGCACAACTTTGATACCAGTTTAGCCAGAGGCTATGAATAACGCACTTCGATTGAGTTCAACCGGTGCTCACGTTGTGGCTACCCCATCTTGAGTATTGGTCGGCCCCTGGACGGGTGGTATCGTGAGGAATGGCCTCCCAACTCCTGATGGACCCCAAGCGCGCGCACCACTACGAGGTGGAAATCGAGCTCGCGGATCGGTTGCGCAATTCTTCGCGCGCGGAGCGCAAGCAACTTTACAGCTCGGTGTACGAAGAGCTGTTTCGCAAGGTGCCGTACCACCCGCTGCTCGTGCTTAAGAGCCAGAAGGCGGTGAAGCGGGCCGAATTGCAGGAGCTGTTCGAGACTCTCCGCCCGTTCCTGAACCCTGACACGGTCTATGCGGAGGTCGGAGCTGGCGACTGCGCGCTCACGATGCTCGTCGCGCCGCACGTGCGGAAGGCGTACGCGATTGATGTCTCCGAGACGGTGACACGCGGCGCGAGCGCCCCGAACCTTGAAGTCGTGCTCTCCGACGGCATCAGCATTCCAGTAAAGGCGACGCTGATCTTCTCCAACCAGCTGATGGAGCACCTCCATCCGGAAGACGCCCGCGACCAGCTCGCCAACGTGTTCGCCGCGCTGGAGCCCGGCGGAAAATACTTCTGCATCACGCCTAACCGCATGAACGGTCCGCACGACGTCTCGGGCGGCATCGATGAAGTGGCGCGGGGCTTTCACTTGCGCGAGTACACGAATCGCGAACTAGCGGGCCTGTTCCGCTCCGTGGGTTTCGCGCGGGTGCAGGGTTTCGTGCGCATCCGCAAATTCCAGACGACGCTGCCGCTGGGCGTCGTGATCGCGCTCGAAACCGCCGTCGGCTGGCTGCCGCGGAGCCTCGGATGGCGCGTTTCGAACCTGCCGATACTGCGCCGCATCCTCGGAATCCAGCTCGTCGCGACGCGTCGCTGAGGAAACGTCCCACTGCATTGAGGCGAGACCGGTGACGCTGTCGGCATTCCCAGCCGGCCTGCCGAGCCCCCTCGCCCCATGAGAACCTCCATGGTGAAGTCGGTGGCGAGCTGGTTCGCCGGCGTTTTGGGAGGACGTGCATGACGCTCCCGCCCCGGGACCGGATCAAGTGACGCTCGTCCAACCCGATCGAGCACTCCTTCGACGCCGACACAATTTGACGGAAAATCGAACGTGAATGTCCAGAACCGGCCTATCGGGCGCGATTCGACAGATAACCGCGCGAATAGGTGTCTGGCGAGACCCTTGACGGCCCTCAACCCGGGCCCGGCCAGGGCGCAGAGCGGAGAGTGCAATCCATTGCTGACAAGCTCAATCGCGAGTTCGGCACCACGTTCACCGGTTGCGCCATTCTCGGGCGGAGGCAGTCGATGCGCCGCTGATCTCCGACGGATAGGCGCAAGCGCTGGCTGATCAACTCTCTCTGTTCGTGATGGCGTCACATAGCTTCTGGCGATGGCAAAGCCGATCGCCTGCGCGAAACACCGTTACCCGACGATCCATACGCACATCCCGCTTGGGATATCATCATCGCATTGATGATGCCCTTCATGCTCAGCTATATGCTGAGCCTTTGGTTGAAATTTCGGAAATGACACGTACCATCAAGATCGCATTGGCGCTAAGTCTGTGCCTGTTTCTGAGCGCAGATACCTTCGCCAGGTCAGACTTGAGCAAGTGGTTGCCGACGATTGAAATTGCGACAGGCCTCGATCAGCGGGCGCTCGACGAGCAGGTGCAGCAGGCAGCCGCAGGCGATCGTGCTGGCGAAGACCACAACATAGATAAGTTTCGGCGTCAGCGAGACGTGGGCCGAAACCCCGATCATGACCTTGGCGAGCAGGCCGAGAAAGGCCTCATGGGTCAGGTAGATCGAATAGGATGCATCCCCGATCAGGTTGAGAAGCCGTACGTTGGATGGCCACTGTCCGGCAGATTCCAGCGATCCAGCCCCGGCTACGATCAAGCCGAAGGCGATGGCGTAGGCGATCTGCGTCTGGCTGTAGGGCATGCCCTCGCTTTCGAGCGCATAGACGGCGGCCAGCAGCGCCAGACCGGCTGGAAACGCGCATTTGACGACACTCGGCCTGCCGTGCGTCCAGCACTGGAAGGCCAGCATACCGACAAGAAAATTGAGATTGAGCGACGAGAAATAGCTAGTCCACGGCGTCCAGCCGCTGCCGTCTTGGTGTTGGAATATCGGCAGGCAAGCCAGCATCCATAGCGCGAAGACGGCCCTTCCGACATTCCTGCTAATAATGAAGAGCGCGAAAACGAGATAGAAGGCCATTTCGTTGACGAGGGACCACGCCGGCGCGATCGGAAATTCCAAGCTGTCGAGGCGGACGAGGAATGCGGTCGAAATCCAGCGGCCGACGGTGTCCGGCAGCACGACCGCCCCCGGCGTTCCAAATCCCATCGCCACCAGTGCGCAGAAGATGCCGACATAGACCCAATAGACCGGGAACACCCGCACAAAGCGGCGCGTCAGATAGCGGCCCAGCCGGTCGGGGTTGCCGACATCGTGACGGTGGGCGAGGGCGATGACGAAGCCCGAAAGCACGAAGAAGAAATCAACGCCCAAATTGCCGCGTCGAGTGAAGTTGGAAAACAGTTCCTCTCCGAGATAGCGCGGCAGGGTCATCGTGAGCGAAAGATGGTAGCCGAGGACGGCCATTGCCGCAAAACCTCTGCCCTGCTGCAAGGCGTGCAATTGCATCGCTCAACCTCCACGAGTCATCAGATGAAGAGGTGTTAGGTCTATCCTTTTACTAGAGGATTCGTCACAAATGTCGTGGCTATAAATAGGTAACCCTCGGTGGTTGCGCGAACTAAGTGGTCTGAGCCCCGCAGATTCCTCCAAGAATGGTAGAGTCCGTCACCCTTGAAGGGATGGACCATGAAGCCAAGTTGGTTCACGGACGAGCAGATCATGGGATCCTGCGGGAGCAGGAGGCGGGCGCGGCCACGGCCGATGTCTGCCGCAAGCACGGGATCTCCCAGCGCGACGCTTTACAAATGGAAGGCCAAATACGGCGGCCTGGAGGTGTCCGATGCCAAGCGGCTTAAGGCGCGGTCCGCGACGAGGGCCAGAGCGATCATGTCAGCGGTGGCACCGGCAGCGGATTGTTGATGCGCGATACAAACGGCTGCGAGCCCGATGCATCTATTTCGATGTTCGCATACCAAACGGCCAACGGCAGGCCATCTAGGTCATTCCCTCGATACAACGCCAGATTCCACCAGAATGGTGCCCTGGCTTGCGTGCCAACTTGCACGCCGCTCCTGTTCCAAAGCAGATTGCCATCGAGCCAGGTCTGCACAAATCCATTGGGAGAATTATCCATCCGGAATGTCGTCCTCACGAAATGCCACCGGCCAGTCGCGCAACTGACATAGGGAGAACTCCAGGTCGTCGGATTGATATGGACCCAGACGCCATAACTCCCGCTACGAGGATAGAGCGCATGGGTCGGTCCGGAATTGACGCCGCCAGTCTGATCGTGAAGATTGGGAAGACCACAGAAGGTGCAGTCGAAGGTCGAGCCAGGCTCTATGAAGAAGGCAAACGAGATGTCGCCGGTCACTTGCCACGGAATCAGGAGCTGCGCAGTATTGAATTGAATTCGGTCGACGCTGGGACCGTCGAATGGGGCAGCATCGCCTTTATGCACCTCAAAGCGATACAGATTGAGATAGTTTGGATCGTTCACCTTGATCAGACAATAGGGATAGGCTCCGGCACGCCCCTGCAAGGAACCATGAAGTGCGCTCGTCGATGTCGTGACCGGATAAACTAGGTTGTTCCCGCTCCCGGTCGGGAGATGTTTGTAGGGCGCGACATTGGTCGGTCCCGTACTTGAGCCGAGGCCGCCGATCTTCGGCCTGACATCCATCGCGGTCAGGAAGCTATAGAGTGCCTTGCTGAAATCGAGTTGCTGCTGTGCTGTCAGCTTCGATCCATAATGCACGAAGGCAACGTGACGCGACGTGAAATGACCACGCGCGCTCTTGAGGATCTGAACGGTGCCGGCGCCCGCACTGTGGGTTGCGGTGCCAGTGCCGATCGATGAGCCATCGAGAAAGACCTGAATCTGCGCTGATGTGTCATTCTGTTGTATCGCCCAATGTCCGACGGTCGAGCCGTAAACGCTGCTCAGAGAAATTCCATCCGAAGTATTGAGGCCCGCTATGATGTTACTAATCACAGAGCCATTGGCCTTGTGACCGATAAAGAGTTTTTCGCCGCTGCACTGGAATGGACTGATGTCGTCGGATGTGCACTCATTAAGACAAAAGTGCCCAAACGCAGAATTGCCATCGGTGGCCTTACCGCTGTTGACCTGGAAATTAGTCGAGAGCCAGCCTGTTGAGCCATCGCCGGCGAGGCAATTGTTGGCAGTATAGGAGATGGTACCATTGGCAGTGAGACGGCCTGTGGCTGTGTTGACCCAGTTGTAGCTGCAAGCACTCTCGGATGGTGCGGCGAAGCAATAGAACAGATCGAGCGTCGCCCAGATGCCCTTTTGCTTGAGCGTAGTAATCAAGTTGTCGACCTGCTGCAGCCAGTCGCTGCTCGGTGCAGGCGAGATGGCAGAAGCGAGCGCATTGGTCTCATCGTTGACTGCTGGCATTGATAGCCCGGCGGCCGTCCGCATGGCGCTCGCCGTTGTAGTCGCCAATAATCCGGTAAGAAGATCGCGCCGCCGCATGTGCCGGCTCCTCAACGGTCTCGCCTGTGCGATGAGAAGGACGCCCAACACCTTATCACGCAGCGCGAGCGGAAAAATGACGGATCGCGTTTCCAGCTATGGGCAAACGTAACCGGACAGATACTGCCTATCGCTCAACAACATGCTCAGTCGGCGCTCTCACCGCCTCCCGCGCAAAAACGTCCGTAAAAAAAATCTCCCTGGTCTTGATTTCAGGAGGTGCACCCAAGTCAATCCACCCAGGAGCATAAGCTCCAAATTTAAGGTAGGGAGCAAGTAAGTTGTCGTAACAGTTCGCGCCGAGCCTCTGAAAAACAGCATTACCGTCTTTTTCGACCTCGATAATCCCGTCCCCATCTAGCGACCACCTGGTGCGAAAAGTCCAGGTGGTCCATTTTCCACGTTCAAACGGCTGCGACCATGGAATGTCTCGACGAATGTCCCCTTTTGGGTCGAGCCACGTTGGACTTCGCCCCCAGGCTGTCCGGAGAACCCAGCTATCATTGACTAAGCTCAATTCGAGCGGGGGCTGGAGTCCCCCCTCACCTTTCCANCTGTCNNGCACATTGTGCATCTGCGTCACGATGACCTGATTATTATCGGACTGCCAATCCGGTGGGACGAAGATCTTCAATCCATATTCATAAAGTCGGTGAAACTCCGTCGCTTTCAATCGGAATTCAGAGCGATGATTCCCTTTCACNACGGGATCATCGAAGCTTATCTTGAACCTTGCGGCGTTCTTGGAATGCCAGCTGGGCGCGTCAACGACTGTTGCGGAGCCATTGCAGCAAACTTGTTTTGCCAAGCCGCTCCATCGTGAAAAGTCGCGGCTTGCAAATTCATCGTGCATGGGGATGGGCCCCATCATGAAAATGCTGACAAATAGGAAAACAGCCTCGGCCGCACAGGCGAGTAGTACGCCCAGGACTACGCCTGCGGTCGCGAACTTGACAATCTTGTGCACGGCATATCGCAAAGTTTCGGTAACTCCACGCTCTTCCGCATAATTCAAAAATCGCGCCGTGTGCGGACTCTTTGGAGCTACCCACATCGGCCTTCTGTTTGCCAAGGGTTTGTCGTTCAACCATCCATGAAGCACTGCAGAGCTCACCTCCTTGCGGCGTCTGTCATCTGCAGCCATGCAAATGCCCCCTCCCGGCTCAGCATGTGCGGCCGGCCGTCTGACTGGGCGGATATGTGCTAACCGGCATCGACCTCGACCCCGAAGCCCTTCGCATCCGGCGCGACGAAACGAAGGACCTCCACGAAGGCATCGTCGGGGATCTGCGCGCGGCCGATTTCGGTCAGCGGACCTTCGATGTCATCTTCAACTTCTTCGTCCCGGAGCACGTGCCGGGGGCGCAGCAGGTCCTGGAGAGCTTCAACAGATGGGTTAAACCCGGCGGGCTGATCATCATCGTGATCCCCGACCCCTATTCGGCGTACGGCTTCACCGCCAGGATGACGCCGCACTGGATTCACGTGCTCTTCTATCGCCTGATCCTCGGATGGAAGAACGCCGGCAAGCCAGGCCACGGTCGCTACAAAGTCACCTACGACCAAGTGGTGTCGCGCGAAGGCATTCGGGCGTTCCGCGGAGAGAACGGGCTGCTCCTGGCCGCCGAATACGGGATGCCCAGCAGCCACGGCCTGAACAACAACAGCCTCAAGCTGAAGCTGATGGAAGCCTACAAGAAGACGCTTCAGGTCCTGTCCCTCGGCCGCCTGAGCTCCGATCACAACGACATCATCTTTATCATCCGCAAACCCGCTCTCACCGCGAGGACGGACCAGCAGGTCAGCGCTGCCCTTCCCGCCTGATTGGTTCTAACGACGGGCCATATCTATCAAGCGCCGGCGGATCGCGCGGTGCAGCGCCGCCACGCTTCCCGGCGCTCTCGTGAATGATGGGACGACACCGCTTTATCGCCAAGTCGGATTCCCATGAAGTCGCGGCACGAACTGAAGAAGATCGAGATATTGGTCGCCGTTCTGAAGCGCATCCTGCGCTTCGACCGGCCGAGGTTGAGAGACTCATCAGCGGCTCGAGACAAGTTTCTCCTTGCTGCCACGGCTCAGAACCTAAGGAAGCAACAAATCGAGCGACCTCATGAGCGATGAAGCCGCGTTGCTTCCCTGTTTCGTTTGAGCCTCCAACGCGATCAACTGTATCGCATCGGCGTGATTAAGCTTCCCTGCGGAGACGACCTCTTTCCGCGAAAGAGCGGACGGTTATGAGGCGGACCTTTGGGGATTGGTCGCGCAGTCCAGTTTTGACGATCCGCGGGACCGAGCTAAACGAAGCGCCCTCACACCACGCGTCAATTGACGCTTACGTGCGTTCCTCTCGGCTAGCCCCGTCGCTTTCGATCTCCCCCAACGCTGGCGACGAAGCGATCTGGTGGAAAAATCGCGCGAGTGCCTTGAACCGACTCAATATCGGCGCGTATTAGACCGACATACAATGGTATAAGTCATACTTTGAAAGTTTTTTCGCCACTTTTGCTGATTAACCCCCCAACCTAGCAATCGGGGGGGCAGAATTCCCGATGCTCTGAAATCCGCTCGCGGTCCGAGACTGCGATGCGTTGAAATGTGTTCGCGGCGCCAGACGCTGTGAGCTGCGGTATGTCGCGCGCCCTTCGCCGCGGCACTGGAATTCCGTGTCAACGTCAAAAGTGCAAATGGAGACCTGAATTGGATACTACCGGCACCATCACGTCATTTTCGGCTACGCCGCAAACGTACCTCAGCATTGGGGGCGACCGCTATTACGTACAGACCCCGGGCAAGAGCTACAGCCTGACCAATCCCGACCCGCAGACTCTGCAATTTTCAATTCAACCTGGCGATCACGCCTGGTTCGATGGGTCAAGTGTTGATCGCTCTGAAATCATGTGGGCGGGTACGGCCGGAAGCACGAGCACCCAATACATTCCCGCGGGGACTCCCGTCGCCATCGACTACCAGTTTGCGGTGCAGCCCAACGGGCCAAACAACACATTCGTCAACAACGCGTGGTTCTTTGTTACCGCAGAAATGCATGATGGCGGCACTGTGGCTGGAACCTCGCCGCCATTCGCAGTTCAGCTCAACGGCGACCATCTGCAGCTTGTCGCGCTCTATGTCCTGCCTGGCGGGAATCCCGCCCAGGGCTCCCCCGATCTGCATTATCAGGTGCTATGGACCGACCCGAACCCGATTGTTCCGGGGAAGTATTACGACATCAACATCCAGGCCAACGTCTCGAACAGCGGCGGCGGCTATCTCAAGCTGGCGGTCGACGGCCAGCAGGTCGTGAACTATTCCGGCCCGCTGGGCTATGGCTCGCAGACCTATTGGGAAGAAGGCCTCTATCGGAATTCAGGTCCTACCGAGACCGTGACCGCCGACTTTCGCAATCTGACCATGGTCACTGGGTCGACGGCGATCGGCTGGCAGGGTGTGGGCGGCACGGCACCGACACAACCCACAACACCCACGGTGACGCCGGCCGTGACGCAGGCCACGGCCTCTCCGGGAACGGGCATCGAGCATGCCGGCGATACCATCACGCTGTCGCTCGCCTTCAACGAGGCCGTGATGGTAACAGGCACGCCCACGCTGTCACTCAATGACGGCAATATCGCCACCTATGCAGGTGGCTCGGGCACGGGCACGCTCACCTTCAAAACGACCGTTGCGTCGACCGACACGAACACCTCGGCGCTCGCCATCACCGGCGTCAATCTTCCGAGCGGTGCGGGCATCAAGGACGCCTCTGGGGTCGCCGCAAACCTGTCGGGTGCGGTGAAGACGTTCACCGGTCTCCAGATCGATCCGGTCTTGCCGGCGGTGACCCAGGCCACGGCTGCTCCGGGAACGGGTACCGAGCACGTCGGGGACACGATCACGCTGTCGCTCGCCTTCAACGAGGCCGTGACGGTAACAGGCACGCCCACGCTGTCGCTCAATGACGGCAATATCGCCACCTATGCAGGTGGCTCGGGCACGGGCACGCTCACCTTCAAAACGACTGTCGCCTCGACCGACACCAGCACCTCGGCGCTCGCCATCACCGGCGTGAACCTGCCGAGCGGTACGGCTATCAAGGACGCGAGCGGTGTTGCGGCGAACCTGTCGGCTGCGGTGAAGACTTTCTCCGGCCTGGCGGTTTCGACGGCATCGACGACGCCGACCGCCCCGACGACGCCGACCACGCCGACGGCACCAACGACGCCGTCAGCCACCACGCCCGTCCTCACGATCGCGGATCACTCGCTCTGGGTGGCCGGAAGAGGCGGCAAGGTCGATCTCGGGACCCAGGTGACCACGACCGACTCCAACGACGTCGTGACCGTGAACATCACTGGGTTGCCCAAGTACGAGACGATTACCGACAAGCTCGATGGTCAGACGTTCCGGGGGAATAACATCACGTTGACGGCCGCGCAGGTCGACAGCGGATTGACGCTGACCTCGACCTACAGGGGCGGCGGCCATCCGACCGCAACGCTCACGCTGACTGCAAGTGCGAAGGATCCGACCACCGGTGCGGTTGCGACGGCCTCGCCGCAGACCATCACCGTGGTGGATCCACGACCTGCGACGACCACGACCACGACGACGTCGTCGCACCACCACCACCACACCGCGACAAATCAGCAGCCTGTTGCCACCACGACGGCCGTGGCCCCGACGACCTCGCACACGACCGAGTCCACGGATCATCAGCACACGACCGCTGCAAACACGGGGTCCTTGGCAAGCCAGGGCTTTGCGCTGCTCCAGCAGCACCTTGACCCGGCCGCCAGCACCCTGGCAACGACCGCTGCCCATCCGATCATGGCGGCGGATCATCCGGCTGCGACCGGCACCACGATGGCGTCGTTCGCGAGCCAGAGCTTTGCGCTGCTGAACCAGTACTTGGCCGCTCACACCGGCCACGTGGATCCCGGTCAGTTCGTGGCGGCTCTGTCGCAGGCGACCGGTTGGGGACACGACTCGTTGCTGGCCCGACCGCAACACTAAGGCCGTGCCGCACCCAGGCTCAGCGCCTGGGTGCGGCCCCGTCAATATTTGGGAATGCATGAGAAGGAACATCATACGCGGCCGGTAGCCGCGAAGGGTTGAGTAATAAATGGCGATCCAGAATGGAAATGCCCATGCCGCAGATCTCGGGCTTCGGTCCCTTGCTCTGTTCCTGCGCCTTCATGGCGTGAACGCCGAGCCCGACCAGCTCCGCGACCGTTGCGGAGAGAGCGCAATCGGCATCCGTGCGATGCTTCGCTGCGCCCGCGATTTCGGACTGAAGGTCGGTTCGCGCACGACACAATGGAAACAGCTTGCAGGCATCAGCCTGCCCGGAATCGCAGCGCTGCGTGATGGCGGCTTCCTGCTGCTCGGCAAGGTCGAGGACGACGCCGCGCTTGTGCTGTATCCGACCTCGGCCCATCCGAAGCTGATGCCGCGTGCGGAATTCGAAGAAATCTGGGACGGCCGCTTGATTCTGACCGGATCTCATGGCCTCGCCGGTCGCGCGCAGCATGCCTTTGCCGGTCTGATTGCGCGCGGGCGTGATCTGGTTGCGCTCGCCGGCGATGCTCTGGCGTCTGCACGGTCCGCCGAACGTCGCGATATGCCCGTCCAGGAGCCGGGTCCTGAGCCTGCGGATGGCGATGAGTCTGGACTGATTGCGATGGCGATATTGCTGCGTTGCCATGGCATTGCGGCCGACCCGGAGCAAATTCGCCATCGCATGGGCACCTCGCGGATCGGCGTGACCGAAATCCTGCGCTGTACCAAGGAGTTCGGCGTCAAGGCGCGGGCACAGCGGTCAAGCTGGAACAGGCTGGCCGTCACGCCGTTGCCGGCGATCGCCGCGCTGCGCGACGGCAGCTTCCTGGTCCTGGGCAAGGTCATCGACGACAAGATTCTCGTTCAGCGCCCATTATCTTCCCGACCCGAATCCATGACGCAGGCCGAACTCGAGGCCGTCTGGGACGGCGACATCATCCTGATGACCCGGCGTGCGGCTCTGACGGATCTGTCCAGGCGATTCGATATCAGCTGGTTTCTCGGTGCGGTCCACAAGTATCGCCGTCTTCTCGGCGAAGTGCTGATCGCGTCGTTCTTCCTTCAGGTCTTTGCCCTCGTTGCCCCGCTGTTCTTCCAGGTCGTCATCGACAAGGTACTCGTGCATCGGAGCATCAGCACGCTCGACGTCCTGGTCGCGGGTCTCGTCGCGTTGACCTTGTTCGAGACCGTTCTCGGCACGTTGCGCGTCCATCTGTTCGCGCACACGACGAACCGCATCGACGTCGAGCTCGGCGCCCGGCTGTTTCGTCACCTGATGGCGTTGCCGATCGCATATTTCCAGACACGCCGCGTTGGCGATTCGGTCGCACGCGTTCGCGAGCTTGAGAACATCCGCCAGTTCCTGACGAGTTCGGCGCTCACCCTGGTCGTCGATCTTCTGTTCACTGTCGTCTTCCTTGCGGTCATGTTCTACTATTCGGCCGCGTTGACGTGGATCGTTCTGGCGTCGTTCCCTTTCTACATCGGAATTTCCGCCGGCGCCGCGCCGCTGTTTCGCCGGCGGCTCGATGAGAAGTTCAATCGCGGCTCGGAGAACCAGGCCTTCCTGGTCGAAAGCGTCACGGGCGTCGAGACGCTGAAGGCGATGGCAGTTGAGCCCCAGATGCAACGCCGCTGGGAGGAGCAACTCGCCGGCTATGTGGGGGCGAGTTTCCGCGTACTCAGCCTGAACAACACGGCGAGCCAAGCGGTCCAGATGATCAACAAGCTGGTCACGGCCGCAACGCTCTACTTCGGCGCCAAGTTCGTGATCGGCGGCGACCTGACCGTCGGAGAGCTGGTCGCGTTCAACATGCTGGCGGGGCGGGTAAGCATGCCGGTGCTTCGGCTCGCGCAGATGTGGCAGGATTTCCATCAGGCCCGGCTGTCGGTCGATCGGCTCGGCGACATTCTCAACACCATCCCGGAGCCAAGCTTCAGTTCGGCCCGCGCCGCGCTGCCGGCGATCCGCGGCAAGGTCGTATTCGAGCACGCGACCTTCCGCTACCGCGTCGACGGCCCCGAGGTGCTGCACGATGTGTCCTTCGGCATCGAGCCCGGCCAGGTCATCGGTATCGTTGGCTCTTCGGGCTCGGGCAAGAGCACCATCGGCAAGCTGATCCAGCGTCTCTACGTGCCGGAGAGCGGACGCGTGCTGGTCGACGGCGTCGACCTCGCGACGGTCGACCTGACCTGGCTTCGGCGCCAAATCGGCGTGGTCTTGCAGGAGAACGTGCTCTTCAATCGTTCGATCCGCGAGAACATTGCACTCGCCGACCCGGCCATGCCCATGGAGCGCGTCATCGAGGCGGCATCACTCGCCGGCGCACACGACTTCATCCTGGAGCTGCCCGAGGGCTACGACACCATCGTGGGCGAGCGCGGCAGCAGTCTATCCGGCGGGCAGCGCCAGCGTGTCGCGATCGCTCGCGCACTCATTACCAACCCCCGCATCCTTATCCTCGACGAGGCGACCAGTGCGCTCGACTACGAAAGCGAGCGCGCCATCCAGCAGAACATGAAAAGGATCTCCGCCGGCCGGACTGTAATCGTCATCGCTCATAGGCTCTCTACCGTGCGCAATGCGAACCGAATCATCACTCTCGAGCATGGCCGCATCGTCGAGGACGGCAGCCATGACGAACTCATTCGCTCGAACGGGCGCTACGCAAATCTCCACTATCTGCAGGCCGGTATCCATGACGTCCGCTAGCCGGAATATCGTACCGTTTCCGAGAGCCGAGGTCCGACGGCGCGAGCACGAGATCGCGTTTCTGCCGGCGGCACTCGAGATCACCGAATCGCCGCCGTCGCCGATTGGTCGCGCGATCGGGGCGAGCATCATCGCGGTGTTTTGCGTCGCGCTGTTGTGGGCATCGTTGGGCAGCGTCGACATCGTCGCTACTGCGACGGGCAAGATCGTGCCCGGCGGACGCACCAAGCTGATCCAGCCGTTCGAGACTGGCGTTGTTCGCGCCATTCACGTACGTGACGGACAGAGCGTCAAGGCCGGCGATGTGCTGATCGAACTCGACCCGACGATGACGGACGCCGATCAGGAGCGCCAGAGAAGCGATCTTGTTGCGGCCGAACTCGACGTCTCGCGGCTGCGAGCAGCGCTCACCAGCGATCCGCTTGCCGCCTTCCGATCACCGCAGGGCGCAAGCGCCGCGGAGATCGAGATGCATCGCCAGTTTCTGATCAGCCAGCGCGCCGAGCAGAGCGCCAAGCTCGCTGAGATCGAGCGCCAGCAAGGTCAGAAGGAAGCGGAGCGGGCGACAACATCGGCGAGCGTGGCGAAGCTCCAGGCGACGATACCGGTGCTCCAGGAGCGGGTCGACATCCGCAAGACTCTGGTCGACAAGGCCTTGGCCTCGCGGGTTGTCTATCTCTCCGAGTATCAGGAGCTGGTCGGCCTTCAGCAGGATCTGGTCCTCCAGCAGAGCCGGCTCGGCGAAGCCGACGCCGCCATTGCCCTGCTGAAAGAAACGAAGGAAAGGACTGCCGCGGAGTATCGGCGTGCCACCTATGACGCACTCGCGAAAGCCGAGCAGAAGGCGGCGAGCGCTGCGCAGGAAGTGGTCAAGGCGGATCGGCGCACGAAGCTTCAGCAGTTGACCGCGCCGGTCGACGGGGTCGTTCAACAACTCGCCGTTCACACGGTGGGTGGCGTGGTGACGCCGGCGCAGTCGCTCGCCATCGTGGTTCCAAGCGAGAGTCAGCTCGAGATCGAGGCCATGCTCTCCAACCGCGACATCGGCTTCGTCCATCCCGGACAGAAGGCAGAGATCAAGATCGACACGTTCAACTTCACGCGCTATGGGCTCCTGCATGGGGACGTCCTCAGCGTGTCGACCGACGCCATCACGCGGGACAGGCAGGGCGGACCAAACGACCGCGCGTCGGGCACGGCGCAAGGCAGCAGCGAGCCGAAAGGCCAGGAGCTGGAGTATGCGACGCGGATTTCACTCGACCGCACGCACATGCAGGTGGAGGACAAGCTCGTCAAGCTCGGTCCCGGCATGGCGGTGACGGTCGAGGTCAAGACCGGCGCGCGCACGATCATCAGCTATCTTCTCTCGCCGCTGGCGAGGTACAAGCAGGAATCGCTGCGAGAGCGGTAGACAGGGGTCGGCTGAGCTTGCGGCCTTTCCCAATAGGCCCAACGGTCATCCGCCGCCCGTATGCAGCATCAGGGGATCACGAGATACGAAGCGGAGGGGCCACGCGCCTCTCCGCCGACGTGTCGTCCCCGGGTTGCACTTCTACGCCCCCGGATGATGAGAAACGCGCTGCGGGCAACGACGGTCGGCACCGACTAACGCATCAATAGGCATTCCAATAAGCTTTTTTCGAAAAGAAGGTCATGACCATGATCTTGAAGTCGAGAAGGACTGACCAGTTGTCGATGTAATACAGATCATGCTCCACCCGACGCTGCATCTTCTCGAGCGTATCGACGTCACCACGAAACCCGTTGACCTGAGCCCAACCTGTAATACCAGGCTTGACGTTGTGGCGGCGGGAAAATGACGAAATCAGCGCGTTGAACGACTCGTTCTGCGAGGTTGCGTGCGGACGGGGCCCGACGATCGACATGTTGCCGAGCAGGACATTGAACAATTGCGGAAGCTCGTCGACATTGGTCCGGCGCAGAAGGCGTCCAACACGGGTCACGCGCGGATCGTGTCTGGTGGCCGGTTTGAAGTTGTCGCCATCCTCCATGACGGTCATCGATCGGAATTTCAACACGCGAATGGGCTCATTGTTGTAGCCGTGGCGTGTCTGTCGAAAAAACACCGGCCCACGAGACTCGAGTTTGATTGCGAGCGGAACAATCACGAAAAGGATGCTGGTCAGAACAAGGCCCGCGCTTGCAACGGCGATGTCGACTCCCCTTTTGATTGCTCGGCTGAAAGGAGTGAGCGGAGATTGGAATATCCGCATCGTCACCATGTTGCCGAACTGGGTGCTCCGCGACACGGCCATCAGATCGATGGACCCAACAAGCACGACGTGAACGTCTACTGGCAGGTCTGACAGGGCGGCGGCAAGCGCGAGAGCAGAGCCGCAATCTGATTCCGAAATCAAAATGACAACGTCATCCACTCGGAAGGGTCGGCAGTCCGCGACCAATTGGCGGACATCAGGTGGCGCCTGGCCGGCGTCGGGGTGCGCCGGAACCAAGGAAGCGGCGCGAGCCCGCGGAAGGTCGAACGAGCGAATGGTCCGAATTCCGGTGGCGTTAGCTCGTGCAGAAAACTGCAAGCAGTGACCCGGGTCTCCTATGAGGATGACGCGCCTAGCATCGATCAAACCAGACGCGATAGCAGGCTGCAGCACTGAAAACCATATTGCCCGCGTGCACAGCACGGTGATCAGGACACTCCCGGCCTGGATGATGACAGTTGCTCGCGAGTAATCCCCGGAGGCTTTCAGAACGAATATTGCCGAGACGAAGAAGGAGAATACGAGGAGGACGGCGTTGGCACCGCTCCATAGGAAGACGTGGCGGGGCTGCGTCAGGATTCGGGAATATTGCCGTAGTCCTATGGAAACCAGCAATTCCAATGTGGAAATCAGAAGGGATTCCAGAATGTACCTGGCGGAATCCGGCGGCTCCAGCAAGACCACGCGATGATAAAGAACCGCTGCGAAATAGGCCGCACCGGCTACGAGCAGGAACTCCGTGCCTGCTGCCACGACCAATAGAGCAGTCAATCTGCTCCTTCCAACGCCTCCTGCAATCGCCCTGCCGTCGTCGAACGAATGTGCCTGAAGCTTGGTAGAGGCCGGCAAATTGGTGAAGGACGCATAAGTCATAGCAGTCAGCCACCCGATCACTCGCCACTTGGGTTGACTCAGTACAGTCCGGGTCACTGGATGAAAATTGGCAATGCGGATGGGACGGGCAAAAAGTGGGTAACTACGATGGTCGATTGAGCCGCGACAGCGCGGGATTAGATTCGGGCAGCAATGGAAGCGCCCGTCCGAGTGGGTCCGATGGGCATGACGGAGAACCGATCAGTCGGAAAAAGGGGAAGAAGGCACCAGCGGTTCGGCGTCAATGAGAGAACAGAACGTCGTTTTGCGGATCGCCCCGTCTGGACGGCTACTCGGACGGCTGTTGACGTGCTGCCTTCCATGACCAAATTCGAAAGACTTCACCTCGGTGACCACGTTCGTACAGGGAATGTCGCAATGCCGAACTCCAGACTGCGCAATAGCTTCCATGTCGGCGTTTCTCGCAGCGACCTGGGTCGTTGCATCAAATGGGCCTTGGTGGCTGTTGGCCTGACAATCTCCGTCACTCAAGCAAGGGCGGAATATCTGGTAAACATCGGAGATGTACTGGAGGTCGCGGTTGCGGGCGTGCCGGAGCTGCGGCATCGCGCTGCCGTCCAAATGGACGGGAACGTTTCGTTGCCACTGGTCGGATCGCTTCCGGTGGCAGGCCTGCCCTTATCGCAGATCCGAGCCAAAATCGGGGCTGCACTGGCGAGGAAGGTATTTCGACAGAGGACGGCCGATGGCCGGGAGACGGCCGTCGTGATCGACGCAGACGAGGTCACGACGGTCATCGCGGAATACAAGCCCATATACGTAAACGGGGATGTATCGAAGCCGGGTGAGTACCCCTATCGTCCGTCCATCACCGCACGCCAGCTCGTCGCCGTGGCCGGCGGCTACGACATCATGCGCCTCAGAATGAACAACCCGTATCTCGAGTCAGCGGACTTGAGAAGCGAGTATGGTTCGCTTTGGACAGAGCTGGCCAAAGAACAGGCGCGCATGTGGCGCATCAAGACTGAACTTGGAGAGGGAGCTCAGATCAGTCCAAGCGCTCTGATGGACGCGCCCTTAGCTCGATCGGCGATTTCTGACATCGTGAATTCGGAAAAGGAATATCTGAAGACCAAGCAGAGTGACTATCAGCAGGAAAAAACGTTCCTTCAGCGCGGTATTCGACAGGGAGACGACGAGGTCCGCGTGCTGTCAGAGCAGCAGAAGAAGGACGAAGAGGGACTTCAGGGGGATCTTGAAGAGCTGCAGAAAGCGACCGAGCTCTTCGGCAAGGGATCCCTGATCAGTCCTCGCGTTACGGATGCGCGTCGCGCAGTGCTGCTGTCATCAACGCGGAAGCTGCAAACCTCTGCGCAACTGCTGCAGGTCAAGAAGCAGCAGGACGAGTTCGTCAGAAAGCTGGCAAAGCTGGATGACCAGCGGAGGCTCGACTTGCTCCGTGAGCTGCAAGATACCAGCGTAAAGCTCAATCAAATCCGCGAAAAGCTGCAGAGCGTCGGCGAGAAACTTCAGTACACTGCGATGGTTCGATCGCAACTCGTGCGAGGAACCGGCAATCACGCGGAGATTGCCATCATCAGAAAGGGACAGGAACGGATCATCGCAAGCGAAGATACCGAGTTGCAGCCGGGTGACGCCGTCGAGGTCGCCCTCCAATACCAGGATGGTCCTGCCGTGCCTCCTCGAAGGGTAGGCAGTTCAGACATTCCATCAGGGACAAGCCGGACCGATGCGACCGCAGGCGATTCGGTACGCATCGGGCAGAGGTAACAAGCGCCGTCGCAATTCCGCAGCGGGAGATGCCATTTTGCCACTTATGCCTACGTCGGCGAATCTAACCCCCCTGCTCTCCTATCGCAACAACCTCGACGAAACCGCCATGGCGATCCCGCAGTCCTGATCGGCACTCTCGAAGAGGCGCTAAGCCTGTTCGGCTGGAACCCAGAAGGATCTGACCTGGAGGTTCAAGTCCGCGACGCCTGGAAATGGGTGACGCGACAATCGTGAGCGCTCGACGGCCCGTCCCGGCGGGCTGCGCCACGCGCGATGCAGTCCACCGGAGGTAGCTCATAAGGCCCAAAATCTCCACGCCCCGTGGGCGCGACTTGCAAGTAATGTGGTGCCGCATTGCACGGAGGCCAGTTGAGCGAATGCGGAAGCTGTCCGAAATGATCTTGGTGACCGGAGGTGCGGGCTACATCGGGTCGCATGTCTGTATCGCATTGCTGGACGCCGGGTTCGACGTCGTCGTCGTCGACAATCTTTCCAACAGCAACAAGGCCTCGCTTGAGCGGGTCCAGTCCATCTGCGGGCGATCGCTCATCTTTCGGCATGCCGATATCCGGAATGAAGAGCTGATCTACGACATGCTTCGTACCTGCGCAGTGACCGCGGTCATTCACCTTGCAGGACTGAAGGCGGTGGGCGATTCCAACGTACGGCCCATGACGTATTACGAGAACAACGTCCTGGGAACGATGCGGCTGCTGTCGGCCATGAAGAGGGCGAACGTAAAGACGCTCGTGTTCAGCTCGTCGGCGACCGTCTACGGGATGCCCAGATACCTGCCGCTCGACGAGAAGCATCCCCTCGGTCCGACCAATCCGTACGGCCGCACAAAGCTCGTCATCGAAGAGATGCTGAAGGATCTCTGCAGGTCCGACGACGGTTGGCGGATCGGCAATCTGCGCTACTTCAACCCGGTTGGCGCGCACGAAAGCGGGCTCATCGGGGAAGACCCGCTGGGCGTTCCCAGCAACCTGTTGCCGTTTGTGGCGCAGGTGGCGATTGGACGACGGGAGAAGCTGCAGATCTGGGGAAACGACTATGACACGCCTGATGGCACCGGAATCCGCGACTTCATTCATGTGGTCGATCTCGCATCCGGGCATTTGAGTGCCCTGCGCCAGCTCGGACAGCCCGGTCTGATCACGGTCAATCTTGGAACGGGCAACGGCAGCAGCGTTCTGGACATCGTCCGTACGTTTGAATCGGTGAGCGGGCGATCAATCCCCTATGAAATCAGGGAGCGCCGGGCCGGTGATGTCGCCGCCTGCTATGCCGATCCGACGTTTGCGAAGAACGCGTTGGGCTGGGCATCGACGCGGTCGTTGGAGCAAATGTGTGCGGACCATTGGCGTTGGCAATTGCAGAACCCCAACGGTTATCAGGGCAGCGAGCTACCGAAGGTTCGGGAGCGGTCCAGGCATCTTCGTCGTCATGCCTGAGCGTGCGCGTCCGAGGTGTTGAAACGTGCACCGGCGGGTCTGACCGCATGAGCGGAGTTCGGGACGAGCTGCAGCAGCGTGCATGTCGCCCATCAGAGGTAGCTCGTAATGACCCAAAATCTTTTCACCGTGGAACAAGCCTGCAGGTAAGATGCAGTCGCGCCTGGGGATTTGCGATGCCACACTATCGTGCGTACGTTCTGGATGAACATGGCCAATTGGGAAGCGTCGTCAACCTTCACTGCCCTGACGACGCGTCCGCAACCAAGCGGGCCGGACGGTTGGCCGATGGTCACGAGGTTCAGCTTTGGCGACTTGTTGCCGAGCTCAAATTCGACGATCCGCAGCACCGATCCAGGCGGCGACGGAGTGTCCGTGCACCAATGCACTGAGCTCGATTGATGGTGCGCTTCGTCTCGCGGTCAACTCGCGCACCCCCGGTGCAAGCCATATGTGCGCACTAAGGACGTTGGCGCGTCACCGCGTCGGGATCTTGGCCTAATTGCGCCATCATCCAGCTCGCCGCCGCGGAAAGCGCGAAGCCGACGCAGGCCGAGAGCGCATCGACCATAAAATCCTCAAATCTCGCGTGCCGTCCCGGCACCCATAGTTGCATGATCTCAAGCAGGCCGATCAGGGCAACGGCGAGCGCTGAAGCAGTCAAGCGCCGCTGCGGATAGGCAAGGCCGAAGACAATCCCGATCAGAAGGAAGGTGAGCGCGTGATCGCCTTGCTGTCCGAGAACGGGGTGAGGCCGAACGTCCTGAGGTCCAAGCGTTACGAAAGTGACGGCGGCCGCGAGCAGCCACGCGATCAGCCGAAGAAGCGCGGTAACCACTAAAGGGCCTCGATTGGCAGCCGCACCCGGGGTTCTTCATTTCTGAGACTCGATTTCAAGAACATGCTCCCTCCACTCAGCGCAAACGGCAGCCTCAATAATCGCACCCAAACATTTCTCGCACGCTGCGCCGAGGCCGCGAACCTTGAACGATCCATTCGGCTGCAGCGCTCCCAGTTCGAGTCAGATCGACCTGCAGTTTCCACGCCGAGCTGACGGGCCTGCAGCAGGGTGTGTTCGCCTGCAGTGGCACTAGGTGGCGGCGCCGCCTGCTCTGGAGCAATCCCGTCGTCCTGCCGTGGAATTCCCTTCGACCAAGTTCATGCCCTACCTGAGCGGTACCAGATCAATGGTTACCACCTGCTCCTGACATATGAGTGCAGGATTCCTGATGTGCGTGGACGAAAGGAGAGTACTCCAAAAGGATTGGACACTGAACCAAATCCGGAAGGCTCCAGCCCGCTGAGTCCATCTCATTGTTCATGGCTTGGATGATCGGGCACAGTCCGAAGCCTAACCCAAAAGTGGTGGGGAGGGTCCTCCATTCGAGCTATATGCTTCGCGTAAAGATGGAGCGCATAATGAGGCATCAGGGGGCATCTGAAGGATATCGTATCGCCACGCGACAGGTGATTGCCGATGGCTCGCACGGTCATGCTCAACGGGGACGTGAAGATCTCCCCCACGCGGGGAAGATGCGCCCCCCTGTGGATGGCAGCGGTCATGCTCGTCATGACATGGCCGTCGGAAACGAAGGCTTCCCAGGATCAGGCGCGGCACCTCGCAGACGCGCAACAGGCGACAACTGCCCGCGATCGCGGTTCTGACGCGTTCGAGAAGTTGCTGCCGCGCCCGGGCGGCAGCGACAAGTCGATACAGGTTGCGCAGGCGACGACTGGCGACACGGGTGCCCTGCAGCAGCCTCCGAAACAGCAACGCGACTGGGCAGAGTCGCTGTCGTGCGAACTTGGCTTCGCAAGGCGCGACATAGAGTTGTTGCAACATCTCGAGCGGGAGCATGATCGGGTCGAGTGGCTGGTGCAGGCACTTGACGATGCGCGGCGCGAGGTCGAAACGCAAAAGGCGCTGGCAGCGAAGGCCGTCGAGGAAGGTTCCCGACTGAAAGAAGCTTCCCGGCCGAACCAAGCGGGCGAGAGTGGCGCGGCTGATCTGCAGGCATTCCTGCAGGAGGAGCGCGAGCGGTCGGCGCGGCTGGAGCAGGATCTCGCAACCGCGCGGCGCGATGTCGAAACCCAAACCGCGCTGGCGACGAAATCAGGTGAGGAAGTTTCCTCCCTGAAACAGGCGGGCGAGAGTGTCGCCACGGAGCTGCAGAAGACGCTGCAGCAGGAGCGTGAACGGTCGGCGCGGCTGGAGCGGGATCTCGCAGCCGCCCGGCGCGATGTCGAAACCCAAACTGCGCTGGCGACGAAATCGGGAGAGGAAGTGGCCGCGCTGAAACAAGCGGGAAATAGCGTCGTTACGGAACTAGAGAAAACACTGCAGCAGGAGCGTGAACGGTCGGCGGGGCTGGAGCAGACTCTGGCGGCCGCGCGGCACGATGCCGAAACCCAGGCTGCGCTGGCGGCAAACGTGAACGAGGACCTTTCGCGGCGAAGTCGGGCGGCGGAGGCCAGCGCCGAGGACTTGAGGCAATCGATGCAGAAGGAGCGCGAAAGGGCCGACACGCTTGCGCAGGATCTCTCCCTGACGCGAAGCGCTATTTATGCATACCAGGCACAAACTGCACCGGTGGCGAAAGCCAGCGAAAACGCCTTCCTACCGAAAGTGGCAGGAGAAAGCGGCGCGGCAGAGTTGCAGAACTCCCTGCAACAGGAGCGGGATCGGATCGGCCAGCTGGAGCAGGCGCTCGCGGCTGCGCGACGAGATATCGATGCGCAGACGGCGCTGGCTGCAAATGCCGGCGACGAAGTCGCCAGGCTGACGCAAGCAGCAAAGGCTGGCGCCGCGGAGCAGAGGCGGTCGATGCAGAAGGAGCACGAGAGAGCCGAAGCGCTGGCGCAGGATCTCTCGATGGCACGCAGCACGATCTACGCATACGAGGCTCAAGCGGCCAAAGCCAGCGCGGAAGCAGCACAGCTCAAACAGGCTGAGGCGAACAATACTGCCTCCCTGGCGCAATCACAACGCGAGCGCCAGCGGGCCGACCAACTGGCCCGGGATCTCGCGAAAGCAAGCCGCGATCTCGACGCACAGACCGAGCGCGCGTCCAAGGCAACCGAGGAAGCCGCAAGGATCAAGCAAGCCGGGGAGCGCGACTCGGCCGAGTTGCGCAACTTGTTGCTGCGTGAACGCGAGCGGGCCGAGGGACTGGAAAGGGATCTCGCATCGGCGCATCGAGAAAACGGCGCTCTGGCGGCGAAGATTCCCTCCGCAGCGTCTCCGCCGGCTACCACCGGCAAGGCCGTGCGCGAGGAGCCGCTGTCAGCGCCCGCACGGCCAATCCAGAACCGGCCCGTCCAGGACAAACCAGTCCAAGACAAACCGGTCAGAGACAAGCCAGTCCAAGACCAGGACACAGCGGCGCACAGCCAGGGCGGTGCCCAGGTCAATCCTAAGGAAGTCAATCCTAAAGAAGTCAATCCCAACGAAGGGGCGCAAGCGGCGAAATTGATTGCGCGTGCGAGCGTGCTGCTTGAACAGGGAAACATCGGCGCTGCGCGGATCGTGCTGGAACGTGCCGCCGAGATGGGCAGCGCCCGAGCAAGCTTCGTGCTCGCAGAAACCTACGATCCGCTGATCCTTCCGAACTTCGGAACCTATGGAACGCAGGGCGATCCCACTAGAGCGCAAAATCTTTATGCGCGGGCCGAAGCTGGAGGAATCAAGGAGGCGAAGGCGCGATTCGAAGCGTTGCGCCGATAGCACGGTCTTATGAGGCGATTTTCCAAGCCGACATGCGCCATCAAGGATCGAAAGCGCAGACACGGATGCAGCGTGCGTAAAGGAGTTCGTTGATGAAAAGATTCATGGAATTGCAACGGCTGCTGTTGCTCGTGGCGCTCGCATCATTGCTCCTGGCCATTCAACCCTGGGCGGATGCGCGGCCGCAAGACATTCGGCCTCACAAGGTCCGTCTGGCACGGCCCGAGCCGCCGCAGCCAAGGCCTGAGGTGACCGCCATGAACGCCTGGACGATCGGCCTGGCCGGAGGTCTTCTCGAGGGCGCGCCGATCCGCCTGGCGGCGGAGATCGCGCGTGTGGTCGACGATGGGGATAACCTCCATGTGCTGCCGGTGGTCACCCGCGGGGCAACTGAAAACGTGAACTCCCTGCTCTATTTGCGAGGCATCGATGCGGCAATCATCAACTCCGACGCGCTCGAGGAGTACAAGAGCCAGGTGCCGGACATCCAGCGACGAATTGCGTATGTCCTGAATCTGTTCCCGTCCGAGCTGCATATCTTCGTTCGGCCGGAGATTCAGAGCTTGAGCGATCTCGCCGGCAAGAAGGTCAATTTCAATACGCAGGGCACCGCTGCGGCCTATTCGGGGCCGCTGATCTTCAGCCGCCTCAACCTCGAGGTGGAAAAGACGTTCATTCCGCACCAGATCGCGCTCGAGCAGATGCGCAAGGGCGAGATAGCAGCCGTTGTCTTCATTACATCGAAGCCGGTGGATGCCTTCGTGCGGGGGCGCTGGGAGCCGGGATTCAAGTTCCTGCCCCTCCCCTACGACGGCAGGTTCGAGGACTACTATCTTCCCGCTGCCCTCGGTGAAGCCGACTATCCCCGTCTGATCAAACCGGGCGAACGGGTTTCAACGATCGCGGTGCCGACCGCTCTGGTCGCATTCAACTGGCCGGCCAACTCGAACCGCTCCGAGCGCGTCGCGCGCTTCATCGACCACCTGTTCTCCCGGATCGACAGATTGCAGGCGCCCGGTTTCGACCCGAAGTGGAAATCCATCAACCTCGCTGCGACAGTCCCGGGTCTTGCGCGCGTCCCTGCGGCGCAGGCGTGGCTGGATCGCCAGCCCCGGGCAACACAAGCATCGCAATGAAACGCACCGCGGTCCTTCTTCTCATCGCACTCGGCGGTACAGGCGGCAATGCGTTGGCCCAGGATCCCATGACGCAGCTCCGTTCCTGCCTTCAGAAGGACCACGCCGAGCGCCTGGCGTGTCTGAATAAATTGACGCGTACCACCGCGCCTCAGCCTCGCCTGACGCCCGAAGACGACTGGATCGTCAGCCAGACGACCTCCCCCGTCGACTACTCACCGATCGCGACCGCCACGACATCGTCGCGCGGCGAGACCGGCGAATCCGCGATGCAATTATCGATCCGCTGTCGCGGCGGCCGGACGGAGCTGGCCCTCGCGGGCCCCGGCATCTCCCGCGGAGGCGGTGAGGATGCAATTTTCTATCGCGTCAATGACAATCCGGCGGTGCAGGTTGCGGCAGCCGTCCCGGCATTCGGTTCCGGCGTCGCGTTCACCGGGGACGTCGTTCGCTTGCTGCAGTCGCTTCCAGACAGCGGGGACCTCATTGTCCTTCTCTCACCACGGGGCGGCGCTGCCCGTGACGGAACGTTCTCCCTCGCCGGGCTGGACGCGGCGCGCGCGAAGATCGCCGCGGCGTGCAAATGGCCGCGCGCGATCGCGACACCAAATCATTGAAGGTGCGCTTATGATTTTCTTCGATGGAGGTAGTAATGATCAGACTTCAACATATTGGCAAAGCGGTCGTGATGGCAGCGATCGCCGTTCTGGTTTCCGCATCGTTTTCGGCCGCGGAGCAGGGCGGAAAATACTGGACGCCGGCGGACGGGCAACCCGTCCCGCATAAGGCGAGCCATGCAAGACAACAGGCAGCGAAGCCGACGACGGCGGCACGGAAAAACTCCGCGTTTGCCCGCATGGAGGATGCGGCCGCAGCCAAGAAAAGAGAACATCATTTGATCCTGCAGGTGAATACGAACGACCCCGCAGCGATGAATCTCGCGCTCAACAACGCAACCAATGTGACGCAGTACTACAAGGACGCAGGCGAGAAGGTGAAGATCGAGGTCGTCACGTTCGGGCCCGGCCTGCACATGCTGCGTGAAGACACCTCGCCGGTAAAGACGCGCATCGAAGAGATGGCCCTGAGCACGCCCGAGGTTTCGTTCAAGGCCTGCGGCAACACCCAGGAGAAGATGCAGAAGGCCGAGAACAAGGACATACCGATTGTTCGGCAGGCGGAGGTCGTGAAGTCGGGCGTCGTGCGCGTGATGGAATTGCAGGAGATGGGCTGGACCTACGTCAAACCGTAAGCCAGCCATGCCAGGATCGACCCAAACCAACCCCAGGTTTCCATCGGGGTCGCGTATTCAGGTGAAGCCCACGGCGGGCCCTCGCTTGGCTGGAAAGACCGGGAGGGTGGTTGGCGTTGGATACTACCCGAAGAGTCTGCGTGTGGTTCTCGACGGATCGAAGGCTCCGATTACTCTTCATGCGGACTATGTGGTCGCGATTGACGAGTGAACCGACAATTCACGTCCGGATTGATGGATGGCGACTCCCTCCTTGCCCACATCCGTCCGGCCGCATCACCTTCGCTCGTCCGCGCGCGAGCACGAAATCGCGGCGTTTCGCTTGCGCGACGGCGGAGCAATAACCCCGGTACTTTGGAAAAGCGTGGACCGGAGAGGCTTGTCCTCCCTCGAGTCCTGTCACGCCGCAACTTCGATGGGCGCCCGCGCGCCGGTCATGAAGGCGACCGCATCCGACATCGTGTATGCCTTGGGATCGATCACCGTGAGCCGCCGACCGAGTCGATGGATATGGATGCGATCGGCGATCTCGAACACATGCGGCATGTTGTGGCTGATCAAGACCACCGAAACGCCACGCCGTCGCACATCCAGGATCAATTCCAGCACACGACGCGATTCCTTGACCCCGAGCGCCGCGGTCGGCTCGTCCATGATCACCACGCGCGAGCCGAAGGCCGCGGCCCTTGCCACCGCCACGCCCTGGCGTTGACCGCCCGACAAGGTTTCGACGCGCTGGTTGATGCTCTGCACGGTCATGAGGCCAAGCTCGGTGAGCTTCTCGCGCGCGATGCGCTGCATGGCCTTGCGATCGAGCATGCGGCAGATCGTGCCGAGCGGACCCGATCGGCGCAGCTCGCGGCCGAGAAACATGTTGTCGGCGATCGACAAGCTCGGAGACAGTGCAAGCGTTTGATAGACCGTCTCGATGCCGGCCGCCTGGGCGTCGAGCGGCGAGCGGAACGCGACTGGCATGCCGGCCAGCTTGATCTCGCCGGCGTCCGGGACGAGCGCGCCCGAGAGCGCGCGGATCAGCGATGATTTTCCGGCGCCATTGTCTCCGATCACGGCCAGGATTTCGCCCGGATAGAGATCGAAGTCGGCGTGATCGAGTGCCGTCACGCGGCCATAGCGCTTGTTCAATCCGCGCGCCTGCAGGAGCGGTGTTACCCCGGGAACGTTCGGTCCTGCGCTCATGCCGACACCTTGCGAATCCATTGATCGAGGGCAACTGCGATGATGATCAGCCAGCCGACGGCGAATTCCTGCCAGAGCACGTCGACATCGGACAAGGCAAGCCCGTTGCGGAATACGCCGACGATGAGGGCGCCGATCAGCGTGCCGACAATCGAACCACGCCCGCCGAACAGGCTGGCACCACCGACGACCACCGCCGTGATGCTGTCCAAATTGGCCGTCTGGCCGGCCTGCGGGCTGATCGACCCAATGCGCCCGATCAATGCCCACGCACCGAGCGCGCAAATCACGCCGGCGATCACGTAGACGCTGAAGAGGATGCGGTCGGTTCGGATGCCGGCAAGCCGCGCCGCATCGGGATCGTCGCCCACCGCATAGAGATGGCGCCCGAAGGCTGTACGATTCAGCACGAACCAGATCAATGCCACGAGCCCGAGCATGAAGAAGGAGCCGTAGGTGAAACGGGCGCCAAAAATGTTCACCGACGTCCCCAGTGACTGGAGCAACGGGGCGATTTTCGCGACCTCCTGCGAACGGATGGTCTCGGACGCCGAATACCAGAGGTTGAGAGCGAAGAAGATCGACCACGTCCCAAGCGTTACGATGAAGGGCGGCAGCTTGAGCCGGGTCACGAGTGCACCGTTGACCACGCCGCAGCCGGCGCCTGCGGCGACACCGACAACGAACGCGATCGGAGCCGGCAGTCCCATGGTGACCGCGAGCTTGCCCATGATGACGGAGCACAACACCATGATGGCCCCAACCGACAAATCAATGCCGGCGGTGATCACGATCAACGTCTGCGCCGCCCCGATCACGCCGATGATCGTGACCTGCTGGATGATCAGCGACAGGTTGAACATCGACAGAAAACGCGAGCCGACGGTAAAGCCGAACGCCGCAACGCTGAGCAGGAGCACAATTGCCGGCACGGCCGTCGGATTGGCGTGCAGGAAGTGCTGAAGCTTCTGCAGCGGCGATCTTGCACGGACTTCGAATTCGGCCACGCGGCTCTCGCCCTTGTCGAGCACAAGCTCGAAGGCCTGGGCAGCGGGGCGGCTACTGCCGATATCAGTCATGGCCGTTTTCCTCGTTGCATGTGGAGACCTGCCAATCTCGGGCGAGCTTGCCCGGCGCTATCTGGCGCCCGGATAGCGGGCGCCAGTCCTTGCCATCGGCTACAAGTGAAAGAGTGGAATCAGCCCCAGCACTTCTTCAAGGCGGCGGCGCTGTCGATCGACGGCATCTCGCCGGCCGGCTTGTCGGTAACGAGCTCGACACCGGTGTTGACGAAGTCCAGGCCCGGCGAGGCCTTCGGCTTGCCGCCGCCAGAAGCGAAGGCCTTCACTGCCTCAACACCTTTCGCCGCCATCAGCAGCGGGAACTGCATGGAGGTGGCGCCGATGACGCCGTCCTTCACATTGCGCACGCCAGGGCAACCGCCGTCGACGGAAACGATCAGCACGTCCTTGTCGCGCCCGACCGAGCGCAGGGCCTCATAGGCTCCCGCCGCCGCAGGCTCGTTGATGGTGTAGACGAGCGAGATGCCGGGATCCTTCTGGAGCAAATTCTCCATCGCCTTGCGGCCGCCCTCCTCGCTGCCGAGCGTCACATCATGACCGACGATGCGCGCATCCTTCTCGTCACCGATCTTGGCGGGGTTGCCGAGATCAATGCCAAAGCCTTTCAGAAAGCCCTGGTCGCGGGCGACATCGACCGAAATCTGGTTCACGTTGAGGTCGAGCAGCGCAATCTTCGCCGATGCCGCCTTGGCCCCCAGCGTCTTGGCGGCCCATTGGCCGATCATCTGACCCGCCAGGAAATTGTCCGTTGCAAACGTCGCATCCGCCGCACTCGCCGGATCGAGCGGGGTATCAAGAGCAATGACCAAAATGCCGGCGGCCCGTGCCTTCTCGACAGCCGGAACGATGGCGCGGGAGTCGTTCGGTGTGATCAGGATGCCTTTGGCACCGGCGGCGATCAGGTTCTCAATGGCCGCCACCTGGCTCTCGTTGTCGCCGTCGACCTTTCCGGCAAACGAGCGCAACTCGACGTCATTCGCCTTCGCGGCCTCGTCGGCGCCGGCCTTCATCTTCACGAAGAACGGATTGGTGTTGGTCTTGGTGATGAGACCCACGATCGGTTTGTCGGCAGCGAAACTGCCGGTGGTGCCCAGAGCAAGCGCGAACGCTGTGAACAGTCCAAGTGAATGACGCATCTATTCCCTCTCCGTTGGACGTTTTTGTTGGCCTGCGCGGTTTCGACCGCGTGTAGCTGCCGATCCTAAGGAGCTGCGAACGGCTCTGTCAATAAATAAATCATCCCGATTTATTAATTGACGCAACCCTCAACTGCGTCCATTGTAGCGTGCCAACTGCCGGGGAATGGCCAACAGAACTGTCGCGACGACAGATTCCCGGAGTTTGGCGGAGCCGAGGATGGAAGAAACAGCACCGCTTGCGGGCGCTACGGTGGCTTTGCCCGGCGACAGCCGCGGCACCACCCAGACGGGCGTGCGACTGTACAACGAGCGCCTGATCCTTTCCCTTATTCGGCGCCATCGCAGTCTCGGCAAGGTCGAGATCGCACGCCTCACCGGCCTTTCGACTCAAACCACGACCGTGATCATCAATCGGCTGGAAGCCGATGGGCTGCTGCTTGCGGGCGAACCACAGCGAGGCCGCATCGGCCAACCCTCCGTCCCCTATTCGCTCAATCCGGACGGCGCTTTCGGTCTCGGGCTCATGATCGGCCGGCGCAGTTCCGATCTGGTGTTGATGGACTTCACCGCCGGCATCCGCGCCCGGCGACGCATGATCTATTCCTTCCCGACGCCCGAAGAGATCATGGCATTTGCGGAACGCGAGATGCCGGGCCTTGTCGCCGAACTGCCAGAAGCCCAGCACGGCAGGATCAGCGGCATCGGCGTCGCAATGCCATTTGAATTGTGGAACTGGGAAGCCGATCTGCAGACACCACCCGGCGCGCTCGACAAGTGGCGTGACTTCAACGTTGCCGCTGAACTGTCGCGCCGCTTCGCCCCTTGGCCGGTCCGCGTGTGCAACGACGCGACTTCGGCATGTGCGGCCGAACTCACCTTCGCTGCCGGCGCCGCGTACCGGGATTTCGCCTACTTCTACATCGGCGCCTTCATCGGCGGCGGCATCGTTCTGAATGGCAGCCTGTTCCCGGGTCGCAGCGGCAATGCCGGCGCGCTCGGGTCGATGCCGATCATGCGACGGGAGGAAAACGGTGAGACAAGCCTTCAGCAGTTGATCCGCACCGCCTCCATCTATCAGTTGGAGCGCCGCGTGATCGCCGCCGGTCAACGCGGCACCGACATCTGGCTCTCCCCCGACGATTGGTCGAGTTTTGCGGATCCGCTCGAAGCGTGGATTAACGCAACAGCGGAGGCGCTGGCGCAGGCCGTCGCTTCATTACTCGCCGTGATCGACTTTGAAGCCGTCATCATCGACGGGGCCTTTCCTATCGATGTGCGCCGCCGTCTCGTCGAGCGCACAAACGAACATTGGGCCCGCATGGACCGACAGGGCCTCACCGACGCTGCGGTGGTGGAAGGCTCGATCGGGCGTGATGCACGCGCAATCGGCGGTGCGGCCTTGCCGCTGCTCGCGGCGTTCGCTCGCGATTACGACGTCCTCTTCAAGGATTGAGCATGGTCACCGACATGGCTCTCCGCTTCGAGCGCAGCAACGTGCCTGGCGCCGATCCCCTTTTCAGCAAGCGCCGAACCGCCCAGAGGCTTGTCGTGATGAACCAGGGTGACGCATCGTGATTCTTGTCTGTGGCGAAGCCCTGATCGATCTGTTTGTGAGGGTGCCCGGCGGGCCGGAAATGTCGACCCATGCCGTTGCCGGTGGCTCTCCCTTCAATGTCGCTGTTGGCCTTGCTCGCCTCGGTGTTCGAACGGCCTTCCTGAGCGGCATCTCGCGCGATCATTTCGGCGCGTTCCTCGCGGACCGCCTCGCTCGCGAAGGTGTGGACGGCCGTTTTCTCGTGCGCACCGATCGGCCTTCCCCTATTTCGATCGTGGCGACCGCCGATGACGGCCAGCCGAACTACACTTTCCATGGCGAAGGTGCAGCAGATCGCTCGCTCCTGCTCGCTCATCTGCCCGGCGCGTTGCCCGACGACATCAGGGCTTTGACCTTCGGTTCCTATTCCATGGCCGTCGAGCCGGTCGGCACCACGTTTGCCGCGCTCGCCCAACGCGAACATGGGCGTCGCGTCATCAGCGTTGATCCGAACGTCCGTTCGACCGTCGTCGGCGACATGAAAAGCTGGGTCGTCGCCGCGGAACGCTTCTACCGGACGGCGACAATGATCAAGGCGAGTGACGAGGACGTTCGCCTTGCATGGGGTGGTCGTTTCTCAATTGCCGATGCGGCCGCCTACTGGCAAAAGTGCGGCGCGCGCCTGGTCGTGGTGACCGAGGGAGCGAAGGGGGCAACCGCCTTCTCCGCCACTGGAAGCGTATCGGTCCCCGGTCGCTCAGTGGTCGTGCGCGACACCGTGGGCGCCGGCGACACATTCCACGCCGCGCTGCTTGCGCAGCTTGCCAAAACCGGGCGGCTCCATCCCGACGCCATCGCGGCGCTCGACCAGGCGGCGATCCGCGAATTGCTCACTTACGGGATGGCCGCCGCCGCCGTCACGGTTTCACGCGATGGCGCCGACTTGCCGACCACCGCCGATATCGATGGGAGCACGCAGCCATGCTTGACAGAGTGACGGACGCAATGCGGCACATCAGCAGGGATCGAATTGAGCAAGGCTCCGGTCTGACCAGCCGCGTCATCCCGGTGGCTCCCTTCGTCCTGACGGTTTTCGGCGCGACAGGCGATCTCGCGCGCCGCAAGCTGTTGCCGGCGCTGTTTAGGCGCGATTTTGCGGGCCAGCTGCCGGATGAAGCAGCCATTATAGGCGTCGCGCGCGGCGCAATGTCGCGGGATGATTTCCTCGCTGTGATGCGCGCGTCGATCCTGAAGCATGTGCCGGCATCGGAAACGGCGGGACCCGAACTCGATCGCTTCCTGGCCCGCATCTCCTACATGGCTGCCGATGCAGAAGGCGAGAACGGTTGGACCGAACTCGCAGCCGCCCTGTCGGCCTACGCCGACCGCGTTCAGGTCCATTATCTGGCGACGGCCCCGCATCTATTCGGACCAATCTGCGAAAGGCTGGGGCATTACGGTCTTTCGAAAGGCGATTCCCGCATCGTTATCGAGAAGCCGATCGGCAAGGATCTCGAATCCGCAATCAGGTTCAATCAGACCGTCGGCATGATTTTTCCGGAGGAACGCGTCTACCGTATCGATCACTATCTCGGCAAGGAGACAGTGCAGAATTTGATGGCACTACGGTTCGCCAACGCATTGTTCGAACCGCTGTGGAATGCCGCCCACATCGACCATGTGCAGATTACGGTCGCCGAATCCATCGGCGTAGAGGAACGCGGCACGTACTACGACAAGTCCGGCGCCCTGCGCGACATGGTTCAGAATCACCTTCTACAACTGCTCTGCCTGGTGGCGATGGAGCCGCCACATTCGCTCGAAGCCGACGCCGTACGCGACGAGAAGCTCAAGATCCTGAAATCGCTCGAGCGCATCGATGAGACAAACGCGGCATTCCTGACGGTCCCGGGTCAATACCGCGCCGGCGCATGCAGCGGCGTTGCGGTTCCGGGTTATGTGGAAGAGATCGACAATCGCCAGAGCCCGACCGAAACCTTCGTCGCGCTCAAGGTCGCCGTTGCGAACTGGCGCTGGACCGGCGTTCCCTTTTACCTGCGCACAGGAAAGCGACTGCAGCAGCGCAGTTCCGAGATCGTCGTGACCTTCAGGAAAGTTCCGCATTCGATCTTCAATTCGGATTGCGGAAAGGCTTTGCAGACACGGCTCGTGATCCGCCTGCAGCCGGACGAGGGAATCAAGCTCTGGCTGATGATCAAGGAGCCTGGATCGGGCGGCATGCGGTTGCAGTATGTCCCCCTCGACATGAGCTTCGCGGAAGCATTCGACGTCTCGGTGCCTGACGCTTACGAGCGGCTCCTGATGGATGTGGTCCGCGGAAACGCCACCTTGTTCATGCGACGGGACGAAGTGGAAGCGGCATGGCGCTGGATCGATCCGATCCGTCAGGCATGGAGCCAGATCAATGATCTCCCGCGTCCCTACGTCGCCGGCAGCTGGGGCCCCTCCGCTGCCGTCGCACTGATCGAACGCGACGGCCGGACATGGATGGAGGACGGTCCGTGACCACGGAGCAGCGCATCGCCGATGCTCAGTCCGCAAACGGGAGGCTTGTATGACCATCGAAGCAAGGATCAATGCGCGGGTTGCCGAGGTAACGGATCGCATCGCTCGGCGCAGTCACGACTGCCGAGCACGCTATCTCGACCGCATTGCGAACGCGGCGAGCACGCCTGTGCGGCGGCGACTGGGATGCGCCAACCAGGCTCATGCCTTCGCGGCTTGCGGGGGGCGCGACAAGCAGCTGATGCAGGATGGCCACGTCCCCAGTCTCGGAATTGTCACGGCCTACAACGATATGCTCTCGGCCCACCAGCCCTACGAGCGTTTCCCTGAACTCATCCGGCAGAGCGCACGCGCAGCCGGTGGTGTTGCCCAGGTCGCGGGCGGCGTTCCGGCGATGTGCGACGGCATCACGCAAGGCGAAGCTGGAATGGAGCTCTCGCTGTTCTCGCGCGAGGTCATCGCCTTGTCCACCGCGGTCGCGCTGTCGCATCAGACCTTCGACGCCGCGGTGTTTCTCGGCATATGCGACAAGATCGTGCCAGGTCTCGTCATCGGCGCGCTCTCGTTCGGGCATTTGCCTGCGGTCTTCATTCCATCCGGTCCGATGACTTCGGGCCTTGCCAACGACGCGAAAGCGAAAATCCGGCAGGCTTACGCCGAAGGAAAGCTGGGTCGCGAGGCTTTGCTGGAAGCGGAGGCGAAGGCCTACCATGGCGCGGGGACTTGTACCTTTTACGGGACCGCCAATACCAACCAGATGCTGATGGAGATCATGGGCCTGCAGCTGCCGGGCGCATCATTCGTGAACCCGAACACACCTTTGCGCGATGCGCTGACTGTCGCAGCGACCGAGCGAGCATTGGACATCACCTCGCTCGGCAATCAATACATCCCGATTGGCCGCGTGCTCGACGAGCGCGCCTTCGTCAACGGCATCGTGGGCCTGCACGCCACCGGCGGCTCGACCAATCTGACGCTGCATCTGGTTGCCATGGCTGCGGCGGCCGGCCTCACCCTGACCTGGGACGACTTCGCCGACCTCGCCCGGGTGACGCCGCTGATCGCGCGGATCTATCCCAACGGCTCAGCAGACGTGAACCATTTCCATGCCGCCGGCGGAATGAGCTTCTTGATCCGCGAATTGCTTGCTGCGGGGCTCCTGCACCGCGACGTCCTGACCGTTTGCGGCGAAGGGCTCGATGCGTACTTGCAGGAGCCGCTGCTCGATGCCGAGGGCAAGCTGACCTGGCGCGAAGGACCGGCTGGAACCGGCGATTCTGCCGTGCTTCGCGGCACCACTGACCCGTTCCAAACGGCCGGCGGCCTTCAGGTCCTGACGGGCAATCTCGGGCGCGCGGTCGTCAAGACGTCTGCGGTCGCACCGCAACGCCATGTCATCGAAGCCCCGGCTCGCGTCTTCGATTCCCAGGACGAACTGCAGCGGAGCTTCGCCGCGGGTGAGCTCGCGGGTGATATGATCGCGGTGATACGCTTCCAGGGTCCGAAGGCGAACGGCATGCCGGAGCTGCACAAGCTGATGCCGCTCCTTGGCGTGCTTCAGGATCGCGGACTGAAAGTCGCGCTTGTCACAGATGGGCGGCTTTCAGGCGCCTCGGGTAAGGTTCCTGCAGCCATTCACGTCACTCCTGAAGCAGCGGATGGCGGTGCGATTGCGCGGCTCCGTGATGGCGACGTCATTCGGCTCGACGCCGTCACCGGTCAGCTTGACGTACTCGTCACCCCGAGCGAGTTGGCCGCGCGAGCCTGTGCGCAAGCCGATCTCTCCACGATGCATGTCGGGATCGGCCGTGAACTCTTCGGCTTCTTCCGCGAGCGCGTCAGTTGCGCGGATCGCGGCGCAAGCGTTTTTGTAGCGTAGGCGCAAGAAGCGGGCGCAGCGAGCCCGCTGATGACGAGGCGCATGATTTGCTGGAAAAATCAGCGTCCATTCCGACAACTGAGCCCCCAAGCCAGCATCGAAATCGCAACGGGTTTTCTCTTCGTCGGAATGCTGCCGAGGCGTCACTCTTTCAAACCGCTCGCGGCCACGCCACGCACGAAATTTCGACGCATCAGCGAGAAGAAAAGCGCACTCGGAACCAGAGCCAGGGCGGCGGCAGCGCTTAGACGGCCGATATCCACGGTGAAACCGGTCTGAAACAATGCCAGCCCAACCTCGAGCGTATAGGTCTCCTTGTTGGTCATGACGACGAGCGGCCACGCGAATGCGGTCCAGGCCTGAAAGAACGCCAGCACGGCGAGAGCGCCCAACGGGCCACGCATCAGCGGCAGCACGATCCGCAGGAAGATCCAGCCCTCTCCGGCGCCATCCACTCGCGCGGCCTCCAGGAGCTCGTCGGGGATCGACGTCATCACGTATTGCCGCACCAGGAAGATGCCAAAGCTCATAATGAGATAGCCGACCAGAAGCCCGGGCCAGGTGTTCAACAGTCCGGCAGACTGGACGTTGAGGTAGAGCGGGATCATGTAGACTTCGAAGGGAACGACCGCCGTCGCAATGATGATGCCGAAGATGACCGGCACCCCCGGCAGATCAAACTTGCCGAGCACATAGCCTGCTATCGCCGACGTGCTGACGATGCTCGCGGTCGAGAGCGTTGCGAAGATGAGCGAGTTGCCGATCCAGCGAAACAGCGGCGTTTCGCGCAGAACGCTGACGACGTTGTCCAGCGTCGGCTGGTGCGGAATGATGGTCGGCGGCCAGGCCAGCAGCTCCGGCGGCGTCTTGAACGCGTTGCTGATCAGGAAGACCAGCGGCAACAGCATCATCAGGCTGACGGCGCAGAGAACAGCGTCGATCACGAGGCCGACGGCACGGTGCTGACCAACGACGGACGGACGATCGGGCTCGCTCATGCCCGGCTCCGATCGCGGAACAGCCTGAACTGCGCGCCGGTCAGGATGAGGACGATGACGAGCAGCACGACGGCTTCTGCGGCGGCGTAGCCGACCCGGTAGTTGCGAAAGCTGTTTTCGAGCATGTCGAGGACGAGGACGCGAACGAGGTGTCCCGGCGCACCCTGCACATCGGATGCCAGCACGAAGGCCTGCGCATAGATATTGTAGGACGAGATCAGCGTAATGACCGATACGTACAGCATGACCGGCTTCAACAGCGGCACCGCGATGTAGCGGAAGGCCTGAAGTGACGAGGCACCGTCGAGGCGCGCGGCCTCGTAGAGCGCATCCGGAACGTTCTTCAGTCCGACAAGGAAGATCAGGACGGCATAACCGATCGCCTGCCAGGAACAGAGAACAATCAGGCACACCAGTGACAGGATGGGGTCGAACAACCACGACTGGGCCGGGATTCCGACCAGTCCGATCAAGGCGTTGAGCGGTCCGAGCCGGGCGTCGAAAATCCATTTCCAGGCCATCGCCGCCGGAACCAGCGAGACGACGTGCGGCAGGAAAACCGAGGCTTCATAAATGCCGCTGCGCCGCAGCCCCTGCCGGCTGTTGATCAGCGTTGCGAGCGCAAGCGCAACCGGAATGGTGATCGCCACGACGCTGAAGGCGATGATTGTTGTATTGAATATCGCTTCGAGAAACAGCGAGTCGCTCGCCAACTCGATGAAGTTGGCGAATCCGACGAATGGCTTCCGCCGCGAGATGATATTCCATTGGAAGAGGCTGAGCCGCAACGTCTCGATGATCGGATAGACGCGGACACAGCCGTAGAGCCCGAGGACCGGAAGAAGCGCAAGAACTGGAAACAGCCATTTTGGCGTGGTGCGCATGGATCCTCCAGCAAGCGCCAGTCAGCGGCCGGCGCCTGGATTGGGTCGCCCCTGTCGGAAGCTCTAGGGTTTGGCCAGCAGGTCTTCCCGGGCGAGGATCTTGTCGCTTTCATCAGCCGCAGACTTCAGGAACGCATCGATCGCAGCGTCGTTGCCCGCCAGCGACTTGTCGGTGAAGGCCTTCTCCAGCCGTGCCGCCAGCCTGGTAAGGATTTCGCTCGCCGGGCTGATCGCCGGCACGGTGAAGAAGACGTGGTCGGCCGGAACGTTGACGAATGCGCCGAGCTGCGGGACTTTCTTGAGGACCGCGGAGTAGTCGAGGCCCTTGCGGTTGGGGACCCAGGCCGTGTTCTCGAGCAGCCAGAGCAGATTTTCCGGCTCATTTGCCTTTTGAACGAAATCCCAGGCGATCTGACTCTTGGGTCCCTTGTTCGGCACATAGAGGTCGACCGGGACCATCAGCGTGCCCTTCGGTAACGGGGCGGTGGCGTATTTGAGGTTGGGCGCCTTCTTGGCGACGTCGCCAATCACCCAGGATTCCCGGATGAACATCGCGGTCTGGCCGAGCTCGAAGGCTTCCGCATCCGCCTTCATCTCGGGCGTCACCGTCCGATAAACCACGACGTTGTCGAGATACTGCTTGAGCGCGGCGCGGCCGGCCTCGCTTGCATAGGCGGCGCGCCACTTTCCGCCCTTGTCCTGCAACAGCGTCCCGCCGTGGTTATAGAGGATGGTCCAGTACTTCTCCGCGATGCCCGAGCCGCCGCCGCTGAGACGCAAGCTCCATCCGCTCACCGTCGGCACGCCGGACGCATCGCGCTGCGCAAGCTTCTGCGCATAAGCGGTATAGTCGGCCATGGTCTTGGGCGGGCCGTCGAGGCCGGCCTTGGCGAACATCTCGGTGTTGTAGTACAGCGCGCCCTGCCCCTGGAACAAGGGGACACCGAAGATCTTGCCGTCGTACATGGCGGTCTTCACACGCGTCATGTCGTAATTGGCTTTGACGAAATCGACGATCGACGCCGGCGGCTCCGGAATGACGCCAGCCTCGAGATACCTCGCCGCCTCGACCTCCATCTCGATGACGTCCCCGGCCGCGCCGGATGGCAGCGACAGCGCCAGCCGCTTCTCGTGCTCACGCAGGGCAATGGCCTCGACGCTGATTTCGAGATCCGGATATTTGCTCTTCAGCTGGTCGCCGACGCGCTTGTAAAACGGGGCAAGGTCGGGCCAACCACTCCATATCGTCAGCTTCTCCGCCGACGCGGGCGAAGCAAACACGGGGGCAGCGACAACCAGCGCCAGTGACAGCGCTGCCGACATCCATGACCGACGATCCGGCGTCGCCGGGCGAATTCTGTTCTCGGGGAGCGTCGTGTAGCCGAACCTGCCGACGGGTCTCATCATGAAGGTCACTCTCGCATCCGGAATTGAGCAAATCCTGCGAAAAAGCTCGCATGCAACCGGTTGCGTGTCAATTGCGATCCATTGCCGCTTTCTGAGGCCGTTGACTAAATCGTCAGCGGCTTCTCCGCTTCACCGGAGCCGGGCCGGTGCTGGCGCGAATGACAAGATGGGAATTCAGCTTGTGGCGGATCTCGCCCGACACGCCGCCCTTCATCTGGCTGAGCAGGAGACCGACCGCGACATCGCCCGCATCGGCGCAGCGCGCCGACACGGTGGTGAGCGGCGGGTAGGTGGTTTCACCGAGGACATCGTCGCAGCCGACGACACTGAACGATTTCGGCACCTCGATGTCGAGCGCCGCGAGCCCGGCCAGCAGACCCTGAGCGACCAGGTCGTCGAACGCGATCGCCGCGGTGACGCCGCTGGCGACGATCTGGGTGGCCGCTAGCCGGCCCGTGTCGTAGGATGGCGGGCGCGCGGGAACGGCAATCACCTTGAGCCCGCGCTTCTCCGCTTCGCGCCGGACGGCGTTGCGCCGCTGCTGGTTGGACCACGATGTCGTCGGGCCGCTGACATAGGCGATGTGCCGGTGCCCCAGCTCGGCAAGATGCGCGATCGCGGCAGCGACGCCCGGCGCCGTGTCGATCAGGACCCGCGTAATGCCTTCGATATCGCGATTGATGAGCACCAGCGGCCGGCGCATCGCATGGCGGCGGATATGCTCTTCGTCCAGGCGGGACGAGGCGAGGACGAGCCCTTCCACCTGGCCGATGAAGCGGCCGACCAGCAATTCCTCACGCGCGGGATCCTCGTCCGAGTTGCCGAGGAAAACGCACAGCCCCGCCTGGTCGGCGCGAAGTTGCGCGGCCCTGATCAGCGGCGGAAAGAACGGGTTCGCGACATCCGAGACAATGAGAGCGACATTGCCATGGCGCCCGGTCGACAGTGCGCGGGCGACCTGATTTGGCACGTAGCCGAGCTTGTCGGCGACCGCCTTGACACGCCGGACGGTCTCCTCGGTCAGCATCTCGGGCCGCGAAAAGGCGCGCGATACGGTCGCACGGGAGACCCCCGAAGCCTTCGCCACCTGACTGATCGTCGGCACGACCGATGGACGCCCCTCCCCGCCGCTATCAGGATCGCGCTTCACCGCGGGCCGCCTCCTCTGCATCGCATCCAACTACACATGCCTCGGTCGGGCCCGGGGCGCAAGCTTGACATGCAACCGGTTGCATTACATTCTCTCCGCTTGGGGTGGCGGGCAAGCCCGACAGAACCATGGATGAGCATGACGGCTTCGGTTACTCCCTCAATCGCGACATTTAAGACGCGGGATGCGATGGGCCGTGCGGCTGCTGCGGATGTCGGTGTGGCGCTGCGCGACCGCCTCGCGCGGCAGAGCACGGCGCGGATGATATTTGCCGCGGCGCCGAGCCAGGCAGAGATGCTGGATGCCCTTGCACGCGAGCGCGATATCGACTGGCGGCGCGTCACAGCCTTCCACATGGACGAATATATCGGACTTCCTTCGGGCGCGCCGGAGCGCTTCGGGGCCTGGCTGACGCGTCACCTCTTCTCGCGTGTCGCCTTCGGCACCGTTCACTTGATCGGACAAGAACCGGATCCGGGCCGGGAAGCGGCGCGCTATGCGGCCCTTCTTGCAGAGGCCCCGATCGACATCATCTGCCTCGGCATCGGCGTCAATGGTCACCTCGCCTTCAATGACCCGCCGGTCGCCGACCTGCACGATACGAAACAGGTCAAGGTCGTCGAACTCGACGCGATCTGCCGGCAGCAGCAGGTCGACGATGGATGTTTCCCGACCCTCGGGCACGTCCCGACACATGCGATCACGCTGACGATTCCGCGGCTGCTGGATGCCGGCCAGCTGTTTTGCGTCGTGCCTGGTGCATCCAAGCGCACCGCCGTCGAGCGATCGCTGTACGGCCCGATCGGAACGGCCTGCCCGGCAAGCGCGCTCCGCACGCATCCGCGATGCGCGCTGTATCTCGACCAGGATTCCACGCCGCCGCAGCTCTCACCGCAAATACCGGCACGCGCATGACGGATCCGGCAACACGCGTCTGGGGCCGCGATCCGGAGACTGGACAGAATCGCACCATCGTCATTCAGGATGGCCGGATCTCGGACATCATTGCTGGCGGACACGATGACGGGCTGTGGCTGTCGCTCGGCCTGTTCGATCTGCAATTGAACGGCTTTGGCGGTTACGATCTCAATGCCCGCCCTGATCCCCAGACGGTCCGCGATCTCGTCTCGGCCGTCCACAGAAGCGGCGTGTCACGCTTTGCCCCGACGCTGATCACGGCATCGCACGATGCGACCATCGACGCGCTACAGGCCATTGCGCAGGCACGCGACAGCGATCCTCTCATCAAGCATGCGATGCCGTTCGTCCATCTTGAAGGACCGCATATCGCGCCGGAGGACGGTCCACGCGGCGCACATCCGGCCGAACATGTGAGGCCGCCGAGCCTCGACGAGTTCGACGCGTGGCAAGCCGCCAGCGGCAACCTCATCGGCCTCGCGACAATGTCGCCGCACTGGCCAGAGACGGAAGCATATGTACGTGGCCTTCGGACGCGCGGTGTTCGCGTTGCGCTTGGCCATACCAATGCGACGCCGGATCAGATCTCCGCTGCTGTTGCGGCGGGCGCAATGTTGTCGACGCATCTTGGCAATGGCATCGCAGCCACGCTGCCGCGACATCCCAACCCGATCTGGTCTCAACTGGCCGAAGACAGGCTGTGGGCGAGCTTCATCGCCGATGGCCATCACCTCCCTCCGGAGACCTTCAAAGCCATGCTGCGTGCAAAGGGACTTGAGCGATCGATCCTGGTGTCGGACGCCGCCGCGCTCGCGGGGTGCACGCCTGGAATCTATGACGCGCCGATCGGCGGCAAGGTCGAGCTGAAGGCGAACGGCCGGCTGGAGGTCGTCGGCACATCCTTCCTGGCGGGCGCGGCCGTCAGCCTCAAGTTCGGAATAGCCATGGCCAGGCGCATGGCCGGATTGACCCTGGCAGAGGCGCTGAGGCTCGCAACCATCAATCCGCGCCTGCTGTTCAACCTTCCCGCGCTGACGGTGGGAGCACCGGCCGATCTGCTGCGATTCCGTCTCGGCGAGGATGGCTCTCTTATGCCTGAGACGGTTTATGTCGCGGGCCGGCCTTACCCGCTCACCCCCTGAGGAATGAGACATGAACTGGCTTCGCATCGGGTTGATCGGCCCAGGGGCAATCGGTGAAACGCACGCGCGGGCGATACGAGCGCTCGACGAAACCGTCTTGTCCGCGATCGCCGGCGGCACGCCCGAGCAGATTGCAGCGTGCACGAACGGCGAACCTGTTCCGACATTCGCGACCGCCGAGGCGATGCTCGCAAGTGCCGAGATCGACGCGGTCGTGGTCTGCACCCCGAGCGGCGCGCATCATGACGTCGCGCTTGCTGCGATCGAGGCCGGACGGCACGTGCTCGTCGAAAAGCCGCTCTGCGTCGATCCGGCCGAGGCCGCATCGCTGGTCCGCGCGGCCGCGCGCTCGCAACTGACGTGCGGCGTTGTTTCGCAGCGCCGTCTCGAACCGCAACACCAGGCGATCAAGGCTCTGCTCGACGCAGGTCATCTCGGACAGGCGCGCCTGATCGAGGCGGCGATCCATTGGTACCGCTCCGACGCATACTACGCGGAGAAGCCGTGGCGCAGCGAAGCGGAGCACGGCGGAGGCTCGCTGTTCAATCAGGGCGTTCACAATCTCGACCTGATGCTTTGGTTGTTCGGGACTGTGGACAGTGTTCAGGGCAAGATGGCAACGCTCGGGCACACACACGCCGTCGAGGACACGACAGCGGCGCTGCTCTCCTTCGCGTCCGGCGCGCTCGGCGTGATCGTGACGAGCACGGCACTGCCTCCGGGACGGCCGGCCATGCTTCGGCTGTTCACGGACCGCGGCAGTTGCGAACTCGGAAACGACAGCATCGTCCGCTGGGATTTTCCCGGCGTCGCGGAGCCGCCAAGTGCGGCCGGAGTTGGCAGCGCCGCCAGCGATCCCAAGGCCATCGGGATCGAAGGACATATCGCGCAATGGCGCGACTTCGCTCAAGCCGTCCGGGAGCGACGGTCACCCGCGAGCTCGTTCAGGGACGGATTCGAAGCTGCGAGATTGGTCGACGCCATCTATCGATCGGCCTCGGAAGGTCGGGCCATCAGCCCCAACGAAGTCGCATCTGAGGTCATTCATGCCGACGAGTAACTCCGAGACGCTCGACATCGCCATCATTGGCGCGGCCCACCCACACGTCGAGTATGTACTTTCGGAGATTGCGAACCGAACCGACGTCAAGGTCGTGGCCATCGCCGATCATGACGCGGCGCGACGTGCCGAGCTCGAACGACGCACGAAGGCGCCCGGCTACGCCGATCCACATGCGCTTTTGGACGCGCATCAGGTTCGAGCCGCAGCGGTCTTCACCGAATTCGGCCTTCGCGCTCCGATCGTGGCCGAACTCTTGCGCCGCGGCATCTTCGCGATCGCCGACAAGCCGATGGCGGTGACCCTGCCACAGCTCGCAACAATCGAGGAAACTCTCGCCGGGCGCAATTTGCTGACGCTTCTGCTGGAAAAACGCTTCTATCCGGTCACCCTCGCGCTCCGCTCGATCATCGACAGCGGCGAACTTGGAGACATCGTATCCATCACCGCAACCGGGCCGCACAAGCTCGTCCCGAGCCGTCGTCCCGCGTGGATGTTCGAACCATCGACCTATGGCGGCATCCTCGCCGACCTCACGGTTCACGACATCGATCTCGCACTTTGGCTGACGGGATATACCAGCGGTACGGTCAGCGGCTGGATATCACCGATCGCGGCTGCCGGCACGACGGACTTTCCCGCGCTGGGGCGTGCCATCCTCGCCTGCGACGGCGGCCCGCAATTCGCGATCGAAGTCGACTGGATCCAGCCCGAAGCTTCGCCACGGCATGGCGACTATGCCATGCGGATCTCCGGGACAAAGGGGCGCGCAGACGTTCTATTCGCTGAAAACAAATTGCTCGTCGAGACGGCGACGAGACCCCTGCGCGAAGTCGACCTGCCCGCGGGCGTCTCGCCTGCCGGCTTCGTCTTCGATCATCTCGCCCGTGGCGAGACCTTGCAAATTCCAGCAAATGAAGCCCTGCGGGCCACGCGCATCGCGATACTCGCTCAGGAGAGTGCGGCAGATGGCGGCAAGCCCATGCGATGGAGTTGAGATTCCTTGCGGGCAGGCAGAAACACCACCCAGCTTATGAGTTCTCAGGCGGAATGCGCCAGCGCGTCGAACCTGTCGATCTCGTCGATGCGGATGTCGTGCTGGCCGGCGTCGTTCCAGATCTCAACGCAATAGTCGCGCTCTTTGACGAGACAGATTATTTCATTGCGCCAACAAGAACATCTCGCAAACATCGTCAAGTCGTCGCACCGTGCGACGTCCGACCACGAAAAGCGTCGCACGAGACGCGCTTTGTTCCAGGGCCCGAAGTGGAAAAACCCTGCGCTAGCGGGGCTTTGGGATGGTGGGCGCACCAGGGCTCGAACCTGGGACCCGCTGATTAAGAGTCTCATCTTTCCGAAGCAATTGCAGACACTTAGGTGTAAAAGGCCACCACAATAGCGCTATCGAAATCAATGGGTTACAGACGAACTGTAAATCGCTCGGCTTCGCCTTCAGTACCTGCGCCCCCTGCGTCCCGAACGTAAGTAACAACCGAAAAATTCAATAAAAACAATGACGTTCGTTCGTGGCTGACCACTTTTATCGCTGTTTGTTCACGGCGTTTCGGTGGTCAATTGGTGGTCAGCAGGACCGGCAAGGCTCGGGCTGCGGTTCGCGGTCCTGTCATGAAGTCGTTAGCCACCTTCAACTTCCACCTGCCCACAAATTCTTCTTCTTCGCGCAATGGACGGGACCGCCCGCACGTAACCCGCCTTTAGTGGTGACGATTAGCATCGGGGTTCAAGTGGTACCGGCTCCTCGAGAAGCTTTTCCGACAGAGCGATTTGCTTTCGTGATGCTGCGAGATGCCCGCTCGTGACGTCCATCAGCGCACGCAGCCGTGCCAATGTATTCTTGTGTCCATTCCACAGCGCGTTTTTGGCGGCGAGCTTGCGTTGCCGGACAAGCCATCCGTTGCGGTCCTCCCGTTCTCGAACAGGAGTGGAGATCCCGAGCAGGAGTATTTCGCGGACGGCATTACCGAAGATAATTACCGCGCTCTCCCGCCATCGATGGTTCTTTGTCATCGCTCGAAATTCGACCTTCTACAAAAGGCGAGCCGTCGACGTGAAGCAGATCGCTCGCGAACTTGGCGAGACCAGTTCGCAAACTGCAGCGGAGCGTGAGGGACTAAATACCTATCCGCGATAAGGAGCCTTCCGCGACCAGAGCGGCGGAGATGACTACCAAGACCATTCGCTTACCTCCCATCCCTTTTCATCCCAAGCGTGTATTTTGGGGCACGACACTCGTGTCAATAATATTAATGTTTGGAGAAAGGTGCAGTCTTCCGGTGGGAGCCGGCAGAAGTCCGTAATGGGTCAAAAGCAGCGGTGGACGCCAAGTTAGATCGGCGTCCGGCTTGCCCCTGACAGCCGACATGACACGCGCTCAATCGACCTTCGGCTAAGGGCCACAAGGAGACAATCGTCGTCGCTCCTGTATTCGCAAATGTCAGGTCCGCTGACGCGCCGCAGAAAAGGAGGATCGGAGCTATCACCACTCTTCGCATTTCGAATTCGGAGGTGGGTGACATAGCCCACGTCAAGAAATAGGTCTAATCTGCGCAATGCTCAGGGAATTCTTAATTCTTGCCTGGAGCTGGATCATGATCAAAACGCCACTCGCAATTGCTGCTACGGCCGCGGCGGGACTTTCATTCGCGCAACCGGCGTTGGGACAATCTAACGACGAGAAGCTTGGCACGGTGCATTTCGAGACATCCTGCAAATCGGATGCGCAGAAGTTATTCGATCGCGGAATGCTCTATCAACATTCGTTCTGGTACCGCGCGTCCCAAAGAGTATTTGAGGATGTGCTGAAGGCTGATCCCGAATGCGGCATCGCTTATTGGGGTATCGCGCTTAGTCTATTATGGAATCCCCACGTCCCTGCGCCTGCGAAGAATCTCGCCGAGGGTGTCGCCGTGCTGGCGACGGCAAAGACCGTCGGCGCCAAGACCCAGCGCGAACGCGACTACCTCGATGCGCTCAGCGCCATGTATGCCGACTACGAAAAAGTCGATCACCGTACGCGCATGCAAGCCTACACCAAGGCTATGGAACAACTAGCACAGCGCTATCCAGACGATGACGAAGCGCAGATCTATTATGCGCTCGCCCTAAACACCTCGGCTTTGCCGTCCGACAAAACATACGCCAACCAGCTCAAAGGGGCGGCGATCCTGGAGCCGATCGCAATACGCCAGCCACAACATCCCGGCGTCGCGCATTACCTGATTCATCTTTATGACTATCCGCCGATCGCTGAGAAAGGCCTGGAGGCCGCCCGACGCTATGCCAGGGTCGCGCCAGCGTCAGCGCATGCCCAGCATATGCCGTCGCACATCTTCACGCGCGTCGGCTATTGGAAGGAGTCGATTGCCTCCAACGTCGAATCGTCGCGTGTCGCGAACGCGGACAAAGAGGGTCACGATCAGCTGCACGCCATGGATTACCTAGTCTACGCCTATCTACAACTCGGGCAGGACGAGAAGGCCGCAGCCGTTATCGGGGAGATGAACGCGGTCACCGGGTTCACCGAGACTTTCATCGCTGGGCCATACGCGCTGGCCGCTTCGCCGGCACGCTACGCGGTGGAGCGCGGCGATTGGAAGGCCGCCGCGGCGCTTCAAGTCCGTGCCAGCCCGCTGGCTCACGTGCAGGCGGTCACCCATTTCGCGCGAGCGCTAGGCGCAGCCCGCTCGGGCAATCCTGAAGCCGCTAAGGCAGATATCGCCAAGCTCGCCGAGTTGCGGGACAAGCTGCGAGATGCGAAGGATGCTTATTGGTCGGAGCAGGTAGACATTCAGCGGCAGGTCGCTACCGCCTGGATGCTCTATGCTGAGGGCAAGCGCGACGACGCGCTGAAAGTGATGAGCGCAGCCGCCGATGCTGAAGACAAGACCGAGAAGCATCCGGTGACGCCGGGCGTACCCAAGCCGGCTCGCGAACTCTATGGTGTCATGCTGCTCGATAGCGGTAACGCCAGGGACGCGCTCGTCGCCTTTGAAGCGACGCTGAAGAAGGAGCCAAACCGGCTAGGCGCCTACGTAGGCGCGGCGAGGGCCGCCGAAAAGTCCGGTGAGTCCGCCAAGGCACACGAGTATTACAGCAAGGTCGTTGCGATCGCCGATGCTGCGGATAATACCCGGACCGAGGTTACCGACGCGCGCGCGTTTCTGACGAAGCGCTGAGGGGCTGCAGCGATATTACGGGAGCATATCGTGAGAGCATTCTTTCTGCCTATCGTTCTGATTGCTCTCGCGACCCCGGCTGTCGCTCAATCACTTCAGGTCATCGGATACTCCGGCTATCTCGGCGAGTGGGAGTTGACCGCCACCGTCACGGAAACGGCTTCCGGCCCTATAAAGGAATACTCCGGGCCATTAACGATGAAACACGTCGGCGTATGCATTCAAGATGGTCCGGAGGAGAAGACCGGTGAAATGCGTTTTCAGATATCGGCCTCATCACCACAATTGAATGCGACATTCTCCGTTGCGGGGGTCGAATGCACCTACAGCGGACAACTGTCAGACTCCTATACTGGCACCATGAACTGCTCCGATCGACAGGCAGTTCCTCTCAAGCTGTGGTTGAAATAGCTGCCGTGCCCAGAAACATTCCCTCCTGGAGAACAGGCGCCGTCAGCTGTGGGTCATTCGCGTCGGTTTAGTCCTCCAGCGATGACTTCCGGTCAGCCCCGATGAGCGGACATCTTCAGTGCCCATCGCAAGGTCTCAAACGGGCCACGAGCGGAAGCACTCCACTGAGTGAGACTTTCGCTTCCAGGTGTAGTCTTCAGCTTCGGGCCGAGGTTGCAGGCAATCAGGTTGAGGAGGAAGTCGGCGGCGACGCGAGCGGGGCCTCGATGTTTCGTCATTGCTCGCCTCGTGTTAGACTTTGCCTGC
>NZ_AXAB01000054.1:0-65248 GCF_000472645.1 Bradyrhizobium sp. WSM2254 | reverse complement strand
CGAGGCCATGCTGCTCGAGCTCGGCATCAAACACCGCTACACCAGGCCATATCGGCCGCAGACCAATGGCAAAGTCGAACGCTTCTGGCGCACCCTCGATGAGGACGTCATCGAAGGCGCGACCTTCGACCATCTCGACCACTTCGCCAAAGAACTGTTCGAGTACCTCGTCTACTACAACAACCACAGACCCCATCAGGCCTTGGCAGGACAAACTCCCAAGGCCTTCGCCGCTACCAAGGCCACCCCGATCCAATCAGCGAATTATTGAACATCGACAGCAATGACGGAGGAGACTGCCGGGCAGCCCTTGCATTCGCTCTTCAATGATGTATTTTACATCATTGTACATGCGCCAGATATCATTTATAAGCTCTGATACGTGAGGCCAAGGTGATCACGTCGTTCCAGATGCGGGCAGCCCGCGCGCTGCTCGGCATCGACCAGAAAACCCTGGCCGAGCTCGCCGGCGTGTCGCTGCCGACCATCCAGCGGATGGAGGCCAGCACGGGCAATGTTCGCGGCGTGGTCGAGACCTTGATCAAGGTGGTCGAGGCGTTCGACCGGGCCGGCGTCGAACTGATCGGCGAGCAGGCGCGCAGCGACAGCGGCGGACGCGGTGTTCGCCTGCGAGAGCCGGGGCCGCCGCGTCGCGTCGGAGCATGATCGGGCGTTGATCGTGCTCGGGATCAGAATGACCTAGCGCATCGTCGCGCACGCAGGGGCGCGGGACGCACGATGCTTCGGAGCATTGTGGGGCATGAGCATCACGAGCGATCACGCAAGCCGGCTGCATCAGCTGCGTCAGCCGACCTTTGCCGAACTGTACCTGCCAAAGCTCGTCACGGTCTGGCGTGAGGGCTATGGCCTCGCGGATTTCCGCGCCGACGTCTTTGCTGGTCTCACGGTTGCGATCGTGGCGCTGCCGCTGTCGATGGCGATCGCGATCGCCTCGGGCGTGACGCCGGACCGCGGCCTCTACACCGCCGTTGTCGGCGGCTTCATCGCGTCGCTGCTCGGCGGCAGCCGGTTCCAGATCGGCGGGCCGGCCGGCGCCTTCATTGTGCTGGTTGCGGCGACTGCGGAGCGGCACGGCGTCGACGGCGTGATCCTCGCCACCATGATGGCGGGCCTGTTCCTGATCGCCGCCGGCCTCCTGCGCATCGGCACCTACATCAAGTTCATTCCCTATCCGGTCACGGTCGGCTTCACCGCCGGCATTGCCGTGATCATCTTCGCCAGCCAGCTCCGCGATCTCTCAGGGATCACGCTGGCGGGCAAGGAGCCCAGCGAGTTCGTTGCGAAGCTCGCGGCGCTGGCCGGAGGCCTGCCTACCGTCAACCCGTCGGCGCTTGCCGTCGCAATCGGCAGCATCGTTATCATCGCCGCCCTGCGGCGCTGGCGGCCGTCCTGGCCCGGCATCCTGATCGCGGTCGTGTTTGCTGCGGTCGCGAGCGCCGTGCTGTCGCTGCCGGTCGAGACCATCGGTTCGCGCTTCGGCGGCATCCCGCGCGAACTGCCGTCGCCGGCGCTGCCCGCGTTCTCGCTTGCGAAGGTGCAGGCGGTGCTGCCGGACGCGATCGCCTTCGCGCTGCTGGCCGCGATCGAATCGCTGCTGTCAGCTGTGGTGGCCGACGGCATGACCGGACGCCGCCATCGCTCCAATTGCGAGCTGGTCGCGCAAGGCGTCGCCAATGTCGGCTCGGCGCTGTTCGGCGGCATCTGCGTCACCGGCCTGATCGCGCGCACCGCGACCAACATCCGCGCCGGCGCGCGGGGGCCGCTCGCGGGCATGCTGCACTCCGTCTTCCTGCTGTTGTTCATGCTGATCGCAGCACCGCTCGCCAGCTACATCCCGCTGGCCGCGCTCGCCGCCGTGCTGGTCGTGGTGGCCTGGACCATGGCGGAGAAGCAGGAGTTCGCGACGCTGCTGCGCTCCTCCTGGGGCGACGCCGTCGTGCTGCTCGCAACCTTCCTGCTCACGATCTTCCGCGACCTGACCGAAGGCATTCTGGTCGGCTTCGCGCTCGGTGCGGTGCTGTTCATCCATCGCATGTCGGAGATGACGGGTATCGAGGAGCGCACGCCGCTGGTGGCCGCCGACCGTCCCGATGACGGCAATGGCGAACGCGTTCCCTACGATCCCGCGCTTGCGGTCGATCGCGACGTGCTGGTCTATCGCATCACCGGTGCGTTCTTCTTCGGCGCCGCCTCCGCGATCGGAGGCGTGCTCGACGGCATCGCCGACAAGCGCAAGGGTTTCGTGGTCGATTTCGCCGCGGTGCCGTTCCTGGATTCGACGGCGGCCAACGTGCTCGGCCGCGTCGCCGCCAAGGCCCATCGCCAGGGCATCAGGCTGTTCATCACCGGCGCCTCGCCCGCGGTCCGCCGCGCGCTGCTGACCCACGGCGTCACCCCGCCGCGCGCCCGCTATCGCGAGACCATCGAGCGCGCGGTCGCCGACATCAAGGGCGGTGCGGCAAAGCGCGCGGCCGCCCCGGATGGTGCCGCCGCGCACTAGCGGCGCTGGCGCGCTTGACAGAGCCCGCGGGACGCGAAATGGATCGCCTCGGATACGATCCGGGGAGAAGATGACCGTGACCAAGGCTCCCGCAGCCTGTCTGATCGGATGGCCGGCCGCGCATTCGCGCTCGCCGCTGATCCATCATTACTGGCTGCGCACGCTCGGTATCGCCGGCGGCTATGTCATCGAGGCGGTCCCGCCCGACGATCTCCGCGATTTCGTGCTGCGGCTGTCGCTGCGCGGCTTCGTCGGCGCCAACGTCACCATCCCGCACAAGGAGGGCGTGCTGGCACTGTCGACGCCCGATGCGCGCGCCAAGGCCGTCGGCGCCGCCAACACGCTGTGGTTCGAGGACGGCGAGCTGCACGCGACCAACACCGACGTCGAGGGCTTCATCAACAATCTCGATGCCAGCGCGCCGGGCTGGGACGTGGCCGAGGAGGCGCTGGTGCTCGGGGCCGGCGGCTCCGCGCGCGCGGTCGTGTTCGGCCTGCGCGAGCGCGGCATCAAGCGCATCCATCTCGCCAATCGCACCATCGCGCGGGCCGAGACGCTGGCGAAGGAGTTCGGGCCGAACGTGCAGCCCGTCACGTGGGACGGGATCAACGACGTGCTGCCGCGTGCAAAACTTCTCGTGAACACGACTTCGCTCGGCATGCACGGGCAGCCTTCACTCGATGTTGATGTTGCGCGCCTGCCGCAGGCGGCCGTCGTCGCCGATCTCGTCTATGTCCCCCTGGTGACGCCGCTGCTCGCCGCAGCAGAGGCACGCGGCCTCAAGACCGCCGACGGTCTCGGCATGCTGCTGCACCAGGCGGTGCGCGGCTTCGAGCTGTGGTTCGGCCGGCGGCCGCGGGTCACGGCCGAGCTGCGCGCACTGGTCGAGGCCGATCTCACAAAGTCTTGAAAGAATAGCGCGCGGTCTTCGGAGTTCTCTATCCGTGGGGACAATCGGAGACCATCATGCCTGTTCAACGTGCAACTTTCACACGTCCGCTCATCGCCGTCGCGATGGTGGCCGCTTCCACCCTCTATGCCTTCGCGCAGAAGGCGCCGGTGCCGACGCGCGTGCGCGGTACGATCGAAAGCGTCGATGGCGACACCCTGCAGGTCAAGTCGCGCAGTGGCGAGGACGTCAAGCTCCACATCGCATCCGATGTGCGCGTGTCCGGCATTACCAAAATTTCACTCGCCGACATCAAGCCCGGCTCCTTCGTCGGCGCGACCACGGTGCCGGGACCTGACGGCGGCGACAACGCCGTCGAGGTGCATGTGTTTCCGGAGAGCATGCGCGGCACCGGCGAAGGCTCGCGGCCCTATGACCTCAAGCCGAATTCCAGCATGACCAACGCCACGGTGTCGGAGAGCGTGGTCGGCAATGACGGCCATACGCTGCTGGTCAAGTACAAGGACGGCGAGAAGAAGGTGTTCGTCCCCGACAACACGCCGGTGGTGACCTTCGTGCCCGGCGACAAGACCGACCTGAAGGCCGGCGCCAAGGTGATCGCCTTCATGAAGCAGTTGCCGGACGGCTCGTTCGAGACCAACCGCGTCAGCGTCGGGCGCGATGGCCTCACGCCGCCGATGTGATCGTCACGGCCGGGAATAGCGGCGGTCACACGGGGTTGCCGTGTTTGACCGTCGCAACGCCCTGGAGGGGACAATCATGCCGAAGCTGAAAAACTGGATGCCGCGCGCCGTCGCGGCAGCCTTCGCGACCTTTATCGCTGTTTCCTCTGTCTCGGCGCAGCAGGCGCCGACGGTGCGCATCCGCGGCACCATCGCGAGCGTCGACGGCAACATGCTCGACATCAAGACGCGCGAGGGCAGCGACGTGAAGGTGCGCATGACCGACAACGTCGCGGTGTTCGCCGTGGTGAAGACGGAGCTGCCGGAGATCAAGGAAGGCTCCTATATCGGCGTCACCGCCATGCCCGAGCCCGACGGCACCCAGAGGGCGATCGCCGTGCACATCTTCCCTGAGAACCAGCGCGGCGCGGCCGAAGGCTTTCGGCCCTGGGACGCGCGCGCCAACTCGACCATGACCAACGCGACGGTCTCGCAGACGATCAAGGGCACCGACGGTCAGAATATCACGGTGAAATACAAGGACGGCGAGAAGAAAGTCGTGGTGCCGCCCGACACCCCGATCGTCACCTTCGTCGCCAGCGACAGGTCCGAGATCAAGCCGGGCGCCAGGCTGATCATCTTCGGCGCGGCGAAGAAGGAGGACGGCTCGCTGGAGGCAAACCGCGTCAACGTCGGCAGGGACGGGATCACGCCGCCGATGTGAGGGCGCGGCTTATAGTGCGCAACCGCCGCGGCAAATTCTGCTGTCGTCCCGGACAAGCGCGCCCTTAGGCGCGCGCAGATCCGGGACCCATAACCACAGGGAGAAGTTGTTGCGCAAAGCAGGTCACTCCGAGTCTCCGTAACCACGCCTGCCTGTGGTTATGGGTCCCGGATCAGCGCTCCGCTTCGCTGCGCTTGTCCGGGACGACGATGGTGATTGAGGCGCATTCTTCGCGCCTCAACGCCTCACACCGCAATGATGTGATCGTCGATCTCCTCGATCCTGTTGACGCCGCACAGGCCCATGGTCGTCAGCAGTTCCTTCTGGATGATGTCGATCGCCTTGGCGACGCCGGCCTGGCCGCCGGCGCCCAGGCCATAGGCGTAGGCGCGGCCGATCATGCAGGACTTTGCGCCGAGCGCGAGTGCGCGCATCACGTCCTGGCCGGAGCGGATGCCGCCGTCGAACATGATCTCCATCCTGTCACCGACGGCATCGACGATCTCGGGCAGCACCTCGATCGAGGACGGCGCGCCGTCGAGTTGCCGGCCGCCATGGTTGGAGACCACGATCGCCTGCGCGCCGGTCTTGGCGGCGAGCTCGGCGTCCTCGACGTCGAGAATGCCCTTCAGGATCAGCTTGCCCGGCCAGATGCTGCGGATCCAATCGATGTCGTTCCAGTTCAGCGAGGTGTCGAACTGCGAGTTGATCCAGGTCGACAGCGAGGTGATGTCGTCGCTGACCTTCAGATGACCGGCGAGATTGCCGAAGGTGCGGCGCTTGCCCTGCAGCACACCCGACACCCAGGCCGGCTTGGTGGCGAAATCGATCAGCTTCGAGAGCGACCATTCCGGCGGCACGGTCATGCCGTTCTTGATGTCCTGGTGGCGCTGGCCGATCACCTGGAGATCGACGGTCAGCACCAGCGCCGAGCATTTTGCCGCGATCGCGCGTTCGATCAGCGCCTTGATGAAGCCGCGGTCCTTCATCACGTAGAGCTGGAACCAGAACGGCTTCTCGACGCTGGCGGCGATGTCCTCGATCGAACAGATCGACATCGTCGACTGCGTGAACGGGATGCCGGCGGCCTGTGCGGCGCGGCAGGCGTGGATCTCGCCGTCGCCATGCTGCATGCCCAGGAGGCCCACGGGCGCGAGCACCAGCGGCATGGTCGAGGGCTCGCCGAGGATCGTCGTCGAGGTGTCGCGCTTGGAGACGTCGACCAGGATGCGCTGGCGGAACTTGATCGCCTGCATGTCCTCGCGGTTGGCGCGCAGCGTTTCCTCGGCATAGGAGCCGCGGTCGCAATAATCGAAGAACGCCTTCGGCACGCGGCGCTTATGCAGCGCGCGAAGATCGTCGATACAGGTGATGTGCTTCATGAACGTGTCCCCGGCCCGTCTCGTATCCGAAAGTCTTGCATCGGAAGATCGAGGCGTCATCTAGCATGGTTGGATGCACAGCCAAATCGTTTGAGAGGAGGGTGCCATGACAAGGCCGCACGCCGCACCGACACCGGAAGAGATCAAGGAGAAGAAGGACCTCGAGGACGCCCTGGAAGAGGGCCTGGAAGAGACCTTCCCGGGCTCGGATCCCGTCAACGTCACCCAGCCGGCGCCGAGCCGCGCTGACGGCCATGTGAAGCGCTCCAAATAGGGGCGGGTTCCGCCCCGTTCCGGTTCCCTAACGGGAAATATAGTGTTAACAATCGGTTAGCGGGGCGAAGTCCGCCCCTATCCCGTAATGATTAATCACATTTTTTGAAGCCAAGTTAGCCGCGATGGCCTTATAAGACCTCAGCAAATCAGGGATGCGGGGCCCGTTCGGGCACTCCGTGGTTGTAGAGGGGATTCCCTGGTTGTTGCGTGGGGGACGATATGAGCCGCAAATATTTCGGGACGGACGGGATTAGGGGCCGCGCCAACGGACTGATCACGCCGGAGCTCGCGCTCAAGGTCGGCCAGGCCGCAGGCCTTGCGTTTCAGCGCGGTGACCACCGCCACCGGGTCGTGATCGGCAAGGACACCCGCCTGTCCGGCTACATGATCGAATACGCGATGGTCGCCGGCTTCACCTCGGTCGGCATGGACGTGCTGCTGGTCGGCCCGATGCCGACGCCGGCGGTCGCGATGCTGACCAAGTCGATGCGCGCCGATCTCGGCGTGATGATCTCGGCCTCGCACAACCTGTTCGAGGACAACGGCATCAAGCTGTTCGGTCCGCAGGGCTTCAAGCTCTCCGACGACGTCGAGAGGCAGATCGAGCAGCTGCTCGACGAGCCGATCGAGAAGCGGCTGGCACAAAGTGCCAGCTTGGGCCGCGCCCGCCGTATCGACGGCGTGCATGACCGCTACATCGAATTCGCCAAGCGCACGCTGCCGCGCGATCTGTCGCTCGACGGGCTGCGCGTCGTGGTCGATTGCGCCAACGGTGCCGCCTACAAGGTGGTGCCGGAAGCGCTGTGGGAGCTGGGCGCCGACGTGGTGCCGATCGGCGTCGAGCCCGACGGCTTCAACATCAACAAGGAATGCGGCTCCACCTCGCCGGAAGCGCTGTCGAAGAAGGTGCGCGAGATGCGTGCCGACATCGGCATTGCGCTGGACGGCGACGCCGATCGCGTCATCCTGGTCGACGAGCGCGGCCACATCGTCGACGGCGACCAGCTGCTCGCGGTGATCGCGCAGAGCTGGAAGGAAGACGGCCGGCTGTCGCGGCCGGGCATCGTCGCCACCGTGATGTCCAATCTCGGGCTCGAGCGCTTCCTGAAGGGGCAGGGGCTCGATCTCGTGCGCACGCCGGTCGGCGACCGCTACGTGCTCGAGCAGATGCTGAGCGGCGGCTACAATCTCGGCGGCGAGCAGTCCGGCCACATCATCCTGTCCGACTACGCCACCACCGGCGACGGCTTCGTTGCTGCCTTGCAGGTGCTGGCCGTGGTGCAGAAGTCGCGCCGGCCGGTGTCGGAAGTGTGCCACCGCTTCGATCCGCTGCCGCAGATCCTCAAGAACGTCCGCCACAAGGGCGGCAAGCCGCTCGACGATTCCGACGTCAAGTCGGCGATCTCCGACGGCGAGAAGCGCCTCAACGGCCACGGCCGCCTGCTGATCCGCTCCTCCGGCACCGAGCCCGTGATCCGCGTCATGGGCGAGGGCGAGGATCGCATCCTGGTCGAGGACGTCGTCGACACCATCGTCTCGGCGCTGGGACAGGCGGCGGCCTGAGTTCGTAGCCATCCTTCGAGACGCCCGCCTTTGGTGGGCCCTCAGGATGAATTCTTGTTTCTCGGCGAAATCTGAAACCCTCATGGTGAGGAGCCCGCCCAAAGCGGGCGTCTCGAACCATGCAGGCCGCGCTGCTTCGCAGTGAAACCGGCCGCGGAGCGCATCCCAGCCATCGACGATTGGCGGTGGTTCCACCGCCGCTCGCATCGTAGTTAGGCGGTGCGGCGGTTCGCCGCGCCTGCCGGGGTCGTTCCATTGAACAAGCCTGTCGTCGTATCTGCGGAAACGCTGACCGAGCCCGTCGTCGTCGGCGACGTGGCGCCCGCCGCCGCCAAGGCTGCGGGGCCGGCCTATGTCGTGCTCGCCGGCATCAGCTTCTCGCACTTCCTCAACGACACCATGCAGTCGCTGATCGCCTCGGTGTACCCGATCCTGAAGGACACCTACGCGCTCGACTTCGCGCAGATCGGCATGATCACGCTGGCCTTCCAGTTCACGGCTTCGCTGCTTCAGCCGGTGGTCGGGCACTACACCGACAAGAAGGCGCAGCCTTATTCGCTGGCGATCGGCATGGCCTCGACCTTCTTCGGCCTCCTGCTGCTCAGCGCCGCGCACCAATATCTCGTCATCCTCGTCGCCGCTGCGCTGGTCGGTCTCGGCTCGGCGGTGTTTCATCCCGAATCCGCGCGCATCGCGCGGCTCGCCTCCGGCGGCCGCTACGGCTTTGCGCAATCGGTGTTCCAGCTCGGCGGCAGTTTCGGCACGTCGATGGGCCCGGTGCTGGCGGCACTGATCGTGGTGCCGTTCGGGCAGGGCAGCATCGCCTGGTTCTCCTCGATCGCGTTCCTTGCCATCGTCGTTCTCTGGCGCATCGGCCGCTGGTACGCGCCGCAGATCAAGGCGAAGAAGACGGCGGCGGTCCAAGCCCATCCTGATGCGCCGAGCTCGCGCCGCGTCGCGGTCGCACTTGCCGTGCTGGTGGCCCTGCTGTTCTCAAAACAGCTCTACGTCTCGAGCCTGTCGAGCTACTACATCTTCTATCTGATCGACCGCTTCGGCGTGTCGACGCAGGCCGCCCAGATCTATCTCTTCGTCTTCCTTGCCGCGAACGCGGTCGGCGCGTTTCTCGGTGGTCCACTCGGGGATCGCTTCGGGCGCAAGATCGTGATCTGGATCTCGATTCTGGGCGCGCTGCCGTTCACGCTGGCGCTGCCCTATGCCGGGCTCTACGCCAGCGCGGTGCTCAGCGTCATCATCGGCCTGATCATCTCTTCGACGACGTCGTCGATCATCGTGTTCGCGCAGGAACTGGTGCCGCACCGCTTCGGCATGATCTCCGGCGTGTTCTTCGGCGTCGCCTTCGGCATCGGCGGCCTGGGCGCGGCCGTGCTCGGCAAGCTCGCCGATCACACCTCGATCGAGTTCGTCTATCAGGTCTGCGCCTATCTGCCGGCGATCGGGCTGCTCGCGGTGTTCCTGCCCAAGCTGCCGCGGCAGGCGCGTTAACGGATCCTGTTTCGCTGCATTGCGGCTTCATACATTGTTAGCAATTGGGACGCGAGGCGCTGCATTTTTGCAACGCTACCGCCGCATCCCGCGTGTGCAGTCACGAAAAATCAACCTTAAAAATTAGGGTTAAGTGGCGCTTAAACATTTGCTGCCATCGTCCGCCCGTGAGTTTCCAGAACGTGAGGCGGCTGCATTTTTGCCTCACCGGCCATAAGGACGAAGCCAAATGCGTAGCGTTAAGTCTCTCCTTGCCGCGGGTGCGGCAACCCTGATCTCGTCGATGGCGTTCGCCGCCGATATGCCGATCGCGGCGCCCCCTCCGATGTACGCGCCGCCGGCCCCTGCGGCCGACTTCGGCGGCTGGTATCTGCGCGGCGACATCGGCTTCAGCAATCAGAAGGTGAAGCAGCTCAACCCGAGCTTCGTCGATCCCGGCATCAGCATTGCGTCCACCCAGGGGCTCGGTTTCGACACGGCCGGCATCTTCGGCCTCGGCGCCGGTTACAGGTTCAACAGCTGGTTCCGCGCCGACGTGACCGGTGAATATCGCGGCAACGCCAATCTGCATGGTCTCCAGATCATCAATTTCAACGGCGCTCCGGCCTTTACCGACGAGTATCATGGCAGCAAGTCGGAATGGCTGGTGCTCGCCAACGCCTACGTCGACCTCGGCACCTGGTGGTGCATCACCCCGTTCATCGGTGCCGGCGTGGGTGGTTCGCGCAACACCATTTCAAACTTCCAGGACATCAACACGCCGAACGGCGGTGTTGCTTTTGCACCGAACACCTCGAAATGGAACTTCGCGTGGGCCGCGCATGCCGGTCTCGCCTACAAGGTCAATCCGAGCCTCACGCTCGAACTGGCCTATCGCTATGTGGACCTCGGAGACGCAGTCACCGGTACGCTCACCGACTTCACCGGCCTCAACCGCGGCCGCACCATGCAGTTCAAGGACATCACCTCGCATGACCTGAAGTTCGGCGTGCGCTGGGACCTCAGCAGCCCGCCGGTCTACGCGCCGCCGCTCGTCACCAAGGGCTGATCGGCAAGCCGATCGGTTAAGACTGATTAACGGCGCGGGACCCTCTCGCGCCGTTTTGCTTTGCGTATTTTTCATTGCTCATGGCGACGAAGGGCTCCGACGCAACCATTGGTTAAGGTTAACGAGCCATGATCATGGCGAAAGTTCGAGTTCGATGGAGCGTTCCGATGCGTAGGCTTTTGTTGGCGGCGGCGATGTTGGGGACGGTGTCTGCCGCGCACGCGGCCGATATGCCGGATCTGCCGTTCCTGCGCGGCAGCTTCACGGACGGTCTGTCGAGATCCAACGTCAACTGGCAAGGCTACTATGTCGGCGGTCAGGGCGAGTACGGCGCGATCACGTCGAAGATCTCCTCCACCATCAACAGCGACATCCAGTCGACCTTCGTCACACCGGGCCCGGCCTACAATTGGCAACCGCTCGCGTTCGCGCACAGCAACAGCGCCGGCTATGGCGCGTTTGCCGGCTATAATGGGCAATGGGACGACGTCGTGCTCGGCGTCGAGGCCAACTACATTCACGGTGGTTTCAAGTCGACATCGAACTCGGTCGGGCAGACGTTCAACAACCTCAACGCGGTCATTGCCACCACCGCGACATCCGCAGTCGTCGGCGTGTCTGACTTCGGATCGCTGCGCGCGCGAGCCGGCTATGCCTGGGGATGCTTCCTGCCTTACGCCTTTATCGGCGGCGGGGTCGGCAGCCAGACCGTCGATCGCTACGCCTCGGCGTCTCCGTCGTCGGTGCAGCCTGCGACGACCTTCGCGAGCAAGAGCAAGCTGGTCTACGGTTATTCCGGCGGCCTCGGCTTCGACGCCATGCTGGTCGGCGGCCTGTTCGTCCGTGTCGAATACGAATATTTGCGGGTGACGTCGGACATCGAGTCGAACGTCAATAGCGTCCGCGCCGGGCTCGGATACAAGTTCTGAGCGCCGCGCATGGCGCCGATTGACAGGCCCTGCGAGCCCTGATGCTCTGTCGCCAGACAGTGGGGGCGGCAGCGATGCAGATCTACGGCGACAGCAATTCCGGCAATTGTCTCAAGGTGAAGTGGGTCTGCGACAAGCTCGCATTGCCCTACGACTGGATCGAGATCGACACCCGCAAGGGTGAGACGCGCACGCCGCAATTCCTTGCCATGAACGGCGCCGGCCAGGTGCCGACCGTCGCCTTCGACGACGGCCGCACGCTGGCGCAATCCAATGCCATCATCCGCTATCTCGCCCGCGACAGCGCGCTGATTCCGCGCGACGCCTTTGTTGCTGCCAAGATGGATGAATGGTTGTTCTGGGAGCAGTACAGCCACGAGCCCTATATCGCGGTGTGCCGCTTCCAACTCGTCTATCTCGGCAAGGACGCCTCCGAGCTCGACCCCGAAAAGGTCAAGCGCGGCTATGCGGCGCTCGACCGCATGGAGCAGCATCTCTCCGGCAGCCGCTTCTTCGCCGGCGAAGCGGTCTCGCTCGCCGACGTCTCGCTGCTCGCCTATACCCGCGTTGCGCATGAAGGCGGCTTCGATCTCGGCCGTCATGCGGCCGTCCGCCGCTGGATCGGCGAGACCGAGGCCTTTCTCGGCCTTCCGCCGGCGCGTTGAGTCCGGAGTACCTCGTGAACGCCGGAACCGTTTCCATTCGTCGCGCGCGCCGCGAGGATGTCGCTGCGATCGTGGCGATGCTCGCCGACGATCATCTCGGGCGCGCCCGTGAGCGGGTGGAGGATCCGCTGCCCCCGGCCTATTACGAAGCGTTCGAGCGGGTCGAGCGCGATCCAAATCTCGCGCTGGTGGTTGCCGAGAGCGAGGGCAGGGTGGTCGGCTGCCTGCAACTTGCTGTGCTGTCAGGCATCAGCTCGCAAGGCGGCACCCGTGGTCTGCTCGAAGACGTGCGCGTTGCCACTGATTGTCGCAGCCGCGGCATCGGCGAGGAATTGGTGCAATGGGCCATCGCGGAAGCGAAAGCGCGCGGCTGCAATCTGGTCGAACTGTTGACACATCAGACGCGAGTGGACGCGCAGCGCTTCTACAAGCGGCTCGGATTCACAGCTAGTCATGTCGGCATGACTGTCCGCTTTTGAGGCAGTAAGAGCGTTTTCGAGCGAAGTGGATACCGGTTCGCGTAAAGAAAACGCGTCAACACAAAAATCAAGAGTCCCATTCCGATTGTATCGGAATGGGGCTCCGGCCGCGCACCTTGCGCAATCAGCAAATTCGGATCGCGCATTCGTTCATGTTAAGAGCCGGTAAACTACCCAGCCGTCGTTCACGTTGAGGTGGGAACGATCGGTGCTACGGCAGCGTCAGACACCGAGCTCGGTCGGTTCGGGGATTTCGATGACAAGCTATTCGATGATCAAGGTCGGCAACGGCTACGTTGTGCAGGCCAACGACAAGTGCATTTTGAAGGTCGGCAGCCGACGCAAAGCCGCGCAATTGATCAGCGAGGCCACGGACTTGCTGAACGCGCTCGCCACGGTGGAATCCCCCGATATCGCGCCGGAAGCGCCATCACTCGCGCGTGAGGTCCCGGAACTTCCTTGACGACTCTTCCCGTTTCCCGTATCAGCCGCGGCGGGACACCTCCCCCCAACGGGAGGCTTACTATCTGGAAGGGTAGAATATGACTGTAGCGAAGCCCGCTTCGCGGCCCAACGTGCCGCATTTTTCCTCTGGCCCCTGCGCCAAGCGCCCCGGCTGGAACGCCCAAAATCTCAAGGACGCAGCGCTCGGCCGTTCGCATCGCGCGAAGGTCGGCAAGACCAAGCTCAAGCTCGCGATCGATCTGACGCGCGAAGTGCTTGAAGTGCCCGCCGATTATCGCATCGGCATCGTGCCGGCCTCCGATACCGGCGCGGTCGAGATGGCGCTGTGGTCGCTGCTCGGTGCACGGCCCGTCACCACGCTCGCCTGGGAATCCTTCGGCGAGGGCTGGGTCAGCGACATCGTCAAGGAATTGAAGCTCAAGGACGTCACCAAGCTCAATGCGGCCTACGGTGAAATCCCCGATCTCTCCAAGGTCGATCCGAAGTCGGACGTCGTCTTCACCTGGAACGGCACCACCTCAGGCGTGCGCGTGCCGAACGCCGACTGGATCAGCGCGACCCGCGAAGGCCTGACCATTTGCGACGCCACCTCGGCGGCATTCGCGCAACCCCTCGACTGGGCCAAGCTCGACGTCGTCACCTTCTCCTGGCAGAAGGCGCTTGGCGGCGAGGCCGCGCACGGCATGCTGATCCTCTCCCCGCGCGCGGTGGAGCGGCTCGAGACCTACAAGCCGGCCTGGCCGCTGCCGAAGATCTTCCGCATGACCAAGGGCGGCAAGATCAACGAAGGCATCTTCGTCGGCGAGACCATCAACACGCCGTCGATGCTCTGCGTCGAGGACTATCTCGACGCGCTGAACTGGGCCAAGTCGATCGGCGGCCTCAAGGCGCTGATCGCGCGCGCCGACGCCAACACCAAGGTGCTGGCCGACTGGAAGGCGAAGACGCCCTGGATCGACTTCCTGGCCAAGGACGCTTCGATCCGTTCCAACACCTCGGTGTGCCTGAAGTTCACCGATCCCGCGCTCACCGCGCTCTCGGACGACGCGCAGGCCGAGTTTTCCAAGAAGCTGGTCGCGCTGGTCGAGAAGGAGGGCGCCGGCTACGACTTCGCCTATTACCGCGATGCGCCGGCCGGCCTGCGCATCTGGTGCGGCGCCACCGTCGAGGCCAAGGACGTCGAGCTGCTGACCCAGTGGATCGACTGGGCCTTCGCCGAGACCAAGGCGCAGCTCGCCAAGGCGGCTTAACGCGCTCTAACTCATTCTCGTCATGGCCGGGCTTGACCCGGCCATCCATCGATTAAGAGAGATGGACCCGCGGGTCAGGCCCGCGGATGACGTTCCGTAAATGCAGCTCGCACCACGGATTATCCCCATGACCAAGCCCAAAGTTCTCATTTCCGACGCGCTCTCGCCCGCTGCCGTGCAGATCTTCAAGGATCGCGGCGTCGAGGTCGACTTCCAGCCCAATCTCGGCAAGGACAAGGACAAGCTCGCCGAGATCATCGGCAATTACGACGGCCTTGCGATCCGCTCCGCGACCAAGGCGACCGCCAAGATCCTCGAGAAGGCGACCAACCTGAAGGTGATCGGCCGCGCCGGCATCGGCGTCGACAACGTCGAGATCCCCGCCGCCACGGCCAAGGGCATCATCGTGATGAACACGCCGTTCGGCAATTCGATCACGACCGCCGAGCACGCCATCACCCTGATGCTGGCGCTCGCCCGCGAGATCCCGCAGGCCGACGCCTCGACCCAGGCCGGCAAGTGGGAGAAGAACCGCTTCATGGGCGTCGAGATCACCGGCAAGGTGCTCGGCGTCGTCGGCTGCGGCAACATCGGCTCGATCGTCGCCGATCGCGCGCTCGGCCTGCGCATGAAGGTGGTCGCGTTCGATCCGTTCCTGTCGCCGGAGCGCGCCAAGGACATCGGCGTCGAGAAGGTCGATCTCGATGACCTGCTCAAGCGCGCCGACTTCATCACGCTGCACACTCCGCTCACCGAGAAGACGAAGAACATCATTGATGCTGCCGCGATCGCCAAGATGAAGAAGGGCGTGCGGCTGATCAACTGCGCCCGCGGCGGCCTCGTCGACGAGCAGGCGGTGGTCGATGCGCTGAACTCCAAGCACATCGCCGGCGCCGCCTTCGACGTCTTCGTCGAGGAGCCCGCGAACGCCAACGTGCTGTTCGGCCATCCCAACGTGATCTGCACGCCGCATCTCGGCGCCTCCACCACCGAAGCGCAGGAGAACGTCGCGCTCCAGGTCGCCGAGCAGATGTCGGACTATCTGCTCACCGGCGCGATCTCGAACGCGGTCAATTTCCCCTCGATCACGGCTGAAGAGGCGCCGAAGCTGAAGCCGTTCATCGCGCTCGCCGAGAAGCTCGGCTCGTTTGCCGGCCAGCTTACCGAGAGCGGCATCCTCAAGGTCGAGATCACCTATGAGGGGCATGTCGCCGAGATGAAGATCAAGGCGATCACCTCCGCCGTGCTGTCGGGCCTGCTGCGGCCGATGCTGGGCGAGGTCAACGTGGTGTCCGCGCCCGTGGTCGCCAAGGAGCGCGGCATGGTGGTGGACGAGATCGTGCGCGCAGCGCAGAGCGACTATGAGAGCCTGATCACCGTCACGGTCGCGACCGAACGCCAGGAGCGCTCGGTCTCCGGCACCGTGTACCATGATGGCAAGCCGCGATTGGTCGACGTCAAGGGCATCCGCGTCGACGCCGAGTTCGGCAAGTCGATGATCTACGTCACCAACGAGGACAAGCCCGGCTTCATCGGCGCGTTCGCGAGCCTGCTCGGCGACGCCAAGCTCAACATCGCGACCTTCCATCTCGGCCGCGTCAAGCAGGGCGGCGACGCCATCGCGCTGGTCGAGGTCGACGGCGCGGTGCCGGCCGACGTGCTCGCCAAGGTGCTGGCCCTGCCGCAGGTCAAGCAAGCCAAGGCGCTGACGTTCTAGCCAATCGTCATTCCGGGGCACGCGTAGCGTGAACCCGGAATCTCGAGATTCCGGGTTCGCACTTTCGTGCGCCCCGGAATGACCGGCACGAAGATATTCCGACCCGCGGAACAACGCCGCCTCCCTCACCGGAGGCGGCGTTTTTATTTCTCCCCCGGCCTTCCAACTTTGTGTACCAATGGCGGCCAGGACGCTCCGTTCAAAATCGTTCGACAAGGGAGAAAAACAATGCGTGAAGCCGTCATCGTTTCCTATGCGCGCACGGGCCTCGCGAAATCCGGCCGCGGCGGATTCAACATCACGCCGCCGATGTCGCTCGCGGCCCACGCCATCCACCACGCGGTCGATCGCGCCGGCGTCGACAAGGACTATGTCGAGGACTGCTACCTCGGCAATTGCGCCCACGGCGCGCCGAACATCGGTCGCCAGGCCGCGCTGCTCGCCGGCCTGCCGACGACCACCGCCGGCGTCTCGGTGAACCGCTTCTGCTCCTCCGGGCTGCAGACCATCGCGATGGCCGCCAACTCGATCCGCTCCGACGGCGCCGACTGCATCGTCGCCGGCGGCGTCGAGAGCATCTCGATGCCGGGCGGCGGCACGCCGAAGGAATCGATCGATCCGGAGCTGCTCAAGGTCGCCCCTGACATCTTCATGGCGATGATCGACACCGCCGACATCGTCGCCGAGCGCTACAAGCTCAGCCGCGAATACCAGGACGAGTTCTCGCTGGAATCGCAGCGCCGCATGGCCGCGGCCCAGCAGGCGAACAAGTTCAAGGACGAGATCGTCCCGATGAAGACCAAGATGAAGGTCGTCGACAAGCAGACCAAGGCCGAGAGCATCGTCGACTACGTCGTCGACCGCGACGAGTGCAACCGGCCCGAGACCACGTTGGAGGGCCTTGCCAAGCTCGAGCCGGTGAAGGGGCCCGGCAAGTTCGTCACCGCCGGCAATGCCAGCCAGCTCTCGGACGGCGCCGCCGCCGTGGTGCTGATGGAAGCCAAGGACGCCGAGAAGCGCGGCCTCAAGCCGCTCGGCCGCTTCGTCGCCTGGGCGACCGCCGGCTGCGAGCCCGACGAGATGGGTATCGGACCGGTGTTCGCGATTCCGAAGCTGCTCAAGCGCACCGGCCTCAAGATCGACGACATCGATCTGTGGGAGCTCAACGAGGCGTTCGCCAGCCAGTGCCTGTATTGCCGCGACCAGCTCGGCATCGATCCCGCCAAGTACAACGTCAACGGCGGCTCGATCGCGATCGGCCATCCCTTCGGCATGACCGGTGCGCGTCTCACCGGCCACCTGCTCCAGGAAGGTGCGCGCCGCAAGGCGAAGTGGGGCGTGGTGACGATGTGCATCGGCGGCGGCCAGGGCGGCGCCGGCCTGTTCGAGATCTACAGCTGATCCAGGCCACATGAATGTGAAAGGCACGGCGCCGCAAGCGCCGTGCCTTTTTATTTGATGATTTGAGCGCCGATCCAACGCGTACCGAAGAATTGCAGCGCGCTCGATGTCCCTTTTGGCTGCCAACAGCGGAGGGAAGCGGACATCGCCTGACTTCGCAGATGGCCAAAGCCAGACCTCGCGCCGACGTGGCTTGGACCACCCTTCACACAAAATCGCGGAATCAACCACACGATGTCGTTCTTATAAAGACAACCGCAACGGAAGATGCTAAAGTTTGCTGGCGATCAAGCTTGCAATGGGGAGGGGCGCCATGGCCTTATCGGACCCGAGCTCGGCGATCCAGACCGTCATAGACGCTGTCGTCAGCGATTACATGGGGATGGCCGTCTACGTCTTCACGGATTTTGACGGCTCCGGCACCCCCTCCGCAAAGTTCTTCTCTCCCTCCCAGACTGAAGTCTGGGACTCGAACCACAAGGTCGTGGCCGCTGCGAACCTGCCAAATACGCTGTTCGAAATCGGATCCATTTCAAAAGTCTTCACATCCAGAATTTTTTACAGCCTTCAAGGCACATATGATGGGAATACGGTCGGGTCCTGCATGCCCTCGATTTCCCTGCCGGCCGCGATCAGCGGGATTCCGGTCGCCGACATCGTCACTTATGCTTCTGGATTTCCGCAGGATAATGGCTTGCCTCCCGATCCGCGGGGACCATTCTGCCCGCCGAGTAACTTGCAGAACTTCACCGAGCTCGTCGCCTGGTTCAACAGCGGACAGCACTCGGCTTGGATCTGTCCGCCGGGCCAGTGCTACACGTATTCAAACCTTGCCTGGTCCCTCCTGGCTATTGCCGGCGCCAACCCGCAGAACACCTATGTCGACGTCTATGACGAGTACAACACGCAACTCGTCGAGCTGTGCGCGGGTCTGGGCATGAACAACACCGCGTTGTTCAATACGGGCCAAGTGCCCAGCATGGCGTGTGGATATGACGGGACGCAGCCTTTCGACATAGGTCATAGCTATTTGCCGTGCCCACCGATGGAGTTCGGGAGCGGATCGATCGTCAGCTGCGCCTCGGACATGCTTCAATGGCTGCTCTACAACATGGGCCAACTGCAGCCTTCACCGACGGAATTCGCCATCCTGCAGACGCAGCAGCAGACCGGCTGGACCCGGGGCAAATGCGGTACAGCGACGGGCATCTGCGGAGGGCCGACGAACGGCCCCACGGTCGGAATTGGGTGGTTCTTTCCGAAAATCGCCGGCGCGGCGGGAAGTGTCCTGTCGAAAGATGGCGGCGTACCGGGCTTCAGCTCGTGGATGGGGTTTGAGAGCTGGGTTCAGAACGGCGCAAGCGCTCCGTCGGGCAATGGCGTCGTGGTTCTGTCCGCCGGCAGCCTCGCCTCGCCAGTGGGACAGAAAATCATGTCCATTCTTCTGAACGCCGAGGTCGAGGCTGGTTTGTCGTCGAGTTGACCCAATTTCGGGCTCGTCTTTCGACGAGATGATGACGGAGAATCCTGCGAAGGGGCCTGATCGTCGATGAGTTCGACGATCAGGGGCGGAGCGCAAGCTGCCTCGTGGCAGCAATCGATCTGGTCTGATCTCGCCTCAAGCCCGCGCCAGCGCGGGCGCGAACACCACTTCGATCAGCGTGCCGTGGCCTGCGTTCTTGATGTTGAAGCGGGCGCGGTTGGCTTCGACCAGGGCCTTGGTCAGCGACAGGCTCAGCGCCGAATTGTCCTCGGCATCGCCCGGCGGCGGGGTGCGGAACGGCTCCATCGCGGCCGCGACCTCGCGCTCGCTGAGGCCATGGCCGGTGTCGCGGATGCGAAGGGCGATCTCGCCGCGGTCGGTGAGCGCGGTCGAGACGATGACCTGGCCGCCGGCGCTGGCGAGCCGGATCGAGTTCGAGATCAGGTTCATGGTGATCTGCCGCATCGCGCGCGCGTCCACGCTCACCTGCGGCAGCGCATGGGCGAGCGAGGTGCGGATGATGATGCGCTCGCGGTTGGCCTGCGGCTGCATCACCACGACGCAGGCCTCGACCAGGTCGTTGAGGTTGAGGTTGGCGAAGTCGAGATCGAGCTTGCCGGTCTCGATCCGCGACAGCTCCAGGAGGTCGTCGATGATCGCGATGACGCGCTCGCCGGAGGCGCGGATGTCCTTCATGTATTCGCCGTAGCGCTCGTTGCCGAGCGTGCCGAAACGCTCGGAGATCATCACCTCGGCAAAGCCGATGATGGCGTTGAGCGGCGTGCGGATCTCGTGGCTGATCCGCGCCAGCATGTCGGCCTTGGCGTTGGCCGCGCCGTCGACGAGACGGCGGGCCTGCGTCAGCTCGCTCTCGCCCTTCTTGCTCTGCGAGAGGTCGCGGAACACGGCGAAGAAGTTCGGGCCGTCGGGCCTGGTGCGGCCCATGATCATGGCGAGCGGAATGACGCCGCCCTTCTTCTCGCGCCCCAGCACCTCGCGGCCGTGGTCGAGCAGGCTCGAAATGTCCTGGCTCTTGACGCTTTCGAGATAGTCGGCGACGACCTGCTGGCTCTCCCGCGCGAACAACGTCACCAGGTTCTGCTCGAGCAGCGCTTCGCCGTCATAGCCGAACAGCGCCTCGGCGCTGCGGTTGCAGACGTGGATGTTGCCTTCTGCATCGAACATCACGATGCCCTCGGCGGTGGTGTCGAGGATCGCGGCGAGATCCTCGGCGTCGGCGTCGCCGGCCTGGGACTCGAGCTCGGACGCGTAGGGGAAGGACTCTGCTACAAGAGGCTCGGCGACAAGAGGCGCGGCGGCAACGGGCTCGGCGACAACGGGCGGCGCGACGACAGGCTCAGCAACCACGGACACCGCCTGCGGCAGCGCGCAGATCAGCGCATGCGCGCTCTCGCCGTCCCAGTCGATGGTGTGCAGATGCGCCTCGGTGGTCGGCAGCGGCTCTTCGCCATTGGCAAGCGTCGCGCTGATCGTCACCGGCGTGCCGCCATGCGAGGTGCTGCTGGCGGCCGACACGCCCGGCTCGACATAGAGCGCATCGAGGCCGCCGGCATTCTCCAGTGCGCTCACGCTGGCATGGCCCATGCGCGCGAGGAACGCCGGGTTGGCGTAGAGCAGGCGGTCGAGGCGATAGATCAAAATACCCGTCGGCAGCAGGTCGAGCAGCGCGCGGTCGCGCATGCTGTGGCCGCGCGCCGGCGGTGCCGGCTCGGTCAGCCATTCGGCCGGCGTGTGCGGCGCCTCCGGCGCCTCGACCGGCGGTTCGGGTGCGGTCTCCGCCGCAGGTTCAGTCGCGCTGGCTGAGATCGTCTCCCGCTCGCGTTCGAGGCGCTCGGACAATTGCCGGGCGAGCTCGTTGAACGCGCTGTTCTCGATCGGCGTCAGCGTCGGCGATCTCTGATCACCGGGTGATCTGGCATCGCCAGGCGGGCGGAACGGCACGACGTTGGGGGGCGTTTCCACTGGCGTTTCCGGATCGGTTGGGTGTGAAGTCGCGTCGGGTGCGGGCAGTTCAGCTTCAGGTGCGGGCTCAGGCTCAGGCTCAGGCGTGGGCTCAGGCTCAGGTGCGGGCGGCTCGGCCGGCGGAGGCGGCGCCTCTGCCACGGGCTCCGGCTCCGGCTCAGGCTCAGGCTCGACGATGTCGGCGGGCAGGCGGTGCGGCGCGTGCGGTTCGGCGAACTGCTCGAAGCGCCTGAGCGCATCGAGCCGGTTGAGGCCGTCGAGATCGCGGCAGACGCCAAAGCCCTTGAAGCCGGCGAAATTGCGCGCGTGGTCGTAGACCGGCAGGCCCGCGAGCTCGACCGGCAGATGCTCGCCGCCATCGGCCGGCCAGTTCACGGTGATCCCGGCCCAGGTGTCATGGCTTGCCAGCGCCTGCGCCACGCGCCCCTCCGGGTCGAGCGAGAATTGCTCGGCGATCTCGCGCCAGGGGCGGCCGAAGCCGGCGGCCGTGTGCGCGCCCATCAGGCGGGTGAACTCGCTGGTTGCGAGCACAAAACGGCCCTCTGCATCCACCTGCCAGAGGAAGCGCAGCGGATGCTGATGCGGCGCGGGCGTCTGTGCGGGACCCGACGGCGGCTCGACCATGCCTGAAGTGATCGGCGCGGCCTGCGGCGACACAATGGCTTGGGGGTGGTTTTCAACCGGAGTTTTGGGCGCGGCGTCGGCCGGTTCTTCAGCCGACTCTACCGTCTCTTCGACCGCTTGCTGGACTGTTGCGATCTCTGGCGCCACCTCGCTTGCGGGCAGCGCGGGCGTTTCGACCGGCTCGGCGAAGGCGTCGAAGAATGCGATAGTGGCCGGCGCGTCGCTCAACGGCGGCGGCGCGTTCGGAGCCTCCGCGGCTTGCGGCGTGGATTGAGCCGGCGCCGCGGGCGTGACATCAGGCGTGCTCGCGGGCGCGGATGCGGCCGGCGCGGCATCGCTCGCCGCTGCCACCGGCGCGGCATCGCTCGCCGCTGCCACCGGCGCGGCATCGCTCGCCGCTGCCGCCTGCGCGGCGGCCGGCTCGATCAGCGCGACCAGGCCGATATCGGCACCCAAGCCAACCCGTTGCAGCACCATCTGGCCGATGCCGATCGGCGTCTCGGCGCGGCCGCTGCGAAGCGCATCGCTGCGCGCCTGTTCGAGCCCGGCTTCGCCGAGATCGCGGAAGCCGAGCAGGGCGCGCGCGGCTTCGCTGGCGCCGACGAACATTCCGTCGGGCGCGAACGCCGCCATCGGCATCCTGGCGCCCGCGACGAGGCGATGCAGGCGCTCCACCAGCGGCATGGTGCGCACCGATGGGTCCATCGCGGTGACGAGCACGGCCTGGCCGCCATCGGCGAAGCTCAGCCGCGTGCAGGCGCAGGTCATCAGCATGCCGAGCCGGGCGCCGAAGCCGCGCAGCCGTTCGAGCCGCACCGTGCCGTTCGCCGGCAGCTGGCGGGCGAGCCGGGCGACCTGGCGGCGATGGCAGTCGGCCGGGCCGAAAATCCTGTCCGCCAGCGCTGCGGCATGGGCCGCGCCGAAGAACTTTGCGCCGACCGGATTGGCCCACAGCACGCGCGTGCCGTCGACCGACCAGAGCCACGCGGGCAGCGGGGACGTCGCATGCACGGCCAGCCGGGGATCGCCCACGCCTCGCAACTGGAAATCCGAATGACTCATCCAACCGGCTTTAGGTACTCGCTGACACGCGTCTGGCCTTAAGGCTGCCGGGAATGACAGCCTTAAGAAAGGGTTAGTATCGCGCGCAGGCGCGGGCAGGTCCACGGCCCCAGCCTACGGGGAAGGCCCCAAAGCCGCGATAACCTTAATCCGGCCAGACCCGCAAGCCGCGCAGGCGCTGCATCCGCAGGATTCGCGGGGAAGCCCGATCGTCAGCCGCGCGGCGATGGATGCGGCCCGGCCGAAGCACGCGAGCCCCTCGGTCATTCCGGGGCGCGCCATTTGGCGCGAGCCCGGAATCCATGTCCCTGCGATCTCCGCGGCCCGATGGAGTCCGGGCTCCCTCGTTCCGCCCGCGCCCCGGAATGACGACCTCAACCACGGGTTCCCTCAGGCAGGAACCTCATCCTCTCCGGGATTAAATTTTCCCTGCGCACCCCGGATCGCATTGCGCTGCACAAAGTTGACATGATACGCAGCGATACTGCTGGGCGTTGGACGAGCCATCTTTTTCGTTACGCGTATCCAGTCTTCGTACCCGCCAACAGGAGGGCCCCGGTTGGCCGGCGGGCGCGCCAGAAGGCTCACTCCATTTTTCCATGACCGTGAGGGACCAAAATGACAGGTGCGACTGATCCATTCTCCGCCTCCATCATCCCGTTCGAGGTGCCGGAGCAGATGCGTGCGTTCGCCGAAAAGGGCGTTTCGCAGGCCCGCGAGAGCTACGCCAAGTTCAAGGACGCGGCCGAAAGCCATAACGGCACCATCGAGGCCGTGTTCTCGTCCGCCAGCAAGGGCGCGAACGAGTACACCGCCAAGCTGATGGAGTTCATGAAGGCCAACACCACCGCCCATCTGGACTTCACCCAGGAGCTGCTCGGCGTGACGTCGCCGTCGGATGCGTTCGCGCTCTGGAGCAGCCATGGCAAGAAGCAGCTCGAGACCTTCCAGGCCCAGGCCAAGGAGCTCGCCGAGATCGCCCAGCGCGCCGCAACCGCCGCCGCCGAGCCGATCAAGGCCAGCGCCTCGAAGCTCTACCCGCCCGCCGCCTGAGCGATCGGGCCGGATTGATTAAGAAACCCGGGCCCAGGCCCGGGTTTTCCTTTGGAAATAACGTCGTTTGAGGGTGGATTCCGCCCCTTTGCGGCCTTGCCAAAAACGGCCGTTGCACCTAGTTTCCGCCCCGTCCAGCCCCCCTCGGTGACCGGCCTGTTCCCAGGCGCCCAAGGCGGCTCGCAAGGATGCAGTTGTAGCTCAGTTGGTTAGAGCGCCTGTCTGTGGAACAGGAGGTCGGTGGTTCGAGCCCACCCAACTGTACCAGCGCTTCGTCTCAGAAGACCCTTAGCCAAATTCTATGGTGGTATAAGTCTGCTCGGCCGGCAGCTGACTAGCGATTTAACGCCCTCCATTTGTTTCCGTGGTGACATCCTGTCAGCCGCGCATATGCGAGGGTGCTGGACGAAAATAAGCCACTCGCAGATACGAGTAGGGGCCATTCAACTTTCCCGTAGTTTTACCGACTCCAACTACCATAACGCGAACCCATCTTTGGACTCTACTCAACGGAGGAGGGAACAATGTCACGCGTTACCGAGGATGAAGTCGCCAGAGCAGTTGAGGCAATTTTGAAGAGTCGCACCAGTGGTCAGGCGACCATTCAAGACCTTGTGGCCGAAATACCAAAGCATCTACGACTATCAGAGGAAGACATGAAGCAATCCGAGACGCGCCCCAACGAGGCCATCTGGGAGCAACAAGTACGTAACATCACGTCCCATAAGAACTCACCTGGCAATGCCATCTACGAAGGAAAACTCGCTGCCATACCCGGAGGGCTTGCGCTTCCGACGAGTCCTTCAAGACTCTAAGCGAACTTAGCTTTGTAGCCGGGCTTCAACCATTTCAATTCGGTTTGGCCCGGCGCGTCTTTATCCCAAACAAACCAAGCATAAGCAGTTGTTCCGCTGCCCTTCGGCTCGATGCCGCTCGGATAGAAAGTAATGCGCTCGCTGAAAACCCAGACGCGGGCGGGCGGTATCTTGGCGAAGATCGTGTTTGCTCTATTAGCGCCCTCTAAAAAGGCCAGCCGCAAAAGTAGCGCGAACTTACGGTTTGAATGTTTGACGCCGCTTGCGACGAAACCCTCAGCGCAGTTGTACGGCGGATTGGTAATGATGTTGTCGGCCGACCATTTTGGCTCAAGAAAATCAAAGCCGACTTCGCCGTAGCCGCGGTCGTACAAGTCGGAGCTACGGACGAGTTGTCCAGTCTGCTCCAACACGCGGGACATAGTCCCGTCGCCGCACGCGCTCTCCCAAATTTCGCCGCTGAATTTTTCGTTGTCGATCAAAGCGAACGTGGCCCATGGCGGAGTAGGGAAAAAATCAGGTCCGCTGAGGTCAGCGAACCTTTTCATTGTTGGCTTAAAGCCACCATTCAAATTGTAAGTCGGATCTGCCATGCGAATCTCCTCAGACGGCAGAGTATCAGAATCATTGATTCCGCAAGGGTTTTTCGTTGGCCGTGTTTCCCCTCACTCACTGAATTTACTACGAACTTCTAGCGCCGATCCGGCAGTGCCTCGCTGGTCAGTGCAGGGCCATAGAGGCGGGCATCACAAGCTGCGTAATGCTTCAAGACCGCTCAGCGATGCCCAGCGTTCGCTGGCGTCGTGCGCAGGATTCATGGATACGGCAGAGATTGTGGTGGGCCACGTGCAGCGCGACGACCATTTGCGCTTCCGCCTCAAGTCTCGCAAGCGGAGCACAATAGGACTCTCACTGTGTAACGTTGCCCGATGCTGGTACTTCGTTAGTTGAGATGTTTGGATTTTCAAGTCGTATCTAGATCGCGCAATTCTCTGTCGATCATACGTTCGAGACGGAGGACTTGCCGGACTATTTTCTTGCTACCAAACGCCTTGGCCGACCTGCGCGCGTAGGACGAAAAATTTCGCAGGCCGACAGGATAGAAGCGCTTTCGGAGTTTCTTGGTGAAGATTTTGGACGCTTGCCCGGATGCTATGGCGGCAGCTCCGATTTTCTTTGTGCGTGAGATGCTGCGTCGGGCTTTTCTCCACTGTCGAGCTAGTGAGCCAGGTCTGATTACTGCCCCCTCGGAAGAAATGTTGAAGCCGAGGTATTGAAACGTCTCCAAACTGGCGTTGTCGAAAACCACTCGCTCGGATTTGTCCTTGTTGAGCGCAAGTTGGTGCTCACTAAGTTGAAGATCGAATGTTGACGTGATCTTCGTTTCATCTTCGGCGTTACAAATAATGAGAATGTCGTCAGAGTATCTTTGATACAAAGCTCCGCGCTTCTCGCAGAGGTCAACCATCTTCTCGTCGGCGTCCAGCATATAGAGGTTGGAGAACACGCTGCTAATTGGTGTTCCCTGTGGGATTCCGAACCTATTGGGATTGGATTTTATCGGAATGCGTTCTGCGAGGATTTCGGCTATCGTGGCAATGGGTTCACGCGACTTCAGAGACAGTTTAGGCCCAAACTGAGGGTGATCCGCAATCGCCTGCCTTTCGATCCAGTGATACCGGGTTACATGCCGCAGTACACGAAACCAATCCGGTGGAAGTTCGGAGACCTGTAGGATGCGTTTTAGCCGGTCTTTTAAAATCCGATGATCGAGATGATCGAAAAATCCACTGACGTCGTAACATAGAACGATGCATTTCGACCTTGATCGAGCGAACTGCAGCGCGTCCGCGGAAAAATGATAGTTTGATTTCCCTAGTTTTCGATAGGCGATGACATGTCGTCCGAGCTTCGACTTCTCATAGTGTTCATCAAGTCGGTGCGACAGATCCCAAGCATACTTAGATAGGATGCAGGAATCTCGATGTGACGCATACATGATCGGCCGGAGCTTGAAGACGGTCTTGCCGTCCTTCGGCTTGTATCTCTTGGTTCGCTTTTCATAGTGGATCAATGGCAACCACGAATGTCGCTCCACGGCTTCCGGTTGCGAAATTCGTTCGGCGAAGGAGGCCCCCACCTGAGCATCAAAGTGCCGGTATCCGCGAGGTCTGAACCAATCGACGACCAAGTTGGCTCCTGTGCAGAGTTTGGAGGACTAGCTCTGACCCTGAGCCTCGGCCGAAGCCGAACGTCCCCCAAACGCACGCCTTAATCCGTCGATCATTTCCGCTGCAGTACGCGGCCAATTCCGACGCGGGTCTAGAAAACACAAGGCAGTACAATGTAGTCGTGGAGGTACGAGCTATGCTCGCAGTCTCGTCGCTGCAGGACACCTGGCCGGTGCTGATCATCAGCGCCGCGCTTTGGTTAGTGCAACAAGTTGACAGGTTCAACGACCGCGCCCATCGGCCAATTCCGAAGGCACACGTGATGTGGTCAGGCGCCTATAGTTCCGCAAGGGGAACATACCTGAGGAATACATCATTTTGTGTTTGACATTGCGCTTAATACATCATCTAGCGCCGTCTGCGGAGCTGATTCGACTGGCGCGCCCAATTATTCCGCCAGCCCTACCTCACCCCCGCCACCACCATCACCATCACCATCACCATCACCACCACCATCACCGGCAACGTCACCGCCGCCAGCAGCGTGCCCAGCACGACCGCGCCTGACACCGGGTTCACCAGCCGCTGATACTGAACCGGAATTACGGTGACAGTGCACGAAACTCCACGAGATCAGGCGACTTCGGTTTAGTGCTGCCGGCGGCCACCGGTCAGTGAGCTTGGCGCCGAGCTCCTTCCTGAGTGAGGTTGACTACGCCTCGATTCTCAGGACGGGGCTCTCCACTGCCACCAATATCCTCTCAACTGGCTACCGACCTCTCGCCTCTGGCTCCCGCGCAGCGGGCTGGAGCGCAGCGACTTAATTGGAAAATCTGCTTTTGCCATTTCATCGAACGGGACAGCAGTGCTGGCTTGAAGAGCATCGCCGCCAGTCACATGTGATAAGGATCGGGGATCGTTGGCCCGACACAGTGGCAACGCACCCACCGGCCTCATTGAAGGTCGTGTGCGTCCAAATAAGAGCAAGCACGGGCTGCGTTCGAGCACCGCTCGACGCAGTACCTCTACTCAAATGCAACGGCACGAGCCGTCGAGGGAGACCTTGGCGGTTTTTTGCGTGTGGCCAGATATGCGCAAAGAAAAACGGCCCTTAGGGAAGGTCGGCCAGCCGAGGTTCTTGCACCTGGGTATGGACATCGGCCGCGCCTTTCATGCCATTACGGTGACAGTGCACAAAACTCTCGACGCGGGGAGTGCCCCATCCGCAACGCTGCTCAAAGCCAGTTTTGTCCGCGGTCACCGTAGCTCCTCGGTTCGCAATGCGCTATCGGTAGCGAGCCGAGGACGTTCTTGGACAAGCAAGCCGGGCGAAAAAGATCGTGAGTTTCTTCGAGCGTCTCAAGACAGAAGCATCCGTTGAGTGGCGGGCCTACACCGAGCATCCCTTCACGGACGGATTGGCAGACGGCTCGCTCCCCGAAGCGGCGTTTCGTCACTACCTCGTTCAGGACTACCTGTTCCTCATCGAGTTTGCTCGCGCCTACGCGCTCGCGGTCTACAAGTCGCCCAGACTTGCCGACATGCGTGAAGCAGCGGCCGGCCTTTCGGCCATCCTTGATGTCGAGATGAACCTGCATGTGAAGCTCTGCGCCGATTGGGGTCTGTCCCCGACAGACCTTGAACAGACCCCTCCGGCGGCCGAGATGCTGGCCTATACACGCTACGTGCTCGACGCGGGAATGCGCGGCGATCTGCTGGCGCTCAAGGTGGCGCTTGCCCCCTGCGTGATCGGGTACGCGGAGATCGCCACACGGCTCGCCTCGCGACCCGATGCGGACGCCGCGACGAACGCCTATCGCGTCTGGATCGCCGAGTACGCCGGCGCGCCGTACCAGGAGGTCGCTGCCAAGGCGCGGGCGCACATGGAGCATCTCGCCGATCTCTACGCCACGCCGGCCCGCGAGGCAGAGCTGATTGCGATCTTCAAGGAAGCCACCCGACTCGAGGCAGACTTCTGGGAGATGGCCTGGCGCGCGGGCCAGCCTGTTCAATAGCCCTTTCGGCAGTGAGGCTCATAACCTGAAGCTCATACAATTACGATGACGATGCTCCTCGATCTGTCGGGTCGAGCTTCCGTCACGGTTCCTGAAAGCCTGACAGGAACCACGTCTGTCGGCCGTCCCCGCTGGACCGCATTCATCATTTCGCGTAGTCTTTTCGCACAGCAACATGTCAGCGGAGGTCCTCCGTGGAACATCGCGGCGTCAGCTTCTCGATTGCTAGAATGCGCTATTTGCCCGGCTGGCAGTGGACGGTCGGAAAGGGCCGAACCGTGTCGGTCGGTGTCTGTGCGACGAGGGCGGACGCGATCCGCCAGGCTCAGACTTTCATTGACGCGATTATGGACTGGGCTGCTTGAGCTGATGATTCACCGGCTGGCGGCGCGCACTGACCTACCTCACCCCCGCCACCACCATCACCACCACCGGCAACGTCACCGCCGCCAGCAGCGTGCCCAGCGCGACAGCGCCCGACACCGGGTTCACCAGCCGCTGATACTGGACCGCGAAGATGTACGCGTTCGCGCCGGTCGGCATCGCCGCGAACAGCACGACGACGCCGGCCGCGGTCGGCGGCAAGCCGAGCAGCTTGGCCAGCACGAACGCCGCCGCCGGCATCGCCAGCAGTTTTAGCGCGCTCATCACGACGACGCTCAACATCTCGCCCTTCACCTCGAAGCGGAACAGGTTGATGCCGAGCGCGATCAGCGCCGCCGGCGAACCCGCCTGCGCCAGCAGCTCGATGGTCCGGTCGACGACGGGATTGAGGCCGAGGCCGGTGAAGCGCCAGACCACGCCAAAACCGATCGCCAGCATCAGCGGGTTGCGCGCGAGATCCGCGAGCACGGGCCAGATCACCGTCAGCGCCGAGCCGGTCCGCTTGCGGCTGACGAGCTCCATCTGCAGGATGCCGCAGAGCCAGAGCAGCGGCGTGTTCACCGACAGGATCAGCGCCATCGGTCCTGCGGCCTCATTGCCCAGCGCCGAGAGCGTCAGGGGAATGCCGAGCATCACGATGTTGCCGTAGACCGAGCCGATCGCGAACACGACGCCGTCTTCGCGGTCCTCGCGCCGCGCGCGCAGCAGCGCCGAGAGCGTCAGTGCCGCGATCCAAGTGATGGCGAGCGCGCCGTAGTAGGCGCCCCACATCCGGTAGGGGCTGACGTCGGGGAATTCCGAGACGACGATGGTGCGGAACAGCAGGGCAGGGATCGCGATGCTGAAGGCGAATTCGGAGATGCCCTTGTGCGCGGTTTCCGAGACGAAGCGAAACAGCACCGCGGCATAGCCTGATGCGATCAGGGCAAACACCGGCGCGACGATCAACACGGTGGCCATGCGCCCCCTCTCCTCACGGGGATATCAGCCGACCACCCCACGCACTCTCGATGATGCCATCATGCCCCTGTTTTGCCCGACGAGTCAAAACCGCTTCGTAAAATCCGCAAGGAGCGATTTCACTGGGCATATCAAGACCCCGGCTACTGTGCATGGGGTTGTTTTCGCGGTTTTTGTTGGAGGGTCTCTCTGACGTGCTCGGCCAACCCCGATCTCGCCAATTCCGGCAGGGGGTTAGCGGGTAGCGCGGAGCCTTTCCCCACCCACAGCCGTCATCCCCCGCGCAGGCGGGGGATCCAGTACGCCGCGGCCTCTCGGGGAACGTTTTGGTGCCTCTGGAATACTGGGTCGCCCGGTCAAGCCGGGCGACGACAGCGGAGAAGGCGCCGCACTGACCGCCCTGTTGCCGAGAGCGCACACGTTCCGACCTTTCGCTCCCGCCCTCGTTGCCAACGAACGGCGGTTCACCCACACTCCGCCCCGACCAGACATTGGGGGGATCGATGCCGGCGTTTCACTTCAGGAAGTCCGTTCTTGCTGCCATGTCGGGGCTTGCCCTGGCCGTGCTGGTCCACCCCGGCGCCGGCTTCGCCTACTCGCAGGAAGAGCAGCAGGCCTGCACGCCGGATGCGATGCGGCTGTGCGGCGAGTTCGTTCCGAACGTCGACGCCATCACCGCCTGCATGATCCAGAAGAAGGCGCAGCTCTCACCGCAGTGCAAGGTGTTCTTCCGCCGGGGGCCCGAGCCGGGCGAAGCCCGCGCCGGCAAGCCGACCCGCATCGCGCCCAAGACCGCGAAGAAGAGCACCAAGCCGGCGCCGAAGGCGACCAAGAAGAAGAAATCCGAAGGCTGAGCGCGGCAAGCGCGTTCCTTCCCTGAAACTCGGGCCCAGGCAACCGTGCGAAGCGCGCGGCTTCGCGCGCGATGGCATCGGCTCCGCGACAGCTACCGGACTCCTTTTGTTCGCGCGCCTTGCGCGCCTGCTTGCGGCAATTACCGCCACAGGCGGTCGAAAAGAGTCGCGTCACGGTTTGCGCGGCAAGGTTGCATTCCGGCTTTCCCCTTCTCGCTGCTCAAGAAACCAACGATTGCGCGCATCGAAAGGCGCTTCATTGCCGCTCGTATCGTTGTCGCGCGCGGCAGTGTGACTCAAAAGCCAACACGCCTTGTTATTTCGTGGCGGCAGAGCAACTCCCGGTAAATTTTTCTTTCCCGAATCAGCGCGCTGATTCATTTTCGGAGCCTGGGGTCAATCTGGAGGCCGAAGGTATGAACGTTATTGTTTTTGCATCGCGTAAAGGCGGCTCGGGCAAGAGTACCCTGGCCGCGCATCTCGCCGCGCAGATCAAGGCGAGCAAACAGGTCATGCTCGTGGACGCGGATCCGCAAGGGTCGCTCACGCTGTGGCACAAGCTGCGGGGCACCAACGAACCGCCGATCAAGTCCGCCGTGAACTCCGTCAGCGGCATCGTCTCCGCTGCCAAGCGCGACGGTTATGAATGGGTGTTGATCGACACGCCGCCGAACCTCTCGGCCGTCGTCGACGACGCGATCAAGAACGCCACCATGGTGGTGATTCCCGCCCGTCCCGGCGTGTTCGACGTCAACGCGGTGCAGGAGACCATCCAGATGTGCCGCGCCGCGCGCAAGCCCTATGCGGTCGTGCTCAACGGTGCGCCGGCCAAGCGCGACGAAGCCGAAAGCCCGATCGTCACTATCGCCCGCGAAGCCCTGGCGAAATTCCGCGCGCCGGTGTGGGGCGGCCAGATCACCAATCGTTCGGATTTGTTGATGGCGCTCAGCCACGGCGAAGGCGCGCGGGAGTATCAGGCCGAGAGCCGTGCGGCTCAGGAGATTGCAAGGCTGTGGGCGGCGATCGAGCGTTCGGTCAAGGCCATTCGCGGCACGGCGTCGGCGTCCGGCGCAATGCATAAGCAGGCGGCGTAATTTTTCATAAATCATTCCCCGGACGGAAAACGCGTGGATCTCCGCGCGTTTTGCGTTTTGGGGATGACGATGCGCTGCGCTCTACGCCACCATCAGCATGTAGAACACGATGACCGGCGACAGCGTCAGGATCACCGACCAGATGCCGACGGCCCAGAGAATGTCCCCGGTGGTAAAGTTCTGCTCGGTGGTAAAGCTCTGCTGTCCGGCGCCGTAATGCGACACCATTTCATTCTGACTATTCACAAACGCCCCCGCGATTTCTTCGCTTATGGGCGTCACGCTAAGCGAGATGTTTTAAGATTCCGGCTTGCAGCGCCGCTCGCATTTTGAGCGCATTTGTGACCTCCGTTTAACCATCCGCGCCGGCCCTCGTCAGTCGACGAGCCAGACCCGAAACAGCAGCACCGGCATCAGGCCGAGCATCACCGCCCAGAACCCGAACGACGAAACCACCAGGATTCCCCGCAAAAGATCGGCGGGCGCGAATTGCTGTGCGGCCGTCGGCCGGCTGCGATGTCCCATGGTCATTCCCCCTTTTTAAGGCTTTGGAGGACGACGATAGGCGCCAGAGCGTAAACGCGACGTGGATGCACCATGCGGCGGATGCGAAGGCGATTGGGGCGCGGTTAACCACGGTGGTTCTTCCCCTCCCCCTCCAGGGCAGGGCAATCGCATTTAAGGCCGCTGCTCTGCGGCCCATCCTTCGAGACGCCCGCCTTCGGCGGGCCCTCAGGATGAGGACGGAGTGTGCGGCAGCAATTTCGAAGATGCCGCTTAGCCTCATCCTGAGGAGACCGCTGGAAGCGGTCGTCTCGAAGGACGAGGCGCGCGCTCAGGCCCCCGCCAAGCAATCAAATGCGATCGCCCCGCCCTCAAGGGACGGGAGGCGAGCCTCGCTAAACCCACCCGCTATATTTGCGCCTGATCTCGTCGCTCCAATTCCACTCCCGCATCACGACCTCCTCGCACAGGCCGATGTCGCGGCGCAGCCAGGGCGACGCCGGATATTTGCCGGCCCATCGGTAACCCTTCACGGATGTCAGGTGTTGCCACAGGGCCTTGAGGGCGCACAGCGATCGGTGAATTCGCATCGGTTGATGTCCGGAGGAGGCTTTCGTCGGGCAGCACGCGGCCGTTCGAACCGGAGCCAACCGGTTCGTTCGCAAGGCCACATGTGGGTGAGGTGAAGAGGGTGGAGCTACGCCGCGACTTTCGTCCGTCGCTCGATCTCGCGGTCGATCGTTGCGGCGAGCTCGCTGCTCACTTCCACCATCGGCAGGCGCACTTCGGGGCTGTCGATCAGGCCGCTGCGCCACAGCCAGTGCTTGGCCGGCGCGGGGCTCGGCTCGGTGAACAACAGGCGCGTTAGCTCGGCGACCTCCTGCCAGCGCGTCTGCGCCGCGTCATGGTTGCCGCGCTTCAGCTCGGCATACACGGCCGCGAACGTCGCGGTCTCGACATGGGCTGAGAGCACAATGCCGCCGTCGGCGCCGTCGACGAGCGCCTCGTGATAGTTCGCATCCTCGCCGGTGAGCACGCGAAATCCCTCGGGTCTGTCGCGCAGCAGCGCGATCGATTGCTCGCGGCTGGCGCCGCAATCCTTCAGGCCGACGATGTTGGGATGCTCGGCGAGCCGCAGCATGGTCTGGTTGGTGATGTTGACCGCGCAGCGATAGGGGATGTTGTAGAGCGCGAGCGGCCAGGCGGCGTGGTCGGCGAGTGCTTCGAAATGCGCCAGGAGCCCGCGTTGCGACGGCCGCACATAATAGGGGCTCGCGATCAGGTACCCCTCGATCGGCCAGTCCGCGGTTTCATCGAGGCGCTCCTTCAGCCGCGAGGTGTCCGCGCCCGATAAGCCCAGACAGATGGGAATGGTGCGGCGCCCGGCCGTCATCTCGTCGCGCACGATGGCGACGAGGCGTTCGAGCTCGGCGTCCCGCAGCGTCATGCCTTCGCCGGAGGTCGCCCCCAGGATGAAGCCGTCGACGGCCTGTCCGCTGTAATGCCGCGTCAGCCGCCGCAGCGACGTCTCGTCGAGGTTGCCGTCGCGAAACGGCGTCACCAGCGGCAGCCAGAGTCCGTGCAGATGCGTTCGCAGGTCGGTCATGTCCAGTTCTCCTTCTCGGGAACAAACCTGAGACGGAGGGCACATGAAAAAACCCCGTCCAGGTGGCGGGGTTTTCGGGATTTGCTGCAATGACGAAGCGTAGTTAGCGCGCGCAAAAATCCGAGGTCCCCGGGCGGGGGCCTTTTTTCGAGACGATTGCGCACGACTTCGTGATCATTTGCAAATGATGCGGGCGATACGTGGAACTGTCAATACACGCGGAAGGCGAATACCGAATTGGACAGAAAAAAAGCCGGGCTCGAACGAGCCCGGCTTAAGGTATTGGCCACGTGAGGCCGACACAATCACCTTCCAAGAGGGATTACTGAACTCCCGCGCCACTGGAGGAGGGGGACAAATGCGCAACGCGAAGGCTCAGCGTGCAAACATTATGAGCTTGCCCAACGCCATGCAGCAACAGCCGAGGCCGCATGTCAGACATGCGGAAATCAGGACGGCCAGCGCTGCGCCTTGCTCACCACGAAGTCGCGGAACACCTGCACGCGCGCGACCGTCTTCAACTCCTCGGGATAGACGAAATACGTATCAAGCTGGATCGAATCCGATTCGCCGAACAGTTGCACGAGACGGCTCTGCTCTTCGATCAGATAGTCCGGCAGCGCGGCGATGCCGAGGCCCTGCTGACAGGCGCGCACCAGGCCGAGGATGTTGTTCACCCTGAAATAGGCCTCGCGCGGACCCGAGCCGTTGCGGCCGGCTTCGACCAGCCAGTTGCGGTTCTGAAGATGCGGCGCGAAGTTGCCGTCCGAGAGCGTGATGATGCGGTGGGAGTCGAGCTCCTCCAGCGTACGCGGCGTGCCGAAGCGCTTGATGTAATCCGGCGAGCAATAGGCGTGGAAGCCCATCGCGAACAGCTTGCGCTGGATGAGATCCGGCTGCGTCGGCTTGCGGGTCCGGATCGCGACGTCCGCCTCGCGCATCGACAGGTCGAGCTCCTCGTCGGTGACGATCAGCGAGATCCGGATCTCCGGATAGAGCGCGGTGAATTCGCCGAGCCGCGGGATCAGCCAGTTGATGCCGACGCCGGGCGTGGTGGTGATCTTGAGATCGCCGCTCGGCCGCTCGCGGCTGTCGGTCAGTTTGGCGCGCGCCGCCTGGAGCTGCATGAACACGTCATGCGCTGTGCGGAACAGGAGGTCGCCCTGCTCGGTGAGGATCAGGCCGCGGGCGTGGCGGTGGAACAGCGAGACCGAGAGCTCCTGCTCCAGCGCCGAGACCTGGCGCGAGACCGCCGATTGCGACAGGCCGAGCTGCTCGCCCGCATGCGTGAAGCTGCCCGCTTCAGCCGCCGCGTGAAACACCTTCAGCTTGTCCCAGTCCATATCCGTAAATCCGTCGCGTGATCGAGCCATGATCTTTATTCCGCTGCAGCGCGCTCGCTGGCGCGCAGGGCCAAGAAACGTTCGGCCTCGAGCGCTGCCATGCAGCCGAGGCCTGCGGCCGTCACGGCCTGGCGATAAGTCTCGTCGGCGACGTCGCCGGCGGCGAACAGTCCGGGCACCGAGGTGGCGGTCGAGTTCGGGGCGACCTCGACATAGCCCGACGGTTTGAGCTTGACCTGGTCCTTTACGAGCTCGGTCGCCGGGGCGTGGCCGATGGCGATGAAGATGCCGTCGGCCTTCAGCTCGGTGAGCGTGCCGGTCCTGACGTTCTTGAGGCGGACATGGGTGACCTTGTTCGGGTTCTCGGTGCCGCAGATCTCGTCGACGGCTGAGTCCCAGACCACTTTGATCTTCGGGTGCTTGAACAGACGCTCCTGCAGGATGCGCTCGGCGCGGAAGTGGTCGCGACGATGCACGATGGTGACCTGCGAGGCATGGTTGGTGAGGAACAGCGCTTCCTCGACCGCGGTATTGCCGCCGCCGACCACGATCACTTCCTTGCCGCGGTAGAAGAAGCCGTCGCAGGTGGCGCAGGCCGAGACGCCGCCGCCCTGGAATTTCCCTTCGGATGGAAGCCCGAGCCAGCGCGCTTGCGCGCCCGTGGCGAGGATCACGGTTTCGGCGAGATAGACGTCGCCGCTGTCGCAGGTGAGGCGGAACGGCCGTCGCCCGGTCTCCAGCTTGGTCACGAGGTCGGTGACGATCTTGGTGCCGACATGGACCGCCTGCTTCTCCATCTGCTCCATCAGCCAAGGGCCCTGGATCACGTCGGCGAAGCCCGGATAGTTCTCGACGTCGGTGGTGATGGTGAGCTGGCCGCCCGGCTGGATGCCCTGGATCAGGATCGGCTCGAGCATCGCGCGCGCGGCGTAGATCGCCGCCGTGTAGCCCGCGGGGCCAGAGCCAACAATCACGACCTTTGCATGAACAGGAGCGGACATTTCGATGGACGCCTTTCACGGGGGATTTGCAGCGCGGGCGCGGAAGGAGCCAGGAGGCCTCGCGGAAGCGCTGAAATATCAGAGCTAATCTAAGCGTTCTGGTGAGCTATGCAAGAATTGCATTCCCTGTCGGCGGATTTTTCCAACAAGGAACAAAAGTCGATTGCGCTGCACGCGCAATAAAATTGCGCAATGGGTGCGGACTGGGCTATGAGGATTGCGACAGACCCACCCGATACCGCCGCAAAGGCCAGGAGTTCCAATCACGTGTCGCGGAACCTAGACGAGATCGACCTGAAAATTCTCACCGAGATTCAGGCCGACGGTCGAATCACGAATGTTGAGCTCGCCAAGCGGGTGGGAATTTCGCCACCGCCCTGCCTGCGCCGGGTCCGGGCGCTGGAGGAGGAGGGCTATATCCACGGCTATCGCGGGCTGCTGGACGCGCGAAAGCTCGGTTTCGACGTCACGGTGTTTGCCGCCGTGCACCTGTCCAGCCAGGCCGAGGCGGATTTGCGCGCCTTCGAGGAGTTCGTCCGCGCCGAGCCGCTGGTGCGGGAATGCTGGATGCTGTCCGGCGAGGTCGATTTCATCCTGAAATGCGTCGCGCCTGACATGGCAACCTTCCAGGATTTCGTCACGCACCTGACCGCCGCGCCCCATGTCCGCAACGTGCGCACGTCGCTGGTGCTGCACAATTCGAAATACGAGGCGGCCGTGCCGCTGGACGTGAAGGGGCGGCGGTAGCCTTCCAGGACGGCGCATCAATTCCGTCATCCTGAGGTGCGAGGCATGGGACGCGACGCGTCCCATGGGGAGCCTCGAAGGATGAACGGCCCGGGTGCAGCAGCAGTCGGGCCGTCGCCCTTCGAGGGCCGCTGAAGAAGCGGCCACCTCAGGGTGACGGTGATAGAGTTGCGCTTCGCGGACTCCACACCGTCATTGCGAGCGCAGCGAGGCAATCCAGACTGTCTCCGCGGAAAGATTCTGGATTGCTTCGCTGCGCTCGCAATGACGAGGGGTGAAGGCGTGCCCACCCCACAGCAATACGCGGAAACAAAAAGGCCGCGCCAAGCGCGGCCTTTTCAAAACATCATGACGCGCAGCGGCAAATCCTTACCGCCACTCCACCTTGGTGATCTCGTACGCCTTGGCGCCGCCGGGTGCGTTGACCTCGACGGTCGAACCCTTCTTCTTGCCGATCAGCGCGCGTGCGAGCGGCGAGGTGATGGAGATGCGGCCCTTCTTGGCGTCGGCCTCGACCTCGCCGACGATCTGCCACACCGTCTTCTTCTCGGTGTCCTCGTCGACCAGGGTCACGGTGGCGCCGAACTTGATGGTGTCGCCGGACAGTTTCGAGATGTCGATGATGTCGGCACGCGCGAGCTTGTCCTCGAGCTCGGCGATGCGGCCCTCATTGTGGGACTGCTCTTCCTTCGCGGCGTGATATTCCGCGTTTTCAGACAGGTCTCCGTGCGAGCGCGCCTCCGCAATATGCTCGATGATGCGCGGACGGTCCTCGGACTGGCGCTTCTTCAATTCTTCCCCGAGCGCGGCAAACCCGGCCGAAGTCATCGGAACCTTTTCCATCTTCTCTCTCGTCCTTCGATCGTGCGCCCAGAACGCAAATGGGCGCCCAACCTTGATTCGTCGGTATTTCCGGGGCTCGGTACATGAGCCGCCGGACGTCGACAGATATGGGCTTGGCGCCGGAACAGAACAACCATATGGCCGGACAGTTCCTGCGGCCATTGTGGCTTGACTGCCAATCACTTAGCGGAAGGCTTAACCTCTCAAGGCCTTGCCTTCCACTCGCGATCAGGTTTCCGAAAAGTAGCTCTGCAGGGTACGAACCTCAAGGTCCCCATCCAGATAGGCGCGGATGCCCTGCGCGGCCGCCACGGCCCCGGAAAGAGTGGTGTAATACGGCACTTTATGCAAGAGGGCCGCGCGCCGCAGTGAACGGCTGTCGGCGAGCGCCTGCGGGCCTTCGGTGGTGTTGAAGACGAGCTGGACGTCGCCATTGGTGATGGCGTCGACGATATGCGGCCGCCCTTCCAGCACCTTGTTCACCTTCTCGGTCGGGATGCCCTGGTCGGTCAGGAAGCGCTGCGTGCCCGACGTCGCCAGAACCTTGAAGCCGAGCGAATGCAATTCGCGAACGGCCTCCGCGATGCGCGTCTTGTCGCTCTCGCGCACCGAGACGAACACCGTGCCCTTGCGCGGCACCCGCGTGCCGCCGCCGAGCTGGCTCTTGGCGAAGGCCACCGCAAACGAGCTGTCGATGCCCATGACCTCGCCGGTCGAGCGCATCTCGGGGCCGAGCACCGTGTCGACGCCGGGGAAGCGCGCGAACGGGAATACCGATTCCTTGACGCCGACATGCTTGAGCTGCGCCTTCGTCAGCTTGAAATCGGCGAGCTTCTCGCCGGCCATGATGCGCGCGGCGATCTTGGCGACCGGCGTGCCGACCACCTTGGCGACGAAGGGCACCGTGCGCGAGGCGCGCGGATTGACTTCGAGCACGTAGATCTCGCCGTCCTTGATGGCATATTGCACGTTCATCAGGCCGACGACGTCGAGGCCGAGCGCGAGCTCGCGCGTCTGCCGCTCCAGCTCCTCGATCATCTTCGCATCGAGCGAGTGCGGCGGCAGCGAGCAGGCGCTATCGCCGGAATGGATGCCGGCTTCCTCGATGTGCTCCATGATGCCGACGATGAAAGTGTCCTTGCCGTCGCAGAGGCAGTCGACGTCGATTTCGGTCGCGTCCGACAGGTAACGGTCGAACAGCAGCGGGTTCTTGCCGAGCACGGTGTTGATCTGCCCGGTCTTGTCGTTCGGATAGCGCGCCTTGACGTCGGCCGGCACCAGCTCGGGCAGCGTGCCGAGCAGGTAGTCGTTGAGCTGGTTCTCCTCGCGGATGATCTGCATGGCGCGGCCGCCGAGCACGTAGGACGGGCGCACCACCAGGGGCAGGCCGAGATCGGCGGAGACGAGCCTCGCCTGCTCGACCGAATAGGCGATACCGTTCTTCGGCTGCTTCAGCCGCAGCTTGTCGAGCACGCGCTTGAAGCGGTCGCGGTCCTCGGCAAGGTCGATGGCGTCGGGCGAGGTGCCCAGGATCGGCACTTCGGCCGCCTCCAGCGCGCGTGCCAGCTTCAGCGGCGTCTGGCCGCCGAACTGCACGATCACGCCGTGCAGCGTGCCGTTGGTGCGCTCCTTCGCGATGATCTCCAGCACGTCCTCGGCGGTGAGCGGCTCGAAATAGAGCCGGTCGGCGGTGTCGTAGTCGGTCGACACCGTTTCCGGGTTGCAGTTGACCATGATGGATTCGTAGCCGGCGTCATGCAGCGCGAAGCAGGCATGACAGCAGCAATAGTCGAACTCGATGCCCTGGCCAATGCGGTTGGGCCCGCCGCCGAGAATGATGACCTTCTTCTTGTCCGACGGCGTGCTTTCGTCCGCCGGGGCGCCCGCAAACGGCGCCTCATAGGTCGAGTACATGTAGGCGGTTGGCGAGGCGAATTCGGCCGCGCAGGTATCGATGCGCTTGTAGACCGGGCGAACGCCGAGCGCGTGGCGCTTCGCCGTCACCTCGGCTTCCGTAGTCTGCGCCAGCACTGCAAGCCGGGCGTCCGAAAAACCCATGCTCTTGAGCGTGCGCATGCCGAAGGCGTTGGTAGGCAGGCCGTGCTTGCGAACCTTCTCCTCCATGTCGACGATGCCGCGCATCTCGCCGAGGAACCACGGATCGATCTTGCAGGAGTTGAATATCTCCTCATTGGTCCAGCCCAGCCGCATCGCTTGCGCGACCTGGAGCAGGCGGTTCGGCGTCGGCGTGCCGAGCGCGGCACGGATCGCATTCTTGTCGTCGTCGCGGCCGAGACCTTCGATCTCGATCTCGTCGAGGCCGGTCAATCCGGTCTCGAGGCCGCGCAATGCCTTCTGAAGACTTTCCTGGAAGGTGCGGCCGATCGCCATGACTTCGCCGACCGACTTCATCGATGTCGTCAGCGTCGTCGAAGCGCCGGGGAATTTCTCGAAGGCGAAGCGCGGCACTTTCGTGACCACGTAGTCGATGGTCGGCTCGAACGAGGCCGGCGTGGCGCCGCCGGTGATGTCGTTGGCGATCTCGTCCAGGGTATAGCCGACCGCGAGCTTGGCGGCGACCTTTGCGATCGGAAAGCCGGTGGCCTTGGACGCCAGCGCGGAGGAACGCGACACGCGCGGATTCATCTCGATGACGACCATGCGGCCGTCGTCGGGATTGACGCCGAACTGCACGTTGGAGCCGCCGGTCTCCACCCCGATCTCGCGCAGCACCGCCAGCGAGGCGTCGCGCATGATCTGGTATTCCTTGTCGGTCAGCGTCAGCGCCGGCGCCACCGTGATGGAGTCGCCGGTGTGAACGCCCATCGGATCGAGGTTCTCGATCGAGCAGACGATGATGCAATTGTCCTTCTTGTCGCGCACCACCTCCATCTCGTACTCCTTCCAGCCGAGCACGGATTCTTCGATCAGCACTTCGTTGGTGGGAGACGCGTCCAGGCCGCGCTCGATGATGTCGAGGAACTCTTCCTTGTTGTAGGCAATGCCGCCGCCGGTGCCGCCCATGGTGAAGGAGGGGCGGATGATCGCTGGCAGGCCGATCTCGGACAGCGCCATCATGGCCTGGCCGAATGCGTATTCCTGGTAGCGCTTGCGGCGGTCGCTTTCGCCCAGCGTCCACTGCCGCTCGAGCTCTTCGAGCGCGGCGCCGGAGAGCTTTTCGCGTTCGGCGAGGTATTTGTCGCGGAACGACTTCTTCAGCGCCGACGCATTGGCAAGCCGGGACTTCGGCGTCTCGAGCCCGATCTTGGTCATGGCCTCGCGGAAGAGCTGGCGATCCTCCGCCTTGTCGATCGCGTCGGCGGTGGCGCCGATCATCTCGACGTCGAACTTTTCCAGCGTGCCCTGCCGGCGCAGCGACAGCGCGCAGTTCAGCGCGGTCTGGCCGCCCATGGTCGGCAAGAGCGCGAAGCCGCCGGGAATGACGTGACGTTCCTTCTCGATGATCTTGGCGACGATCTCGGGCGTGATCGGCTCGATATAGGTCGCATCGGCCAATTCCGGATCGGTCATGATCGTGGCCGGGTTGGAATTGACGAGGACGATGCGATAGCCCTCTTCCTTCAGCGTCTTCACCGCCTGCGTGCCCGAATAGTCGAACTCGCAGGCCTGGCCGATCACGATGGGACCGGCGCCGATGATCAGGATGGTGGTGATGTCTGTACGTTTGGGCATCAACTCTCGCCGAAGTCGGATTTGGGCACAAAAAAAGGGCGCGCGGCTGCGCGTCCCTGTGGCCGAGAGCGCGGTGGTCTCCCTCGCGCGCGGGTGGGTCTTAGACCAGTTTTCGGGGCGGCGAAACCCCGAAAAACACCCATCAACCGGCAATTTTGACCGGTTTTGGCCGTGCCTGCCAGCCACGGGCGAGGTGCACCAGAAGCGAGGCCGCAACGCTCGCTCCGCCGATCCAGCCGAGGTCGTTTGGCGAGAGGGTGGCCAGCACCGCGCCTCCCAAGGCGCCGCCGATGGCAAAGCCCAGATACATCGAAGAGGCGTTGAGCGAGAGTGCGATCATCGAGGCCTGCGGCTCGATCCGGATGATGCTGGCGATCTGGGCCGGATAGAACGCCCAGCCCGAAATGCCCCACAGGAAGATCGTGCCCAGCACGGCATAGTGCGCCTGTCCGGGCATCAATTTGAGGACCAGCGAATGCAGGATCAGGGCGGTCGCCATGCCGGCGAGCCCGAGCGCTGCGGTGGCGAGCGTGCCGAGCCGGTCGGCCAGGACGCCGCCGAGCATGTTCCCGATCGCGGCCGCGCCACCGAACACCAGCAGCGCAAGGCTGATCTGCGAGGCATCGAAGCCGAGGCCGCGCAACGGCACCGCGAAATAGGTGAACACGGTGAAGCCGCCGAGCCCCCATAGAATCGTGATCAGAAGCGCAACCAGAACACTGCTGTGACGCGCCACCGCCAGCCGTTCGCCGAGCGAAGCGGTGTTGCGCGGCAGGCCGCGGGGCAGGCCCAGCAAGAGGCCGGCGAGGGCAACGGCACCGATCAGGGCGACCATGGCAAAGGTCGCGCGCCAGCCGAGCAGGCTCCCGACGAGATTGCCGAGCGGGACGCCGATCACGGTCGCAACCGTCAGTCCCGAGGTGACCAGCGCCACCGCGCGGCCACGCCGCTCCGGCGAGGCGACGGCGACCGACACCCCGAGCGCCGTCGGCATGCACAGCCCGGAGCCCAGGGCCATCAGCATCCGGGAAGCCAGAAGCAGGACGTAGCTGGAAGCCACCATCGCTACGAGATTTCCGGCGATGAAGGTCGTTAGCGCCAGAGCCAGCACGGTACGGCGGTCGATATTGTTCAGCGCCACCGCCAGGATCGGCGAGCCCACGGCATAGGTGAGGGCATAGGCGGTGACCAATTGGCCGGCGGCCGACACCGAAATCGACAGGTCGCTGGCGATCGCCGGCAAAAGCCCTGCGATAACAAAGCCTTCGGTGCCGATCGCGAAGGCCGCCAGGGCCAGCCAGAATACGCTCATTGGAAAGATCCCTATGTTCAATGTTTATTGAACTATCGAACGCGACAGTTTCGGTGTCAATTGGTTCAAGAACTATTGAACATTGCGGCCGCATCGCTATGATTCGGACCATGAGCCGCACGCCCCTCCATCCCACCCGCGAACAGATCGAGCTGCCGATGGTTCTGGATTGCCTGAGCGATCCGATCCGGTTGGCGATCGTCTACCAGCTCGCCCAGCAGGAACGTGTCAGCAGTGAGCTCTGCTGCGGCGACTTCAATGGTCTCGCCGGCAAATCCAACCTCGCCTATCACTTCGCCAAGCTGCGCGAGTGCGGCCTGATGCAGACGCGCGTGGCGGGCACCAACCGCTTCATGCGGCTGCGCCGCGAGGATCTGGAGGCGCGCTTCCCTGGCCTGCTCGATGCCGTGCTCAGCTCCGCAGCCAAGGATGCGGACCGGCTTCAGCTGCTGTCGGAGTGTGAGGTCGTCAAGGCAGATTGAGCTGCGGACACAGTGATGCAGTCCGTCTGCGCTTTCGCCTCGCTCAAGCTACGCCGGACACACTTCGCCGCTGCTGGCTGAGCGTGGCTGCGCCGCGCGTAGCCCCGCAGGGACGACGCGTGGAGACCCGGCCTGGATTTGAACCAGGATAAAGAGCGATGCACCGCTCTCGCGTAGACACTTCCGCCACCGGGCCGGATCGATCATGTCCGAGCGGGGTGCGACAAGCCACCTCAGCCAATTGTTATGCTTAACGGACCATTGGCGGTCGCGCGACGAAGGTCATGCGCCAGCGATTGTGGCCGATATTGGTGTGGGCGCGCTGGACCGCGAACCCGGCGGCCTTCAGCCTCGCCGTGATCTCGTCCTCGCGGTAGCGCTGCAGCCCGATGCGCGATCGCAGCTGACGGTAATCGGACAGCGCGGTGCTGATCAGCCCGATCAGCGCGTCCTTCAGGAAGCCGTGACGCAGGCCGAAGCTGAGCAGCGCCAATACGTCCCTGAACATGCCCACATTGGGCTGGAGGATGTCGCCGAGCACCAGCTTGCCGGACGGGGTCAATAAACGCCGGATATTGAGCAGCGCGGCATCGAGCTCCTCCGGCGTCATGTACTGCGCGACCGAGTTCATCACCACGAGGTCGATGGACTGGTCCTGCATCTTGCGGACGTCGTCGAGCGAGCGGACGCGGATTTTTGTGTTCGGGGCAAACCGCGCGATCAGCCGGCCGCGCACGCCCGGCGCCGGCTCGGCCAGGATCAGCTTGCCGCAGGCGGCTGCCACCTGGCTCGCCGACAGCGCCTCGCCGCAGGCATAGTCCAGCACCGTCGCCTCGGGCGAGGAGATGTAGCCGATGATGTCCCGCGCGATGATCTGGAAGTGCAAATCGCGATGCAGCTTGCTGACATAGATCGTGTGCGTGGAGTCGTAATAATCGATCCAATCGTCCATGGTACCCGACGTCCCGGCCAAACAGCTCCTGCACAGGAACCGGCGCTGCCCACCTTGCGTTAGGGGGGCGACGGCGCGCCGTCAATGTCCGCGTCCTAACAGGAAGGTTTCCCGTGAGCAAAGCCCCCAACAAGGTCTCGCCCGACCTCGACACCCCCACCGATCTGTCGCCCCAGGCGGTCAACAAGGTTTCGGAGGCGCTCAACGTGCTTCTGGCCGACGCGTTCGCGCTGTATCTGAAGACCAAGAATTTCCACTGGCACATCAGCGGCCGGCATTTCCGCGACTACCATCTGCTGCTCGACGAGCACTCGGACCAGATCTTCGCCACCACCGACCAGCTCGCCGAGCGCGTCCGCAAGATCGGCGGCGCGACGCTGAAGTCGATCGGCCAGGTCGCAAAGCTCCAGACCATCAAGGACAACAACGAGGATTACGTCCCGCCGCGCGAGATGCTGCGCGAGCTGATGCAGGACAACAAGCATGTCGCGGGTGCGATGCGGAAGGCCCACGAAGTCTGCGATGACGCCGGCGATGTCGCCAGCGCCAGCATCCTCGAGGTCTTCATCGACGAGACCGAGCGCCGTACCTGGTTCCTGTTCGAGGCGACCCGCCAGGAGGGCGCGAACGAGGCTTAGGGGCATAACTGCCGCGATCTATCCACGATGTCGTCCCGGCGCAGGCCGGGACCCATACCCCAGGGAGAAGTTGCGGCACGAGATGTGCGTTCGCCGATCTTCGCCAAACTAGCTTTTGTGGTTATGGGTCCCGGCCTGCGCCGGGACGACGGCGGAGATTGTCGCGCGACCACCGCTACGACCGCCACAACCGCATCAGCGCCCCATCCTTGCCCGTCACCGGATCGGTCGGCGGCAGCGCGACCTTCGGGATCGTCTTCAGCGACTTGGCATGGTTCTCCCGCGTCGCCCGCGTGATTTCCATCGTCGCGCCCGGCGGATAGGCGCCGATCACGCAGAAGTCGCGGCTGGCGTTGATGCATTGATGCCCGGTGCCGGCGGGCAGGATCGCGACATCGCCGGTCTTGATGTCCAGCTCCTGGCCATGATCGCCGCCGAAGCGAACGCGTGCGCTCCCACGCGCAACGCCAAGCACCTCATGCACCGTCGCGTGATAGTGCAGATAGTCGTAGACGCCGTTGCGCCACGTGCCGCCCCAGCCGTTCTCCTCGAACAGGTTTTCGATCGTCTCCTCCGGATGCTCCGGGTCTAGCTTCACCGCCCCCTGGTAGACCAGGAAGGGGAGGACGTTGTTCGGCACGAGCCCGTCATCCTCAAACACGATGGCGAGCGGCTCGGCATTGTCGCGGACGACGGACATGGCTGGGCTCCTGCGTGAGCGTAGCAGGGATCAACGAGGGGCGTCAGGCGGCGTTCCTCGCTCCACTGTCATTCCGGGGCGACGCGCAGCGTCGAGCTATGATGCGCAATTGCGCATCTGAGAATCCATCGCGCCGCAGAATCCGTTGCCCGATGGATTCCGGGTTCGCGCTATGCGCGCCCCGGAATGACAAAAGCCCGGGACTGGGCCCGGGCTCGATGTCGTCAAGACAGTTTTCAAAAGAGCGCGCCCTACGCGGTCTTCTTCTGCCGCATCAGATCGGCAAAGCGCTGGAACAGGTAGTGCGAGTCGCGCGGGCCGGGTGAAGCCTCGGGATGGTACTGCACCGAGAACACCGGCTTGCCGTCGAGCTGGATGCCGCAGTTGGACCCATCAAACAAAGAAATGTGGGTCTGCGTCGCGCCCTTCGGCAGCGTCGTCTCGTCCACCGCGAAGCCGTGGTTCATCGAGGTGATCTCGACCTTGCCGGTGGTCTCGTCCTTCACGGGATGATTGGCGCCGTGATGGCCCTGATGCATCTTCTTGGTCTTGGCGCCGACGGCGAGGCCCAGCATCTGGTGGCCAAGACAAATCCCGAAGGTCGGCGTGCCCGACTTGATGACGTCCCGGATGACAGGCACGGCATATTTGCCGGTCGCGGCCGGATCGCCCGGGCCGTTCGACAGGAACACGCCGTCCGGCTTCATCGCCAGGATGTCTTCGGACGACGTCGTTGCCGGCACCACCGTCACCTTGCAGCCGACGCCGGCGAGCAGGCGCAGAATGTTGCGCTTGATGCCGTAGTCGATGGCGACGACGTTGAACTCGGACTTGTCCTGCTGGCCAAAGCCCTTGTCCCAGAGCCACGGCGTCTCGCCCCAGGTGAAGCGCTGGCCGGACGTGACCATGGGCACGAGGTCCATGCCCTCGAGCCCCGGCCATTCGCGCGCTTCTTCCTTCAGGCCATGCAGGTCGAACTCGCCGTTCCGGGCGTGCGCGATCACGGCATTGGGCATGCCCTTGCTGCGGATCAGCGCGGTCAGCGCGCGGGTGTCGATGCCGGAGAGGCCGATGATGCCGCGCGCCTTGAGCCAGGCGTCGAGATGCTTGGTGGCGCGGTAGTTCGAGGGATCGGTGATGGCGGTGCGCAGGATCACGCCGCGCGCGCCCGGCGTCGCGGCCATGTTCACCGTCTCGATATCTTCCTCGTTGGTACCGACATTGCCGATATGCGGGAAGGTGAAGGTGATGAGCTGGCCGGCATAGGAGGGATCGGTGAGGATCTCCTCATAGCCGGTCATCGCGGTGTTGAAGCAGACTTCACCGACGGCGTGGCCTTCGGCGCCGAGACCAAAGCCTTCGAGCACCGTGCCATCGGCGAGCACGAGGAGCGCGGTCGGTTTATGGTCCGGCCAGGCGGGATCGTTGTCATGTTGTGTCATGAGCGCGTTTCATAGTCTGCCCGCGCGCCTCCGTCAAAGCGGGAGAGGCCCGATTCACATGCGTTTTTGCATATTTGACAGCCCGTCCCGGGGACTTAAGCTTGGCCGCACAATTTCCGGCAAATCCAGGGGCTTTCGAGGCAATAATGGACCAGACCACCCCGCTTCTGCTGGTTCCGGGGCTGGCCTCCTCGGCCCGGATCTATGCCCCGGTGATCCCGGCGCTGTGGCGGTTCGGCCCGGTGATGGTCGCCAACCATATCCGCGATGACAGCATGGCGGCGATCGCCCGGCGGGTGCTGAGCGAGGCCCCGCCGCGCTTTGCACTCGCCGGCCATTCCATGGGTGGCTACATCGCGCTGGAGATCATGCGCCAGGCGCCCGAGCGGGTCTTGAGGCTCGCGCTGATCAACACCCAGGCGCGCCCCGATACGCCGGAGGCGATCCAGCGCCGCCGCGTCCTGATGGAGCGGGCAAAGCGCGGGGAGTTGCGTGCCGCGCGCGAGGAGATGTTTCCGGAGCTGGTGCATCCCTCGCGCCGCGACGATTCCGGCATTCGCCGGCTCGTGCACGAGCAGGGCGATGACGTTGGCGTCGAAGGCTATCTGCGGCAGCAGACCGCGATCATTGCGCGGATCGACTCGCGGCCGACGCTGGCGACGATCAAATGCCCGACGCTGGTGCTGACCGGCGATCAGGACGCCACGATTCCCAACGCCTTCTCGAAGGAGATGGCGGACGGCATTGCCGGCGCGAAGCTCGTCGTGTTGGCGAATTGCGGGCATCTGCCGCAGCCGGAACAGCCAGAAGCTACGGCGCAGGCACTGACCGGATGGCTGCAAAGCCAGGTTGTCTCAGGGGCGCGAACGGCCTAGATCAGGCGTCGGATATTCGAAGGGATCACGATCATGCTGCGCGACGACATCAACAATGCGGTCAAGGAGGCCATGAAGGCCAAGGACGAGCGCAAGCTGTCCACGCTGCGCATGGTCAACTCGACCATCAAGAACGCCGACATCGACGCGCGCGGGCAGGGCAAGCCGCCGCTGACGGACGCGGATTTGCTCGGCGTGCTGCAGAAGATGATCAAGCAGCGCCAGGAGTCGGTCGAGCTCTACGACAAGGGCGGCCGCGCCGAGCTCGCGCAGCAGGAGCGCGAGGAGATCGCGGTGATCTCGGCGTATCTGCCGAAGCAGATGTCCGATGACGAGGTCAAGAAGGCGATCGCGGATGCGATCGCCGAAACCGGCGCCGCCGGCATGAAGGACATGGGCAAGGTAATCGCCGTGCTGCGCGCGAAGTACGCCGGACAGATGGATTTCGGCAAGGCGTCCGGCCTGGTGAAGGCGGCGCTGTCGGGCTAGCCGTCATTCCGGGGCGACGCGTCAGCGTCGAGCCCGGAATCCATTCGGGCCGCCAGCTCTGTTGCGAAATGGATTCCGGGCTCGTGCTTCGCACGCCCCGGAATGACGAGAAAAGATGGGGAGGCCGCCGATGAGCGCCATCAAACCGTTCCGCATCGCCATCAGCGACGACATCCTCACCGATCTCAAATCGCGCCTTGCCCGCACGCGCTGGCCGGAGGCTGAACTCGTCGACGACTGGAGCCAGGGCGCGCCGCTGAAATGGATCCGGGAGATCTGCACCTATTGGGCTGATGGCTACGACTGGCGCGCCCGCGAAGCCAAGCTCAACCGCTTCGATCAATACACGACCGAGATCGACGGGCTCGATATCCACTTCCTGCATGCGCGTTCGCAGGAGCCGGCCGCGCTGCCGCTGATCATCACCCATGGCTGGCCCGGCTCGATCGTGGAGTTCCAGAAGGTGATCGCGCCGCTGGTCGATCCCGCCGCACATGGCGGCAATCCCGCGGATGCGTTTCACGTGATCTGCCCCTCGCTGCCGGGCTTCGGCTTCTCCGCCAAGCCGAAGACCACCGGCTGGGGCGTCGACCGCATCGCCGCGACCTGGGCCAAGCTGATGGACCGGCTCGGCTACGCGCGCTACGGCGCGCAAGGCGGCGACTGGGGCTCGGCGGTGACGACCTCGCTCGGCGCGCAGGACGCCGAGCATTGCGCCGGCATCCACATCACGCTCGCCTTCAACGCGGCGCCGAAGGTCGAGGGCGAGCCGACGCCGGAGGAGAAGCGCGCGCTCGTCGGCCTCAAGCATTATGTCGATCTCGATTCCGGTTATTCCAGGCAGCAATCGACGCGGCCGCAGACGCTCGGCTACGGCTTGACGGATTCGCCGAGCGGGCAGGCGGCCTGGATCCTGGAAAAGTTCTGGGCCTGGACCGATTGCAACGGTCATCCCGAGAACATCTTCACCAGGGACGAACTGCTCGACAACGTCATGCTGTATTGGGCGACGGAGACGGCGACATCGTCGGCGCGGCTCTACTGGGAAAGCTTTGGCAAGCGACGCACGACGCCTGAGGTCGGCGTGCCGACCGGTGTCGCCGTGTTCCCGAAGGAGATCATCACGCCGGTGCGGCGCTGGATGGAGCCCAATTTTCACAACATCACGCATTGGAGCGAGATGGAGAAGGGCGGCCATTTCGCCGCCTTCGAGCAGCCGGAGCTGTTCGTGCGCGACGTCAGGAAGTTCTTCCGAACGGTGCGGTCATAGTGTGTCGTCATTCCGGGGCGATGCGAAGCATCGAACCCGGAATGACATCGCATGGAGACGTCATGCCCGGGCTTGTCCCGGGCATCCGCGAGCTTAGACTAGGCTCAAGAAGCAAGTGCGTGGATGGCCGGGACTTTGATCGCGAAGACGCGCTTCGCGCTTTCGCCCGGCCATGACGCCAAGACCGTGGAAACGCGAGCCATGCTCACCGAAGCCAAGACCTACGACGAGCTCTATCGCAACTTCCGCTGGGACGTTCCGGCGCGCTTCAACATGGCGGAGGCGTGCTGCGACCGCCATGCCGACGGCACTGGCCGCCTCGCGCTGATCTATGTCGACGAGAACGGCGCCACCACGCGCACCTCCTTCGACGAGGTCGCGGACATGTCGCGCCGCTTCGCCAATGTGCTGAAGGCCGACGGGCTCGTGCGCGGCGACCGCGTCGCGGTGTTCCTGTCGCAGTCGCTGGAGCTGCCGATCGCGCATATGGCGGCGTTCCGCTCCGGGCTGATCTCGATCCCGCTGTTCGCGCTGTTCGGCGAGGACGCGCTGGAATTCCGCCTGTCGAATTCGCAAGCAAGAGCCATCATCACTGATGAGGCGGGCTGGGAGAAGCTCACGAAGGTCCGCGATCGGCTGCCCTATTTGCAGGACATCTATGTCACGAGCAGCGCCGTCCACGCCGGCGCAAAACCGTTCTGGTCGGCGATCGAAACCGCGTCCGAGGACTTTGCGACCGTCGACACCTCGGCCGACGATCCTGCGCTGATCATCTACACCTCGGGCACGACGGGAAATCCCAAGGGCGCGCTGCATGCCCATCGCGTCGTGCTCGGCCATCTGCCGAACGTCGAGATGTGCCACAACTTCCTGCCGCGCCCCGGCGATCTGATGTGGACGCCGGCGGACTGGGCCTGGATCGGCGGCCTCGTCAACGGCCTGCTCGCGTTCTGGTACCACGGCATCCCGCTGGTCGGCCATCGCGCCCGAAAATTCGAGCCGCAGGCGGCGATGCAGATGATGGCCGATCTTTCCGTTCGCAACGTCTTCCTGCCGCCGACCGCGCTGAAGCTGATGCGGCAGGCCGGCGTGAAACATTCCGGCGTCAAGCTGCGCAGCATTTTCACCGGCGGTGAATCGCTCGGCGGCGAGCTGCTGGGCTGGGTGCGCGAGACCTTTGGCATCGATGCGCATGAAGTGTTCGGCCAGACCGAGTGCAATCTCGTGATCGGCAGCAACTCCAACCTGTTTCCGATCCGGCCCGGGGCGATGGGCAAGGCGACGCCGGGCTTCGACGTCCGCATCGTCAACGACAAGGGCGAGGAGCTGCCCACGGGGCAGCGCGGCATCATCGGCGTGCGCCAGCCGTGCCCCGTCACCATGCTCGAATACTGGCGCAATCCGGAGGCAACCGCGAAGAAATATGCCGGCGCGTTCCTGCTCACCGGCGATCTCGGCGTGCAGGACGAGGACGGCTATTTCTGGTATGTCAGCCGCGAGGACGACGTCATCACCACCGCCGGCTATCGCGTCGGCCCGTCCGAGATCGAGCACACGCTGATGAAGCATCCGTCGGTGGCGATGGCGGCGGTGGTCGGCATTCCCGATCCGATCCGCACCGAGTCGATCAAGGCCTGGATCGTGCTGCGTCCGGGTTTTGCCGGCAGCGACGCGCTCGCGCGCGAGATCCAGGAGTTCGTGAAGGTGCAGCTCGCCGCGCACGAATATCCGCGCTTTGTGGAGTTCGCTGAGACGCTGCCGATGACGGTGACCGGCAAGGTGCTGCGGCGCGAGCTGCGGGCGAGGGGTTAGATTCTTACAATGCCAAAGACGTCTCAAGCCGCGGGGCTTCACCGCGCCTCACTTGCGAAGCTGCACGATCTGGATGCGGCGCTGGAGCTCATGTATTACGGCTGGCGCGGGATGACGCTGGAGGCCGACGACTATCTTGCAAAGCAGGGCCTGTCGCGCCCCCACCATCGCATCCTCTACGTGGTGGCGCGCCGGCCCGACATCGCGATCGGCGCGCTGATCGAGATCCTCGGCATTTCCAAGCAGGCGTTGAACCGGCCGCTCAACCTGCTGCTGGAGCGCAAGCTCCTGACGTCGAAGCGTTCGCCCGAGCAGCATCGCTCCAAGCTGCTGCGCCTGACGGATTCCGGGAAACGTATCGAGCAAAGGGCATCGGACCACGAGCGCAAGGTCCTGCGCGCGGCGTTCGATCGCGCCGGGGCGCCGGGGGCGGCGGCGTGGATGGCCGTCATGGGGGCGATCGCCGACAACAATTGACGGCGCCTCAAGTCAACGTAGTTGACATGAGAGGCGAGCTTTGCCACTTTCCCGGCAACGAGCCAGGGGAGGGCCGCGTCATGAGCGGACGGAAGCGATGAGCGCTCAAGAGATGAGCGCTCATGACACGAGTGCAAGGATGGATCGCGCAGCCGCCGAACGCTTCGTCGCGGCATGGTGCGCGAACTGGTGCAGGGTCGATATCGACGCGGTCGTCGCGCATTTTGCCGACAATGCGCAGATGCGCAGTCCTCTGGCATTGACGCTGACCGGTTCCCCCGTCGTCACCGGGGCCGAGAACATCCGCGCCTACTGGCGGAAAGCCTATGGCCACATCGAAAGCGCCGACCTGAAGATCCTGAACTGGAGCTGGGACGACACGATCGCGCGGCTGACGGTGTGGTGGCAGCTCGGCGACACGCGCGCCAGCGAGTTCATGGATTTCGACGCTGCCGGCCGCGTGGTGCGCAGCGAAGCCTTTTACGGAAAATAGACATGCGCCTTTCGGATTTTGTTCTGCTTCTCAATGCGCTCTGGTTCGTCGGCGCATTCATCCAGTTCAGCGTCGCCCAGCGCAACACGCTGAAGATATTGCTGCCGCGGGAAGAGCGCGGCAATCCGATCGCGCCGACCCTGGCGGCCAGCGTGGCGTTCCTGGGCGGGATCAATCTGCCGATCGGGCTGCTGTCGTTCTATCTTCTGGTGGCGCGTCCGTTCTTCTTCCAGCCGATCGAAGCGCAGCTTGCGCTGTTCCTGTTCTTTGCCGGCTGCCACTTCAGCCAGTTCGCCTATAACCTGCCGGTCCTGATGCGCGGCGGGCGCGTCGGGGTCGCCTACTGGCCGGTGTTGAAGGGCCCGATGCTCAGGATCTTCGTCATCGACGCGGCCCTGTTCGCGGCCAATCTTGGTGTCGCGGTTCTGCTCGCGTCGTCGTCCTGACGTCATCGTGGCGGCGCCGACAGCGCGGACCGCAGCATCGCGGCGAGGTCGTGCCGCCGGAACGGTTTTGTCAGAATGCGGGCATCGCCGAGCCCGTCGGGCGCCTTGACGGGATTTTGGGTGAAGCCGGAGGTGAAGAGCACCTTGAGCCCGGGCCGCAGCTGGGTAGCCTGTCTGGCAAGTTCCGGCCCGAACATGCCGCCGGGCATCACGACGTCGGTGAACAGCAGGTGGATGTCCCCCGGCTGGCGCAACAGGTCGAGCGCCGCGGGACCGTTCGGCGCCTCGATGACGCGGTAGCCGAGCGTCTTCAACTCGTTCACGACATAGGCCCGCACCATGTCGTCGTCCTCGACGAAGAGAATGGTCTCGCTGCCGTCGGGTGCGGCGATCCGCTCCCGCGGTGATGGATCCTCGGTCGGCGGCGTTGCGAGGCGGGGAAAGAACAGCCTGACGACACTGCCGTGTCCCGGTTCGGACTGCATCTGCACCAGGCCGCCGGACTGCCGCACAAATCCGTAGACCATGCTGAGGCCAAGCCCGGTTCCCTTGCCGACCTCCTTGGTGGTGAAGAACGGCTCGAACGCGCGGCTCGCCACCTCGGCGGTCATGCCGCTGCCGGTGTCCGTCACCGCGACCATGACGTAGTCGCCGGGGCGCGGCTCGCCGTTGACATCGATGTCGGTTTCTCCGAGCGAAGCGTTGCGCACCTCGACCGTCAGCTTGCCGCCGTCAGGCAAGGCATCGCGCGCGTTGAGCACGAGGTTGAGCAGCGCAGTCGTCAGTTGGCCGGGATCGACGCTGGTCAACCACGCGTTCGCCTCGAGTGCGAAAGCGCACTCGATGTGCCCGCCCAGGGTCCGGCGCAGCAACGGCTCCATGTCGCGAACCTTGCCAGCGATGTCGATCTCTCGCGGCCTCAAGGGCTGCTTGCGCGCGAAGGCGAGCAGGCTCTGCGTCAGGTCGGAGCCGCGCTCGGCGGCGGTCGCGATGTCGCCGGCGATCCGGTGCAATTCCTTGTTTCCCACCAGACTGTCGGCAAGATGCTCCGCATTGCCGAGAATGACGGTCAGCAGATTGTTGAAATCGTGCGCCACGCCGCCGGTGAGCTGGCCCATGGCCTCCATCTTCTGGGACTGGCTGAGCTTCTGGTTGAGGTCCGCGATGGCGGCGCGTTGCTGCTGGAGCGACTCGGCGGTGTCGTTGAGCAGGCTCATCAGTCCGCCGAGCTCGCCGCCCGGATGGGGCGGTGGAATGCGCGCGCCGAGGTCGCCGCGCCCGAGCTTCTTCGCCATCGCGGCGAGCCGTCCGACCTGGCGCCCGACGCTCACGGTCGCGAGGATCAAGACCGCCGCCAGCAGCAGCAGCGAGGCCACGGCCAGGATCGCTATGTCCTCGTAGAGCCGGCGGTTCGCTGCCGCGACCAGCCCGTCCTTGGACCGTCCGACCAGGATGTAGAGACCGGCATCGCGGGTCGACGGCGAGCGGGCGGCGACACTCCAGACATGGGCGCGGCCCTCCCGATCGGTGACCTCGTGAAAGGACTCCCGGTCGGCCGTTGCCGCGAAGCGGAACAGTTCGGATCCCGCGATCGATCCGCCGACGGGCTCGGTCCAGCCTCCGCCGGAGGGAGCGACCAGAACCGTGCCCTTGGCGTCGACGAGCAGGATATCCTTCTCGGCGAGCAACCGCTTGTGGTGAAACTCCGCGAATTTGCGTAGGTTGAACGAAGCGAGCAGGATCAGCTTCAGCGCGCCCGCTTCCGATCGCACCGGATATGCGATCTGGAGCACCGACAGTCCGGTCAACCGGCCGAAGACGGGCTCGATCACGACGCCGCGCGAGACCAGGGCCTGCTTGAAATAGGCGCGATCCCGGAGGTCGAGGGTGCGGTTGGTCCGCAGCGAGTCGCAGAACAGGCTGCCGTCCGGATCGATGGTCAATATCCCGGTGAACTGTGGGTATTCCTCGCGCACTTCCGACAGAAACGCCGAGCACGCCGCCTTGTCGCGCGTGTCGAGATCGCGCGCACGGGCAAGACCATAGTGAAGCTGGGCGGTGCCCTGAATCTTCTCGTCCAGATCGCTGGCAATCTCGCCGGCCGTCGCAGCCAGATTGGCCAGCGCCGCGTTGATGTCGCTGCTTCGATTCTGCATGAAACGCAGCCCGACGAGGCTCGCCGGCACCAGCATGGCCGCGATGACGAGTATCAGTAGCCGGGTACGCAAGCTCATCGGTTCAAGTGGTCCGCTCTGGTCATCGCGTGTGCTGGTTCGAAGGTGCAATTTGCGGCACCACCGTCCGTTCCGTCCATAGGCATCGTGCCCAAAAGCCCTCGATGGGGGAAAGATTCTGAAGTCGCGCGCAGCACGGGTGAGCCCCCGACAGGGGGCGCCGACGCAGCGCTGCCGGGCTCCCAGGATACCGTCATCCGGAACCAAACTGCGCGTGCGCGCGGCGCCCGACGGCGCTAATATCGCGGTTGATCCGTGCGACGAAGATCGCACCGGCAGATGAGGAGGAAGCCGATGTCCATCTCGGGCAAGGTCGATCCGGTGGTGCGTCCCATTATGGCGACCGACATTGCCGAGGCGCTGGTCGAGGGGCTCCGCGATTTCCAGGCGCTGCCGCTCTACGGGCTTTGCTTCGGCGCGCTCTATGCCGCCGGCGGCATCGCCATCATGCTCTGCCTCACCGCCTTCGGCATGGTCTATCTGGTCTATCCCCTGGCCGCCGGTTTCGCGCTGATCGGCCCGTTCGTCGCGATCGGTCTCTACGAGGTCAGCCGCCGCCGCGAGCGCGGCGAGCCCGTCTCCTTCGGCGCGATCTGGTCGACGATACGCTCGCGCAGCGAGATCGGCTGGATGGCGTTCGTCACGCTGTTCATGTTCGTGATCTGGATGTACCAGGTTCGGCTCCTGATCGCGCTGCTGCTCGGCCTGCACGCCTCGTTCTCGAGCCTTCAGGAGTTCATGACGGTGGTGCTGACGACCAATGAGGGCCTGCTGTTCCTCGCCATCGGCAACGCGGTCGGTGCCGTGCTGTCGCTGATCCTGTTCTCGCTCACCGTGGTGTCGTTTCCGCTGCTGCTCGATCGCGAGGTCGATTTCGTCACGGCCATGGTGACGAGCGTACGTGCGGTCGTGACCAGCCCGCTGCCGATGATCGGCTGGGCGGCCGTGATCGTGATGCTGCTGATCGTCTCGGCGCTGCCTTACTTTCTCGGGCTGATCGTGACGCTGCCGGTGCTCGGTCATGCGACATGGCATCTGTATCGGCGTCTGGTGGCGCCGGTGCCGTGAGAGGGGAGCCCGACGCACTCCAAGCGGTCGAAAACGAGGCTTCGGCGGCCTTATTCGGTCGAGAACGGCATTTGGCGCTTCAAAGGCGCGGCGCGGGCGAGAAAACGATAGCTAATTGCAGGGATTGCGCGCACGGTGCGCGCCAATGTCGGAAAGTCCGGTCGTCCTGCGCACACGCGGCGCCGTGACTATGCGCGCGACGTGAAACGGCGCATTCCTCGCACCGGCGGAGCCGACTCATCACGCCGTCGTAAAGGCGATCGCGGTTCGATATGAGATCGAACGCCAACCGAAAGCACCTGATGCAAATTCTCTCCCCACGACACGTCAAGACAGACGAAGCACTCCGGCTCGGCGTGGAGTCGGGCTGGTACGCGATCAAGGTCAGTGGGACCTTTGTCTCGGGCCCGCACGATTCGGAAGGGGAATGCCGTCGCAAGATCGACGAGATTCATCCGCCGCCGGTGAAGAAGAAGCGATGAGGGCGCAGATTCCGACCGCTACGGCGTCTTGATCCCCATCGCCTTCAGGGCATCCAGCATCCGCTGCGGCGGGCCCATCTTCACCACCAGCGGCTTGCCGGTCTCGAGCACGCTCTTGAGGCCGGAGAGAATCGCGGGCCAGCCCTGCCGTCCGCCGGAGAGGATGTCGTCGCTGAGCGGCCGGTCATGGCCTTCGCTCATGGTGAGACGGACTGCGTCGCCGACCTCTTCGATCTCGTAGGTGACGAGGGTCGGGCCGAGCTTCTCGATCAGATCGGGCCAGTTGACGTTGAAGGTGACCGCGAGCTTTCGCGGCGGATCGTAAGCGAGGACCTCGCCGCTGATGTGCAGGGCGCCGTCGGGCGTGCGCACGACGAACGCACCGCCGAGCCGCGGCTCGACCTCCACGGCATTGCCGAAGAAATACTGCCGGCTGAACTCCGCCGAGGTCAGCGCCTCCCACACCTTCTCCGGTGTGGAGGCGATGTAGATGGTGTAGACGGTGAGCGGCTTGAATTGATCGAGGTTCATTTCGCGTCGAATCCCTTGTTGAGGGCTGCGCGGGGGATGGCGAGCACCTTGCCTCGCTCCAACAGGCTCTTGAGCCCGGACAGGATCGCCGGCCAGCCATTGGAGACGGCGCCGAGATATTTGCCGCCCTCGACGAAGCCGTCATGCAGCACGGTCAAACGCACGAGCGAGCCGAACGGTTCGATGGTGAAGACGACGCGCGAGATCGGCTCGCCGCGGAGCTCTTCGTATTTCTGGTGCTTGAAGCTGTAGGACAGGCGCCGCGGCGGATCGGCCTCGAGGATCTCGCCGGAATCGGTGATTTCGCCGTCCAGCAGGAGCGCGAAGGGCGAGCCGGCCTTCCAGTCGGAACGGATCTCTGCGCCGAACCAGTATTGCCTGGTGAACTCGCTCGACGTCAGCGCCTCCCACAGCTTTTCCGGCGAGGTCTCGATATAGCTCACATAGACGAATTGCGGCTTACTCATCGCGCTTCTCCAACTGGCGTTTCAACTCGCCGAGCGCGGCGAGTTTGCCGCGCTCGAATTTCCTGATCCAGCGTTCGCCGATCTGATGGATCGGCACCGGATTGAGGTAATGCAGCTTCTCGCGGCCATGCCTGATGGCCGTGACCAGGTTGGCCTCTTCCAGAATCACAAGGTGCTTGGTCACAGCCTGCCGCGTCATCGAAAGGCCTTCGCAGAGTTCGTTCAGCGTCTGGCCGTTCCTGGCGTGGAGCCTGTCGAGCAGCGATCGTCGTGACGCGTCGGCGAGCGCTTTGAAGACCTCATCCATGGTTAGGATAATAGGCAACCAAATGGTTGCATGTCAAGCCCGCCGTCATTCGGAAACCGCGCAGCGGTTATCCGGAATCTCGAGATTCCGGGTTCGCACTTTGTGCGCCCCGGAATGACCAGCCGCGAAATCGTGTTTTGGTCGCCCGCAAACGGCTGTGCTAGCCTCGACGTTCAGCCAACGCAGATTGGTTCCGGGAGGACATTCATGTTCCGTTGCGTCTTGACTGCTGCAAGCCTCGTCCTTTTCGCTTGCGGCACCACGGTACATGCGCAGAAGCAGACTGTCGGCGCGCCGCCGGAAGCCTCCAACATGAAGCTGGTCGGGACCAACGACCTCCAGGCGCGCAGCGCGTATCAGCCGACCATCCATCATCAGGGCGATCGCTGGATCGCCTATATCGGCCATCATGGCGGCACCGATGACGTGCCCGCTCCCGTCAATCCGATGACGGGGAAGGCGGAGCCGAACGGAACCTCGATCGTCGACGTCACCGATCCCGCGCATCCCAAATATCTGCGTCACCTGCCGGGGCAGGAAGGCAAATACGAATCCGGCGGTGCGCAGATGGTGCGGGTCTGCGACGGCAAGTCGTTGCCGAAGGGCGATCCGAATGCGGTCTACATGCTGCGCACCTTCGGCAGCGAGGCGCATGAGATATGGAACGTCACCGATCCCGCCAGCCCCGTCCTGATCGCGCGCATTGGCGGCTTGAAGGACACGCACAAGAGCTGGTGGGAATGCGACACCGGTATCGCCTTTCTCGTCTCGGGCGCGCCGGACTGGCGCACGCGGCGCATGACGCAGGTCTATGATCTCTCCGATCCCGCGCATCCGCAGAAGATCCGTGACTTCGGCCTGCCGGGCCAGGAGCCCGGCGCCACCGGCACGGTGCCGACCGAACTGCACGGGCCGATCTCGACCGGGCCCGAAGGCAATCGCGTCTATTTCGGGTACGGCACCAACAAGGGCGGCATCCTCCAGATCGTCGATCGCGACAAGCTGTTGAACGGGCCGAAGGAGCCGACGCCGGACAATCTGCGCTATCCCGAGATTGCGCGGATGCCGATGTCCGCCTTCAACGGCGCGCACACGACGTTCCCGATGCTCGACATGCCCGTTGCGGAATTTGCCGAGGACAAGGACGGCAGGACCCGCGACATCGTGATGATCGTGGATGAGGCGATCCTCAACGAATGCGGCGAGGCGCGGCAGATGGTGTGGTTCGCCGACGTCACCACCGAGACGCGGCCGATGATGATCTCGAGCTACACCGTGCCGGAGGCGAGCGGACAGTTCTGCCAGCGCGGCGGCCGCTTCGGCTCGCACTCCTCGAACGAGAGCATGGCGCCGGTCTACTACAAGAAGCTGGCCTTCATCGCCTTCTTCAATGCCGGCGTGCGCGCGCTCGACATCCGCGACCCCTATCACCCGAAGGAGGTCGGCTATTTCATTCCGTCGATCACGAGCGCGACCGACAAGCGCTGTATCCCGATCGAGGGCGGCGAGCGCTGCAAGGTCGCGATCCAGACCAACAATGTGGAGACGGACGATCGCGGCTACATCTACATCGTCGACCGCGCCAATACCGGCCTGCATATCCTCGAGCTGACCGGTCCCGCGCGCGCCGTCGCCGGCTTGCCGAAGAGCTGACGATGCGGCGCGGGGCGAGGATGCTGATGGCCATGATCGCTCTCGGCGCGCTGTCCGGCGTGCTTACCCATGCGACGGAACGTACCGGGCATTGGCAGGAGATGAGCTGGCCGTTTCCCCGCGACGGCTGGCCGGCCGGCCGCGCGTTCCGTTGTACCGCGGGCGGCTGCGACGGTGCCGAGCTCTATGTCCGCGCCAAGCGCGGCTTCTGCAATTGCGACACCGGCGTTGCCGATGACGACGAGGTCGACCGCGTCGCCGATATCGACCTGATCAGTCCGCGCTTCACGCCCGTCGCGGCGGGCGAGGCCGTGAGCATCGCCGCCATGCGGGGCCGCATCAGGCATTACGATCTCGACATGCCCGACGGTGCGCGCCATGCCGCCGCCGGCCTCGCGTTGTCGCGCCGCTGCGACCTGCTCGTCGCGGTGGCGCAAGGCGCGGGCGAGGCGAACGCCGTGCAGCGCGCGGCGCTCGTGTTTCTGGAAACACAGGAGATGAAGGAATGGATCGCCGCCGCGCTGGATGGGCGGTGAGGGGGGCGTGAACCGCGCCACGTTCTCCGCTGTCATCACCCGCGAAAGCGGGTGATCCAGTATTCCGAGGCGCTCGTGGGATACGGAGAAGCCGCGGCGTACTGGATACCCCGCATCCGCGGGGTATGACACCGGTGGTTGGGCGGGCACACCGCGCTCATCTGTCTTCCGTTCCCGCCTCCGCCATGCATTAATGTCCCAACCGCCGCCCTCAGCGAGTTCCTCCCATGATGTCCATGCAAGCCTATCTCGCCTTCGTCGCCGCCTGCATTGCGCTGGCGCTGCTGCCGGGTCCGATCGTCACCCTCGTCATCGCCAACGGCCTGCGCCACGGCACGCGTGCGGCGCTCACCAATGTCCTTGGCGCGCAGGCCGGCCTTGCCATCGTCATCGGCATCGTCGCGGTCGGCCTGACCTCGCTGATGGCGACCATGGGCTACTGGTTCGACTGGGTGCGCTTTGCCGGCGCCGCCTATCTGGTCTGGCTCGGCATCAGGCTGATCTGGGCACCGGTCGAAGGCGTCAATGTCGACCAGCCGCCTCCGCCGCCGCGCGGCGGCTTCTTCCTGCAAGGTTTCCTGGTGCTGCTGTCGAACCCGAAGGTGCTGGTGTTCTTCGGCGCCTTCATCCCGCAGTTCATGGACATGAACCGCGACCACTTCCCGCAAGTCGCGCTGCTGGGCGCAACTTTCATGGTCACCGCGGCGATGACAGACGCGCTCTATGCGATTGCAGCCGGGCGCGCCCGAAAATTCTTCTCGGCCCGCCGCACGCGAATGATGTCGCGTATCTCCGGCGGCTTCATGATCGGCGGCGGTATCTGGCTGGCGCTGACGCGGGCGAAATAACCTCCTGACGGGGTTTGGTTTGAACCCTTCGCGGCGGCAATGCGTCCAATCGGGCATTGCCGCTGACGAAGGATTTTGCCGTGCCTGATCTGCCCCCGCTCGTTTACGCGATGCTGCTTGCGCCGCTCGCGCTGATCCTGATTGCCGCCGTCGTGAAGACCTGGCAGGCGCGCGAGGCGCGGAGCTGGCCGCAGGCCGCCGGCAAGGTGGTCACATCGGTTGCCGAGGTGCGCGAGGTCAGGGTGTCCGACGACGAGCGCGAGGACGGCTATCGGACGGAGAACCGCAACTTCGCGAACGTGACCTACGAATATTCGGTCGGCGGCCGCAAGCTGCGCAACAACCGCATCTCGATCGGCGAAGACCTCGGCAATTTCCAGGTCGCCGAGAAGCTCGCGAAATATCCCGCCGGCAGCATCGTGACCGTCTACTACAATCCGCGTCATCCCGATCAGGCCGTGCTGGAGCGCGATCTGCCCAAGGGCCTGTGGGGCTGTCTCGGCATCGGCACGGTGATCGTGCTCGCCATCGTGTTCGGCTCGGCGTTCGGTCTCAACCAGAGTTACCAATATCTCGCCCATCACGTCGCGCGGCCCAATCTCGCGGGCCTGGTCGTTGCCTTCGGCGCGTTCGGCCTCGTCATCGCGCTGATGGCGTGGGCCGTGCAGCGGCAGGCCTCGATGGCGACGCGGTGGCCGACCGTGCCGGGCACGATCAAGCTGTCGGGAATCGAGGAATATCACCAGGCCAGCGAGCCGGGCGAGCGCCGCGGCACCGAGATGTTCGGCAAGCGCGTGACCTACACCTACCTCTACCAGAACGTCAGCTACACCAATGAATGCGCGCGCGTCGCGGCAGGAACGCCGTCGGCTTCCGACGAGATGCTGCGAAAGCTGATGTCGCGCTATCAGGACGGCGCGACCGTCGAGGTTCGCGTCAACCCCGACAACCCGGCCGAGGCGACGCTCGACGCGCGCGGCGACGGCCGCATCGCCTACGTGCTGTGGAGCATCGCCGCGATCTTTGCCGCGCTCGCGGTGTTCGTGGCAACGCGTGGCGGCTAATCGACCAACCTCTCCGCCCGCAGCTCCAGCTCGATCTCCGCAAAGATCCTTGCCAACCGCTCGGCCCATTGCCGCTGGCCGGACTGGTCCGCGATCAGATCCTGGCGGATCTCGATGCCGGTGCTGACGAGGCCGCGGGCTTCGCCATGCACGGGGATGGTGTAGTCGGTGAGGTCGTTGACCGCATAGGGCTCGTTGTCGCCGACGACGAGATCGCTCTCGGCGTGGAGATGCTTCAGCAGGAGCTGCGGCAGCACGGTGTCGCGGTTGTAGAGTGCGCCGATATGCCAGGGCCGCTCGACACCGGCATAGACCGGCGTGAAGCTGTGCAGCGACACCAGCACCGTCGGCCGCTTGTCGTGCAGGCGGCGGCCGATCGTGGCATCGATGCGATGATGGTAGGGCTCGAAAATCTCGCGCCGCCTTGCCGCGTGCTCGCCCGTGGAGATTGCCTCATTGCCCGGGATCGCCGTTGCCTCGGACATCACGGGAATCGAGCTCACGGCGCCCGGCGGGCGGTTGCAGTCGATCACGAGCCGCGAATAACGCTGCGCGATCAGGTGGGCGTCGAGCATTTCTGCCAGCCGCTCGGCGACGCCGGCAATGCCAATGTCCCAGGCGATGTGCCGCGTCAGCTCGTTCTCGGCGACGCCGAGATCGCCGAGCGCGCGCGGCAGCACCCGCCCGTAATGATCCGCGGTGAGCAGGAAGGGCGATGCCCCTGCCGCATTCACCTCATGCACTGGCGGAATGTCACCCTCGCCGAGCAGTTGATCGGCCGCGTCGGCTGTGTCTAAAGCCATCCTGATTGCCTATGGAAAATGCAGTCACCCCAAGAATCGGGCACAATCGCTATAGATTGATCCGCCCAAAGTCACCATGATCGCCTCACGATGCCGCTGCTCACGATTCATCACAAGACCGAATATCGCTATAACCGCCCCGTGGCGTTCGGCGAACACCGGATCATGCTCCGTCCGCGCGACGGGCACGATCTGCGCGTGCTCGATTCCAGGCTCGAAATCTCGCCGGAGCCGATGTCGCTGCACTGGATCCACGACGTGTTCGGCAATTCGGTCGCGATCGCCAATTTCGACGAGCGCGCGGACACACTGATCTTCGATTGGCATGTCACCGTCGAGCACAATCCGGTGGAGGAGTTCGCGCTGACGCCGGACGATCCGGCCTATTTCTATCCCTTCGTCTACGACGACGAGGAGTTCCCCGATCTCGTCCAGTACATCACGCCGCAATACACCGATCCCGACGGCGAGATCGCGGAGTGGGCGCGCGGCTTCCTCGACGAGGACGCGCCGACGCCGACCTTCAAGATCCTGAGCGGCATGACGCACGGCATCCGCAAGCAGTTCAAATACCGCAAGCGCCACGAGTTGGGTACGCAGCATCCGCTCGACACTTTGCAGTCGGGCTCGGGAACTTGTCGGGACTATGCGCTGTTCATGATCGAGGCGCTGCGCCAGCTCGGCATCGCCGCGCGGTTCGTCTCCGGCTACATCTTCGTGCCGGAGGATATCGAGCAGCGGCACGTCGGCGGCGGCTCGACCCACGCCTGGGTGCAGGTCTATTTGCCGAGCGCGGGCTGGATCGAGTTCGATCCGACCAACGGCATCGTCGGCACCCGTGACCTGATCCGGGTCGCGGTTGCCCGCGATCCGCGCCAGGCGATCCCGCTGCACGGCGTCTATATCGGCTCCGGGGACGCCTTCGACGCCATGGACGTGAACATCAAGGTGGTCTCGGACGACCAGGACAACGATCAGGAGCTGGAGGCAGAGGTCTTATAGCGGAGGTCTTAATAGATGGACATCAGGGTCGGCTTCGACATCGCCTACGCGGCAGCACAGCCGACACCGATGGTGGTCATGCTCAACATCCACCCCTCGCGGCAGGCCGACATCATCGGCACGGAGGCGGTGGTCGCGGAGCCCGATGTTCCGATCCGCTTCTATCACGACAGTTTTGGCAATGTGTGCGGCCGCCTCGTCGCGCCCGCCGGCGGCGTGACGCTGAAGGGCCGTGCGCTGGTGCGCGACACCGGCCTGCCCGACGAGGTGATGCCGGACGCGCAGCAGATCCCGATCGAGCAACTGCCGAACGAGCTGATGCTCTACCTGATGCCGAGCCGCTATTGCGAGACCGACAAGCTCACCGACATCGCCTGGTCGCTGTTCGCCAAGACGAAACCTGGTTGGGATCGCGTCGCTGCCATCACCGAATTCGTGCACAAGCACGTCACCTTCGGCTACGAACACGCCCATCACATGAAGTCGGCGCACGACGTCTACGAGCAGAAGGCCGGCGTCTGCCGCGACTTCGCCCATCTGGCCGTCGCGCTCTGCCGCTGCATGGGCATCCCGGCCCGCTACTGCACCGGCTATATGGGCGACATCGGCATTCCGCCGGATCCGTCCCCGATGGATTTTTCCGGCTGGTTTCAGGTCTGGCTCTCCGGCAAATGGTTCACCTTCGACGCCCGCCACAACGTCCCCCGCATCGGCCGCATCCTGATGGCGACAGGCCGCGACGCCGCCGATGTCGCGCTCTCGACGAGCTTTGGCCGGATGGAATTGAAGAAGTTCGAAGTGATGAGCGACGAGGTGATGAGGGGTTGAGGTGATGCGCCGCCGTCATGACGGTGTTGGGCGCAATGTTTCCCCATGTCGTCCTGGCGAAAGCCAGGAGGTGGATTCACACTCGAAGTGCAACAGTTGAGAGGAGAAGGCCTCTGCCGGGGTTCTGAAGTCAAGGCATTTGCGCGGGGTGTTGTTGTAGGTGGCAACGGACTGGCGGAAGCGCTTGGTTGGGAGCTTTTCGAGGTCGGTCTTTCGGGGGATGAAGCGGCGCAAGCGGCCGATGGCGTTCTCGATGCCGCCCTTTTGCCACGGCGCGTGGGGGTCGCAGAAGAAGGTCTTCATC